>NZ_JBEZXS010000078.1:0-17882 GCF_040638185.1 Streptomyces sp. NPDC026672
GGATCAACGTGCTGTTCGCGATGCTCCGCGACGGCACCTTCTACGAACCCAGAACCCCACGCCTCGCTTGACGAAAGACATAGAGGCACCCCCCCCGCGTCGCCGTTCGTCGCGGCTCGCTGCCCGGAGCGCGGTGCCCCTGGTGGGGCCGGGCGGGCAGCCCGGTGTGCCCCCCGGTGCACGGGTGTGGTCGGGTGGGGCGCAGGATGGTGGGACCATGGGGCAGGGTGTCCGCACGACAGCGAGGCGAGGCGATAGATGAGCTCGGGGTTCGACGGCCGGACCGGCCGGCAGGGCAAACTCTCCCGGTGGCTGCGCGGACGCCGTCCGCAGGAGGCGGTCGACGGGACGGACCGCGAGGCCCTGCTGCTCGCCGCCGCCGAGGCAGGACTGCCGCTCGCGCCCGCCGCGCACCCCGCCCCCGGCTACCGCTGCTCCTGCGACCGCGTCGGCTGTCCCACCCCCGCCCGGCACCCCGTGTCGTTCGCCTGGCAGACGCAGTCCACCACCGACCGCGCCCAGATCGAGCGCTGGGCCCGGCACCAGCCGCAGGCGAACTTCATCACCGCGACCGGCATGACGCACGACGTCCTCGACGTGCCGCTGGAGGCCGGCCTGGAGGCGCTGGAGCGGCTGGAGGCCGGCGGCGTCGAGGTCGGCCCGGTCGCCGAGAGTGACGACGGCCGCATGCTGTTCTTCACCCTCACCCGGGGCACGCCCGAGGACGAGGACGAGTGGTGGCCCTGCGAGCTGGACTGCCATCCCGAGACGATGGACGAGCACCCGGGCCTGCGCTGGCACTGCCGCGGCTCCTACGTGCTCGTACCACCCGCGCGGCTGCCCGGCGACGACGACCGGCGGGTGCGCTGGGTACGGGGCCCCGAACACGCCCTGCCCGACCCGCTCAGCCTGCTGGAGATCCTCACGGACGCCTGCGCCCGCCACCACCCCGGCACCACCCGCGAGACCTGGCCCCTGCGCCACTGACCGGTCCCGGGCTCCGGCCGCCCGTGCCGGGGACCGCCGGCTACCCGCCCTGCGCCGCCGTCAGACCCTGGACCCGGCCCAGCAGGGAGACGTCACCGCCGCCCTTCACCGGGTCGAGGGCCGCCTCGTTGGAGACGGACTCCAGGGTCAGGGACTGCTTGACCTCGCCCTTCGTCAGGGCCTGCACGTCCTTGTTCGGGATCGGCACCGTCGTGCCCGCCGCGGCCGTCCGCTTCTCGAAGTGGCGCGAGGCGAAGAACACCAGCGCCCCGCCGTCCGCCGTGCGCAGCGCCAGCGGGGCGTAGTCGCCGTTCGTCAGCGGCTTGTCGACGTACTGCGTCGCGAGGCCCGGCCGGCTCGCCTCCTTCGCCCGCGACGCCCGCCACCCGCTGGTGTGCGCGCCGTCCGCGAAACCGCTGCCGCCGTCCTGGAGGTACGTCGTGTACCGCTTGCTCAAGTCCCCGGGCGATACGGCCAGTTCGGACGAGTCAGCCGGTACGGTCTCGGCCCGCCCCTCCGCGTCCTTCGCGAACTCGGGCACCGCGTCCGGCGCGAGCAGCGTCAAGTACGCCACCTGGAACGGCTCGTCGAGCCCGCCGCGCGTGAACACCAGCAGCCAGCGGACGTTCCCGCCCTTGTTGCCGCGGGCGTCGGCGACGAACCAGCGCGGCCAGCCGGCCTTCGCGGGGATGGTGAACTTCGCGTCGGTCAGCGTCAGCGGCACGTACGAGCCGTTGCCCGCCGGGCTGTTGGCGTGCCCCGCGTCCAGCCGGGCGCCGTCGATGTCGGCGAGCGCCCCGGTGACGTGGTCCGCGTCCAGCGAGCGGTCGTACGCCTTGTCCGCCGCGTTGTACGCGTCCGTGAACCGCTCCAGCGCCCGCGCCGCCTCGGCCTTGGTGGCGGCGGGCAGCACCTCGCGCTCCCCGTGCACCACCACACAGCCGCTCGCGGTCAGCGACAGAGCGGTCAGCGCCGCCGCGGCAAGGGAGTTCCGGTCACGCCTGCGAAGCCTTCGAGGGCTGCGATCCCTGGTCATCAGGTGCCTTCACCTTCCCCTTCCCGGAGGGGAACCCTACCGGGGCGAAGAAGATCACGAGCGTCGGGACCAGGTACAGCAGCCACACCGTGACCTGGACGACGGTCGGGTCCGGCTGGAAGTTGAACACGCCCTTGAGGAGCGTGCCGTACCAGCTGTCCGGCGGGATGGTGTCGCTGATGTCGAAGGCCAGGGTTCGGATGCCCGGGATCCAGTTGGCCTCCTGGAGGTCGTGGAAGCCGTACGCGAGCACGCCCGCCGCCACGACGACCAGCATGCCGCCGGTCCAGGTGAAGAACTTGGCGAGGTTGATCCTCAGCGCGCCGCGGTAGAACAGCCAGCCCAGCAGGACCGCGGTGGCCAGACCCAGCGCGACGCCGATCAGCGGGCGCGGCGTGCCGTCGCTCGCCGCGTGCACCGACGCCCACACGAACAACGCGGTCTCCAGTCCCTCGCGGCCGACGGCCAGGAACGCCGTCGCCACCAGCGCGCCCGTGCCCATCGCGAGCGCGGCGTCCAGCTTGCCGTGCAGCTCGGACCTGAGGTGCCGGGCGGTGCGGCGCATCCAGAACACCATCCACGTCACCAGGCCGACCGCGACGATCGACAGCGAACCGCCGAGCGCCTCCTGCGCCTCGAACGTCAGTTCCTGGGAGCCGAATTCGAGCGCGCAGCCGAAGCCCATCGCGATGGCGACGGCGATGGCGATGCCGGTCCAGATCGGCCGCAGGGCGTCCCTGCGGTCGGTCTTGACCAGATAGGCGATCAGGATGCAGACGACGAGGCTGGCTTCCAGTCCCTCGCGCAGGCCGATCAGGTAGTTGGAGAACACGGGCTACGCCTCCTCGGACAGCAGTGTGCGCCCCCACCAGTCGTCCGTGTCGCGGACGCCCGGCGGGACGGCGAACACGGCCGAACCCACGTGCTGGATGTACTCGTTGAGCGCGTCCTGGGCGGACAGCCGGCGCTGGAGCGGGATGAACCCCTTGCGGACGTCGCGCTGGTAGGCCAGGAAGAACAGGCCCGCGTCGAGCCGGCCGAGGCCGTCGGTGCCGTCGGTGAAGGAGTAGCCCCGGCGCAGGATGGTGATTCCGTCGTTGGAGTCGGGGTGGGCGAGGCGGACGTGGGCGTCCGGCTTCATCGCCTTCAGGAACGGCGCGTCGTGCTCCTTGGCCTTGCCGACGGGGGCGCCCTCGCCCTTGTCGCGGCCGAACACGTCCTCCTGCTCCTGGAGCGACGTACGGTCCCAGGTCTCGATGTTCATGCGGATGCGGCGGGCGACGAGGTACGAGCCGCCGGTCATCCAGGCGGGTCCGTCGCCCTCGCCGGCCCACACGTACTTCGTGAGCCGGTCGGTCTCGGTGCCCGCGATGTTGCGGGTGCCGTCCTTGAAGCCCATGAGGTTGCGCGGGGTCTGGGCGTCGGGGGTCGTCGACGAGGTCTTGCCGAAGCCGAGCTGGGACCAGCGGATGGCGACCGTGCCGAAGCCGATGCGGGCCAGGTTGCGGATCGCGTGCACGGCGACCTGCGGATCGTCCGCGCACGCCTGGATGCACAGATCGCCGCCGGTGCGGGCGCCGTCGAGGTTGTCGCCGGGGAACTTCGGCAGGTCGGCCAGGGCCGGGGGCCTGCGGTCGGCGAGGCCGAACCGCTCGAACAGGGCGGGCCCGAAGCCGATGGTGAGGGTGAGCCGCGAGGGCTTGAGCCCCAGGGCCTCGCCGGTGTCGTCCGGGGGCGCCTCGGCGAGTCCGCCGTAGGCGCCCTCGCCGACGGTGTGCCCGGCGGTCATCCGGCGCGCGGCCCGCGTCCAGTCCTTGAGCAGTTGGACGAACTCGGCGCGGTCGTCGGTCTTCACGTCGAACGCGGCGAAGTGCAGTCTGTCCTGCACCGGGGTCGCGATGCCGGCCTGGTGGGCGCCGTGGAACTCGACCGCGGCGCCGGTGTCGGCGGCGGCCGGGTCGGCGTCCTCGCCGACGCGGGTCATGGCGACAGCGCCGCCCGCCGCGGCGGCGCCGAGCGCGAGCCCGGCACCGCCCCAGCCGATCAGCGCGCGGCGCGAGGGGGCGCCGCCGCCCTGGTTCTCGGTCATGGTGGGTCCTACTTCGTGACGACGGCCGCGGCGAGCTTGGACAGCGGTTCCGCGAGGGCGTTCACCGCGTCCGACAGCTCCTTGCGCTGATCCTTGGTGACCTTGTCGTACGAGACGAAGTCGTACGAGGTCTTGTCCGTGCGGTACTTGTCCAGCAGCGTGTCGAGCGCCGTGAACTGCTTGTCGAGTTCGGTGGTGAGCGCGGAGTCGTTCTTGGCGGCGACCGGCTTCAGCAGCTCGTACGCCTTCTGGGCGCCCTCGACGTTGGCCTTGAAGTCGACGAGGTCGGTGTGCGAGTAGCGGTCCTCCTCGCCGGTGACCTTGCCGGTGGCGACCTCGTCGAGCAGCTCCTTGGCGCCGTTGGCCATGGAGGTCGGGGTGATCTCGGCCTTGCCGACGCGGGTCTGCCAGTCCTTCAGGTCCGTCACCAGCTCGTCGGCGAGGGCCTTGTCCTCGTCACCGATCTTCTTGTCCTCCCAGAGGGACTTCTCCAGGCGGTGCCAGCCGGTCCACTTCTGGCCGTCCTCCAGGCCGTCCGCGCGGGTGTCGACCTTCGGGTCGATGTCGCCGAAGGACTCGGCGACCGGCTCGGTGCGCTCCCAGCCGAGGCGCGAGGGCGCGTACGCCTTCTTCGCGGCCTCCAGGTCGCCGTCCTTGATCGCCTTCACGAAGGTCCCGACGAGCGGCAGCGTCTGGTCGGCCTGGTCCTGGGCGTACTGGCGGTAGTCGGCGACGGCCTTGTCGAGCTGCGGGTCGCGCTTGGCGACGGAGCCGCCGGTGACCGTGAGCTTCTGGCGCACGCCGTGGCCCTTCATGCCCGGGCGGCAGGCGATCTCGTACGAGCCGGCCTTGACCTCGGCGGTGAGCGTGTACTTGGTGCCCGGGCCGATGTTCTCCTTCTCGGAGACGATCCGGTCGTCCGGGAAGACGATCTCGACCTCGGTGGCCCTGGAGCCCTTGTTCTCGATCTGGAGCGTGACCTGGCCGGCCGGGACCGACTTGGCGGAGGTGTCGCAGGTGGAGTCGGCCGCGGTGACCTTGATGGCGTCACCGTCCTTCGCGTCGCTCTTCGCGGTACAGGCCGTGAGGGCGGTCAGAGCGGCCACCGTGGCGGCGGCGGAGACGGTGAGTCGGACGGCTCGCATGCGGGCTCCAGGAAGCGGGAACATGGTGGACGTGCTGTAGTGAGGCTGCCCTAACTTACATGAGGCTTACCTCACTAATACCCGCCCGGATCGTGATTCGTCTCTCACGAAAAGATCACAGGCACGGCTTGATCTCGACGGCTCAAAACCGGCACCAACGGCGGGCAAAGGGAGGGTCAAGGAAGGCGTTTCGGGGCGACGACGACGGCTCCGGTGCGGGGGTGCGGGTACACCTCGACGGGATGGCCGTACACCTCCGACAGCAGGGGCTCGGAGAAGACCCCGGAGGGCGGGCCGTGGGCGACGACACGGCCGGCGCGCAGGACGGCGACGTGGTGCGCGTAGGCGGCGGCGAGGGCGAGGTCGTGCAGGACGACGACCACGGCGTCACCGGCGTCCGCGCGCCGCCGGCACAGTCGGAGCACCGACTCCTGGTGCCGGAGGTCGAGGGCGGCGGTCGGCTCGTCCAGCAGGAGCAGGGGCGCCTGTTGGGCCAGGACGCGGGCGAACGACACCCGGGCGCGCTCGCCGCCGCTGAGCGCGGAGAAGGGGCGGGCGGCGAGGGCGGTGACCTCGGCCGCGGCCATTGCGTCGGCCACCGCGCGGTCGTCCGCGGCGGGGTCGGCGGGGTGCGGGGCGCGGCCCATCCGGACCACCTCGGCGACCGTGAACGGGAAGGACAGGGTGGCCGACTGGGGGAGTACGGCGCGGCGCAGGGCGAGTTCGGCGGGGGACCACCGGGCGGCGGTCCGCCCGTGGATCCGCACGGCGCCCTCGGCGACCGGGACGTCCGCGGCGAGGGCACCC
This sequence comes from Streptomyces sp. NPDC026672, assembly GCF_040638185.1. NCBI lineage: Bacteria > Bacillati > Actinomycetota > Actinomycetes > Kitasatosporales > Streptomycetaceae > Streptomyces > Streptomyces sp. NPDC026672. The sequence continues at coordinate 6,065 of NZ_JBEZXS010000078.1, forward strand.
AACAGGGTGGACTTCCCGGCCCCGTTGGGCCCGACGAGCGCGAGCAGCCGTCCGGCGCGGGCGGCCAGGTCCACCCCGTGCAGCACGGGCCGCCCTCCCAGGCGCACCCCGACCCCGACGGCCTCGACGAGCACGTCACCGGGTGCGGGACGGGAAGGGGGCGGGGGGCGACGGGGAAGCCCCTTGAACCCCTTGAACCCGTTGAATCCGTTGAATCCGGTCACGCCCAACCTCCTTGGCGGCGGCGGGTCCTGTGGAGGAGCCAGAAGAAGACGGGGCTGCCCAGGAGGGCGGTGAGGACACCGAGCGGAAGCTCCGCGGGGGCCGCCGCCGTACGGGACGCCACGTCCGCCGCCAGCAGGACCAGCGCCCCGAGCAACGCACTGCCCGGGAGCAGGAACCGGTGCCCGGGCCCCGCCGCCATCCGCAGCAGATGCGGTACGACCAGTCCCACGAACCCGATGATCCCGGACACGCTGACCGCCGCCGCCGTCAGCAGGGCGATCACCAGGACCAGCACCAGCCGCAGCCGCTCCACGTCCACCCCCAGGTGCCGCGCGGGCCGTTCGCCGAGCGCGAGGAGGTCGAGCCGCCGCGCGTACCGCGGCGCGAGCGCCAGCCCGGCCACCGCGCACGGCAGCACCGCGAGCACCTTGGGCCAGGTCGCCTGGGAGAGCGAGCCGAGCTGCCAGAAGGTGATCCGGCTGACGGCGGCGGTGTCCGCGAAGAACAGGAACAGCCCGATCAGCGCCCCCGAGAAGGCGTTCACCGCGATCCCGGTGAGGATCAGCGTCACGACCTCCGTACGGCCCCCGGAGCGCGACATCCCGTACACCAGCAGCACGGTGGCGAGCCCGGAGCCGAACGCGAACGCGGACACCGTCCAGGTGCCCAGGAAGTCCAGCCCGAACGCGATCGTGCCCACCGCCCCCACCGCCGCCCCCGACGAGACGCCGATGACGCCCGGTTCGGCGAGCGGATTGCCGAACACGCCCTGCATCAGCGCCCCCGCGCACCCGAGCGACGCGCCGACGAGCAGCGCGAGCGCGATCCGCGGGAAGCGCACGTCCCACAGGACGGACTCCGGCACCCGCTCCAGCGCCGTCCCGCCGAGCCCGGCCCGGTGCAGCACGGAGGCGAGCACGTCCCCGGTCGGGATCGGATAGGCGCCGAGCCCGGCGGCGACCGGGACGAGGACCAGCAGGGCGGCGACCAGCGCGGCGGTCAGCAGCCACGCCGTCGTACGCTGGCGCCGGGCGGGAACGGGAGCGGCCGTCCGCCCGACGGGCCTGTCGGTGACGGTCATTCGGCGTCACCCCCGTACAACTGCCGTACCACCGACGCGAGCACCCGGTCGGTGCGCGGGCCGTAGGAGAGGAGCACCCCGTCCTCGACGGACACGACCCGCCGGTGCATCCCGGCCGGTGTCTGCGCGACCCCCGGGATCGCCACCAACCCGTCGACGCCGCCCACGGATTCGAGCCCCTTGGTCATCACGAGGATCGCGTCGGGCGCGGCCCGCGCGAGGGCCTCGGTGGTGATCGCGGTGAAGTCCCCGTCCAGTCCGGACGCCGCCCCCGCGTCCACCGCGCCGGCCGCCTCCAGCAGCGAGGTGGCGCCCGAGTCCCGGCCGCCGATCAGATACACGGAGGCGGAGCCGCGCAGATAGAGGAAGGCGACCCGGGGCGCGTGCTTCTCGTGGGGGACCGTCCGGCGCACGGCGGCGATGCGCCGCTCGGAACGCCGGGTCAGCTCGGCCCCGGCGGACGGTACGCCGAGCGCGCCGGCGACGGCCCGGATGCGCGGGCCGACGTCGTCCAACTCCCGGGCCGGGCCGACCACGAGGACGGGGACGCCCGCGTCACGGATCTGGTCCATGGCCTCGCGCGGTCCCGTGGTCGTCTCGGCGAGGACCAGGTCGGGTTCGAGCGACAGCACGCCCTCGGCGGAGACGTCGTGGTTGCGGGTGACGACCGGGAGCCCCGCCGCCTGCGCGAACGTGGCGGTGATGTCGCGGGCCACCACCCGGTCGCCCAGCCCGAGCGTGAACACGATCTCGCTGAGGCCGCCGGAGAGCGGGACGACGCGCCGGGCCCGGCGCACGGTCACCTCCCGGCCGTCGGCGGAGGACACGGTGACGGGGAGGTCCGGCGCCGGGGTGCCCGCCAGGGGCTCGACGCGGTCGGCCGGCGTCGCGGGCGCGGCGGTGGGCGCCGCCCCCGGTGGGCCGCCGCAGCCGGTCGCGGCGAGGGCGAGGGCGAGCACGGAGACCACTGCTCCCGCCAGTCGGATGCGCAAGCGTCGCACGGTTCCGTCCCGTTCCCTTCGGTCGCTTCCCTCCACTGCTCCGCAAGCTTAGGTTAGCCTTACCTTCGTTCGCTACCGGCAGTCGTCTCCGGAGGACCTTCCATGCCCGCGCGCCTCCGCGCCCTCGTCACCGTGCTGTGCGCGGTGCTGCTGGGCGCCCTGCTCCCGGCCGCCACCGCGCACGCCGCGAGCCGCACCGTGCAGGGGGGCCGCCTCGACTGGGGTGTGCGGTCGTCCTTCCAGAGCTATGTCACCGGGCCCATCGCCCGAGGGAGTTACTCCCTCACCGGCGGCGCGGCGACCGTGGGCGGCAGCCAGTTCCGCTTCCCCTCGGCGAGGGGCACGTACGACGGCGCCACGGGGGCCTTCACGGCCGCGTTCGCCGGCGGCGTCCACTTCACCGGCCACCGCGAGGCCGACGGCTCCTACCGGCTCGACCTCGCCCTCAGCCGCCCCACCGTCCGGATCTCCGGCGCGCGGGGCACGCTCTACCTGGACGTCACCAGCAGGGCGAGGGGCACCGGGACGGTCACGACGTCCGCACAGGTGCCCTTCGCCTCCCTCGCGCTGGACGGCATCACCATGAAGGGCGGCGGCACCCGCGTCGTCCTGAACAACGTGCCCGCGACGCTCACCGCGCAGGGCGCCACCTCCTTCGCCGGCTACTACACCGCGGGCACCGCCCTGGACCCGGTGAACCTCTCGGCGGACGTCCTGCCGGCCGCCGGGGCGACACCCGTCCCCGCCACGTCGCCGGAGAACAAGGCCCCGGAGAACAAGTCCCCGGAGAAGAAGCCGCGTTCCCGCCCCGGCGCGATCGAGGACGGCGCCGTCGACTGGGGCGTGCGCCGCACCTTCCGCGAGTACGTCACCGGCGACATCGCCCGGGGGGAGTGGACCCTGAGCGGCGGCGCCCAGGACGGCGGCGCCCTCTTCCGCTTCCCGCGGGGCGAAGGGACGTACGAGAAGGGCGAGTTGACCGCCGCCTTCCGCGGCACCGTCCGCTTCACCGGCGCCCACGGCCTCGATCTGCGCATCGGCGCCGTACGGGTCACCGTGCGCGACGGCAGGGGCACCCTCCTCGCCGACGTCACCGGCGGCGGCTCCAGCGGCCGACAGGTCCCGCTCGTCACCTTCACCGCCGGGGACCTCACCGCCCACGACGGCCTCGCCCGGGTGACCGAGGCCCCCGCGAAACTCACCGCCGAGGGCGCGAGGGCCTTCGGCGGGATGTACCGGCCGGGCACGGACATGGACCCGGTGTCCCTCGCCGTCGCCCTCACCGGCGACGCCCGGCTGCCAGCCCTGCCCGACCCGGGCAGCGCCCCCGACCCCACCGGCACGCCCACGTCGGCCGCCCCGCCGCCGGCCGCGACCGGCACGCCACGTCCCGTGGCGAACGCCACCGGCGACCGCGGCACCCCCGTCCTGCCCCTCTCCCTCGCGGCCGCCGCCCTGCTGCTGGTCTGCGGAGCCGGCGCGTTCGCGCTGCGTCGGCGCCGTGCCCGCCGGGCCGCCGCCGAGGACTGACCCACACCCACGACCGAGGAGACGGAAACCCACCCATGCGCCCCACCACGTCCAGACGCCTCGCCCTCACCGCGGCCGTCGCGGTCGCCCTGGGGGCCGGAGCCCTCACGGCCGTCACGGCCACCACCGCCTCCGCCGCCGAAGTCCCGCTCGCCGGGTACGAGTTGACCTGGGGCATCAAGCAGTCGTACCGCTCCTACGTCACCGGCTTCGCCCAGGGCACCTTCACCCCCGCCGACGGCGCCTCCCAGGCCGCGGGCAACGGGCCCTTCACCTTCACGGGCGGCACCGGCACCTACGACAGCACCACCCACACCCTGCGCCTGGCCTTCCGGGGGACGCTCACCGTCGAGTCGACGGCGCACGGCTTCACCCGGGTGCTGTCCGACCTCCGGTACGACAGCGCGGACGGCGTCCTCACCGCCGACCTCGTCGCGGACGGCGGCGCCACGCAGCAGGACGTACCGCTCGCCGAGGTCGCCCCGCCGACCGGCCGGGACCTGACCGGCCTCGGCACCACGCTCACCACCGAGGCGGGCGCGTTCCTCGGCTCCGCCTCGTACGCGGGCACGGCGGGCGATCCCCTCTCGGTGGTCGAGAACCCCACGACCCCGCCGCCGAGCCCCTCCGACCCGCCCACCACGTCACCGAGCCCGAGTCCGAGCCCCAGCGCGTCCGCCTCCCCGACCCCGTCCGCCTCCCCGACCCCGTCGGCCACCACGAGCACCGGCCCCGGCCCCACCGCCTCCCCGACCCCCACCGGGTCCGTGCCGCCCGCCGCCGAGGGCGAGTTGGCCGACGGCACGCTCACCTGGGGCGTGAAGGAGTCCTTCCGCACCTATGTCGTGGGCCCGGTCGCCAAGGGCACGATCACTGTCTCCGGCGGCGCCGAACAGGCCCCCGGCAACGGGGTGTTCACCTTCGGCGACGCGACCGGCGACTACCACACCGACGCCGGCACCCTCACCGCCGCCTTCGCGGGCGCGGTGACCTTCAAGGGCCATGAGGAAAACGGGAGTTACGGCCTCGACCTCACCCTCGACAACCTCCGGGCGCACCTCGACGGCGGCACCGGCGAGCTGACCGCCGACGTGAACAGCCTCGGCACGGAGACCGACGACGTCGTGCTCGCCGACCTGAAGACCACGTCCGCCGACCTCACCGCCGTGGACGACGTCATCACCCTGGACGACGTCACCGCGACCCTCACCGACGCCGGTGCGGAGGCGTTCGGCGGCTTCTACCCGAAGGGCACCGCCCTCGACCCGGTCGACCTGTCCGTGGCCCTGACCGACGACGCCCGACTCCCGCCGGGCGGCGGCCGGTCGGGCACCGGAACGACCGGCGGGAGCGGCACCGGGGGCACGGGCACGGGCGGCACCGGCCCCGCGAGCGGCGGCGTCACCGGCTCCACCACGGGCGGTGCCACCGGCAGCCTCGCCGCCACCGGCGCCGCCCTCCCCGCGACGGCGCTCGGGGGAGCGGCGGCGGTCGCCGTGGCGGCGGGCGCGGGCGTGCTGGTCGCGACGCGCCGCCGCACCGCACGCTGAGCGGCAGCGGCGGCGAGCGGTGGAGGAACACGCTCGCCGCCGCGGTGGTGTTGGATGCCCCCGTGACTCATTACGACGTGCTGCGCGTCTTCTGCGGACCGAGCGGCGGGTACGGCAACGAACTCGGCGTCGTCCGGGACGGTTCGGTCCTGCCGGACCGGGACGACCGCCAGGAGTTCGCGGCCAAACTGGGCTTCAGCGAGACCGTGTTCGTGGACGATCCCGAGCGCGGGGTCATCGACATCTACACTCCCACCCTGCGGCTGCCCTTCGCCGGGCACCCCTGCGTCGGCACGGCCTGGCTGCTCGACGTGCCCGAACTCGTCACCCCCGCCGGGGTCGTCGGGGTCCGCCTCGACGGCGAGTTCAGCTGGATCGAGGCCCGCCCCGAGTGGGCGCCGCCGCGCACACTGCGCCAGTACGCCACGGCCGCCGAGGTCGATGCGCTGACCGTGCCGCCGCCCGGCGAGTGGCTGTACGCGTGGGCCTGGGAGGACGAGGCCGCGGGGCGGGTGCGGGCCCGTGCCTTCCCCGGCCGGGACGACGGCATCGAGGAGGACGAGGCCACGGGCGCGGCGGCCCTCCTGCTCACCGACCGGCTCGGCCGCGCCCTCAACATCCGCCAGGGCAGGGGCTCCCAACTCCTCACGGCACCCCAGCCGCACGGCTGGGTGGAGGTGGGCGGCCGGGTCTACCTGGAACGCCAACCGGAACACTGAGGTGTCACGGTGGAGCGTTCACGCGCTGAGGGGGAACTCCTCCCCCAGGGCGCGGAAGACCTCGGTGTTCAGGGTGAACGCCCTGTTGCACTCGGCGACGATCCGCTGCCGCTCCAGGTCGTCCGCGGCCACCGCGTCCAGCAGCTCGCGGTAACCCCGCTTGAACGCGGCGGGGTTGGGGATCTCCTCGAACACGTAGAACCGGACCCCGTCGCCCTTCTTCGCGAAGCCCCACGTCCGCTCCGCGCGGTCCCGGATGATCTGCCCGCCGGACAGGTCGCCGAGGTAGCGGGTGTAGTGGTGCGCGACATAACCACCGGGCCACTCCTCGGCGCACTCCCGCACCCGCGCCGCGTACGCCTCCGTCTCCGGCAGCGCGCTCAGCCCCGCTCGCCAGCCCGGCCCCCGCAGATGCTCCAGGTCCCGCTCCAGCGAGCCGAGCCGCAACAGCTCCGGGCGGACGAAGGGCCCCGCCACCGGGTCCGCCGCCAGCCTCCCGGCCCCGGCCTCCAGCGCCTCGTACACGAACCACAGCTGCTCCGTGTACCGCGCGTACGCGTCGACGCCCAGCCTGCCGCCGAGCAGGTCGCCCATGAACGTCGAGTTCTCCGCCGCCACGTGCTGCTCGTGGGACGCGGTGCGGATGAGTGTCGAGAAGGAGTCCATGGGACATATCTTCTAAGGTAAGGCTTACCTAAGTCAATGCTTTTGCCGACGTCATGTCGGTAAAAGCGTACAAGAAGAGGCCCGCCCTCCACAGAGAGCGGGCTCTCCCGGTGACCCGGGCGGACGAGGGGGCAGACGGGGTCAGGGCAGCGTGAGGACGTCCGCGCCCGTCTCCGTCACCACCAACGTGTGCTCGAACTGGGCCGTCCGCCGACGGTCCTTGGTCACGACGGTCCAGCCGTCGTCCCACATGTCGTACTCGTGGGTGCCGAGCGTCAGCATCGGCTCGATCGTGAACGTCATCCCGGGCCGCATCACGGTCGTCGCGTGCGGGCTGTCGTAGTGCGGGATGATCAGGCCGGAATGGAACGACGTGTTGATGCCGTGACCGGTGAAGTCGCGCACCACGCCGTAGCCGAAGCGCTTGGCGTACGACTCGATGACCCGGCCGATGACATTGACCTGGCGGCCCGGCCGGACCGCCCTGATCGCCCGGTCCAGGGCCTCGCGGGTCCGCTCCACCAGCAGCCGCGACTCCTCGTCGACGTCCCCGACCAGGTACGTCGCGTTGTTGTCGCCGTGCACGCCGCCGATGTACGCCGTCACGTCCAGGTTGACGATGTCGCCGTCGCGCAGCACCGTCGAGTCCGGGATGCCGTGGCAGATCACCTCGTTGACGCTGGTGCACAGTGACTTGGGGAAGCCGCGGTAGCCGAGCGTGGACGGGTAGGCGCCGTGGTCGACCATGTAGTCGTGGGCCACCTTGTCCAGCTGGTCCGTGGTGACGCCCGGCGCGATGATCTTCGCGGCCTCCGCCATCGCGCGCGCGGCGATCCGGCCCGCGAGACGCATCGCCTCGACCGTCTCCGGGGTCTGCACCTCCGGCCCGGTGTACGGCGTCGGCGCGGGCTTGCCGACGTACTCGGGGCGGCGGACGTTCCCCGGTACCGAACGGGTGGGGGACAGTTCCCCCGGTACGAGCAGCGACTGGCCAGACATGCCAGCGAGTCTAACCAGCGGACATGGGGGAACATGTCGGTGGCGAGAGGAGCTGGTCATGGCCCTGTTCAAGAAGCGCACGGTCGGCAAGCCCGGTGAGTGGTACTACTGCCTGGAGCACAAGAAGGTCGAGGAGGGGCCGGAGTGCCCCGCCAAGGACCGCTTCGGCCCCTACGCCACGCGGGCGGAGGCCGAACACGCGATGGAGACGGCCCGCGAACGCAACCTCCAGTGGGAGAACGACCCCCGCTGGCACGACGCGTCCGCCGGCGGCGCCGCCAACGAGGAGAGCTGACCGGAACCGACCACCCGACCGGGTGAGCTGCCGTACGCGTGTTCGGGGTACGGCTAGGGCGTGTTTCGAAAGTGGCGCCGTCCGCCCGGAGGGCGGGGCCCGCGGCGTCTGGTGCGTGCAGTCGCAAGGCAGAGGATCGCCCTCGTACTGGATGTACTCGGGCGTTCCGACAACGCGGCGAGTGTGCGTGCCAGGCGTCGCGGGCCAGGCGGGACTTCCGAAACACGCCCTAGGCCGGGCTGGGGGCGTCGGTCGAGCGTCGGGCCCGCAGCCGGGTCGCGTGCTCGTCGGTGCGGACGTCGTAGCGCATCAGGGCCGGCAGGCACAGGGCGAGCAGCCCCACCGCGCCCGCGCAGGCGAGGCCGCCCGACCAGACCGACGTCCGCACCCCCGTCCACGCGGCGAGGCCGCCCGCCCGGACCTGGCCGAGCTGGGGCCCCACCGAGTACGACAGCAGCTCGATCCCGGCGAGTCGGCCGCGCAGCTCGTCCGGGATCGTCTGATTCCACATCGCGGACCGGAAGATCCCGCTGACCATGTCGAACCCGCCGCCCAGCGTGAGGAACAGCAGCACGAGCCACACGTTGCCGCAGGCGCCCGCGGCCGCCACCGACAGCCCCCACAGCGCGGCCGAGACCGCGACGACGGCGCCGTGCCGGTGGACACGCGCGGTCCAGCCGCTGGTCAGCGTCACCAGCAGGGCACCGGCCGGCAGCGTGGCGTACATCAGTCCGAGCGCCCACTCGGCGTGCAACTCGTCGGCCAGGAACGGCAGGACGGCGATCGGCATGGCGAGCAGCATCGCCGCGATGTCGACGACGTAGGTGCCGAGCAGCTCCTTGCGGCTCCAGGCGTAGCGGGCGCCCTCCGCGATCGCCCGCAGGGACGGCTTCACGGCGTCGTGGGACGCGGGGGAGGGGGCGATGCGGAGCATCAGGGCGACCGACACGAGGAAGGTGGCGAGGTCGGCGGCGTAGGCCCAGCCGAGGCCGGCGTACGCGACGACGACACCGGCGAGGGCGGGTCCTGCGACGCCGCCGACCGTCCAGCGCAGGGAGTTGAGCGCCGCCGCGGCGGGGAGGTGCTCGTGCCGCACGATCCGGGGCCACAGCGAGTCCAGCGCGGGGCGTTGCACGGCGCCCACGGCGGAGGTGAGGGCGGCGACGACGTACAGCGGCCAGACGGCCGGGCCCGGGAGCAGTGCGTTGAGCAGCAGGACCGCGCTCAGCAGGCCCTGGGCGGCCTCGGTGCGCACGATCAGCTTGCGCTTGTCCAGGGCGTCCGCGAGCGCGCCGCCGTACAGGCCGAACACGACGAGGGGCACCAGCTCGACGGCGCCGATCGCCCCGACCGCCGCGGCGGACCCCGTCAGCTCCTTCACCTGCACGGGCAGCGCGACGAAGGTCAGGAAACTCCCGAAGTTGGTGACCAGCCCCGACACCCACAGCCGCCGGAAGTCACGGGAGGCCCGCCAGGGCGCAAGATCGGGAAACAGATCACGACTGGTCACGACGGCCCATGCTCAACTCCCCGACGTGAGCCCGGCAACCGCTTTTCTGCCCGGCCGGCTCAGTTGGCCCTGGCTCGCTCTCCTGTTCCTGTCGGCGGGTGCTGTGCGGCAGGCACTCCGCCGTGGTCGTTCTGCCGCAGGCAGTTCAGTTGCCGAGTCGGGTGGGTGGGCGGATTACCACGGGGCAGGGGGTGGGGACGTCAGGGCTTCGGTCAGGCGGGTCAGGCGGTCGTGGAAGGTGCGCCGCGCCCTCGGCGCCGGCACCGCGTTCTCCCCGGCCGCCGCGCTCACCAGGTGCTGCACGGTGTCGAGGTCCAGCTCCGCCCCCTCCGGCACGGCCAGCGTCTCGTGCGCCATCGTCCCCAGGTCCCCGCCCCCCGGCCCCACCGCCAGCACCGTCACCCCGGCCCGCCGCGCGTCGTGCACCCGCTCCAGCAGCGCCTCGCCCTCGTCCGGCGCCACCACCAGCAGTGTCTCGCCCCGCCGCGCCGCCTCCAGCCGACCCGGCCCGACCGCGAGGTGCGCCGGGTCCGAGGGGCGCGCGGCATGGCGTACGAGCGTCGGCGCCAGCTCCGGCGTACCCGACCACGCCGCCTCGTCCACCAGGTGCGCCGCCAGGTGCCACGGCTCGTACTCCGGCGTCCCCACCAGCAGCAGCCCGCCCCCGTGCGCCACCACGGACCCCCGCAGCACCCCGGCGAACCGCCGCGTGGCCCCCAGCCACTCCGTCCCGGCGAGCACTTCCCGCAGCAACGCGACCCGTACGGCATCCATGCGACCGCATCCTGCCGCAACCGGGCACTCGTGACGCGGAGTTCACCCCGAATTCGCCCGACCCGGGGAGGCACCCGGGTCACCGCACCGCCACCGCACACCGGCGAGGAGCCGCCCATGACCGACGTCACCGTCCCCTTCCGCGCGGGCCACGGGGGCTACGCCTCGTACCGCATCCCCGCGATCGTCGCCACCCGCACCGGCACCCTGCTGGCCTTCTGCGAGGGCCGAGTGGACTCCCCGCACGACCACGGCCACATCGACATCGTGCTGCGGCGCTCCACCGACGGCGGCCGCACCTGGGACCCGCCCCGGGCCGTCGCCCGCAACGGCGACGGCCTCGCCGGCAACCCCGCGCCCGTCGTCCTCGGCACCGGCCGCGTCCTGCTCGTCCACGTCCGCGCCGCCGCCGGCACCACCGAGGACGCCGTCCTGCGCGGCGAGGTGCCCGCCGCCGACGGCCGCCGGGTGTGGGTCCAGCACAGCGACGACGACGGCACCACCTGGTCCGCGCCCCGCGAGATCACCGGCTCCGTGACCCGCCCCGGCTGGCGCTGGTACGCCACGGGACCCGGCCACGCCCTCCAGCTGAGCACGGGCCGCGTCCTCGTCCCCGCCAACCACACCGCGCCGCCCGCCGACACGGGCACGGGCACAGACACCGACACCCATACGGGGACGGACACCGGTGCCGAGCCCCACCACCACTGCGGCCACTGCCTGCTCAGCGACGACCTCGGCGAGACCTGGTACCTCGGCTTCGTCGACGACAACACCGACGGCTACGTCAACGCCAACGAGACCACCGCCGCCGAACTCCCCGACGGCCGTGTCTACTTCAACACCCGGGACCAGCTCTCCCGGGCCCCCGCCACCCGCGCCGACGCCCACTCCGAGGACGGCGGCCTGACCCTCGTCAAGCCGTACCGCCCGCAGGCCGGCCTCACCGGCCCCGTCTGCCAGGCGAGCGTCCTCCAGCTCCGCGACCCCGACGTCCTGCTGTACTCCGGGCCCGCCGCCCCCCGGCGCCCGCGCCCTGATGACCCTGCGCGCCTCCACCGACGGCGGCACCACCTGGCGCCCGGTCCACACCGTCGACGGGCTGCCCGCCGCCTACTCCGACCTGGTCCGCGCCGACCGCGACACCGTCGGACTCCTCTACGAGACCGGTGACTTCGGCGCCCACGAGACGATCACCTTCCGCCGGGTGCCCGTGACCGCGCTCACGTGACCCGGTACGGGCCCGGCGGCGGACGTAGAGTCGCGGCATGACCTCTACCGACAGTGCACAGCAGCCCGACAGGGCTCCCGTCAAGGATCCCTGGGAGCTGCCCGACGTCTCCGGTCTCGTGGTGGGTGTGCTGGGTGGCACCGGGCCGCAGGGCAAGGGCCTGGCCCTGCGGCTGGCCCGGGCCGGCCAGAAGGTGATCATCGGTTCCCGGGCGGCCGACCGCGCGCGGGCGGCGGC
>NZ_JBEZXS010000079.1:0-17690 GCF_040638185.1 Streptomyces sp. NPDC026672
GTCGGCGACAGATACCCCGACCCCATCGCGACCAGCGAACCCCCCGTCCCCTGCTCCGCCATCACCCGCGCCGCCGTCTGCATCATCGTGAAGTGACCCTTGAGATGCGTGCCCACGACCCCGTCCCAGTCCTCCTCCGTCATGTCGAGGAAGGAACCCGGACGCAGGATCCCAGCACTGCACACCAGACCGTCGACCCGCCCCCAACGCGACAGCGCGGCCTGGACGATACGGCGCGCACCCTCCATCGTGGTGACCGAATCACCCACCGCGACCGCGTCACCGCCCTGCGCCCGGATCTCCCCGGCGACCTCCTCCGCGACGGACGACGACGGCACACTGCCGTCCATCGCCACCCCGTAGTCCGCCACGACCACACCGGCACCCTCACCCGCCGCAGCCACCGCAACCGACCGACCGATCCCCCGACCGGCCCCCGTCACCACCACAACCCTGCCATCCAACAAACCCATAACCCACAACCCTTTCCATGTCGTGTACTTGCCTTGCATCGTGTACTTGCCTTGCACCGCGCGTTCAGAAGAAGCGGGACACGACCTCGGTGCCCAGGCGCTCCATCTGCTCGGCCTCGTCGAAGAGCGGCGTCAGGAGAGAGTGGGCGATCCCGCGTTCCCCGACGAGGGTCCGGTGAAATGGTTGCCCAGTCCGTCGAATTCCGCGTCATCACCCGGAAGACGCTGCTCGGAATCAGCAGCCGCAGGTGTCAGCACCATCGGAGAAGGCGCTTCGAAGCCCAGGAGAACGCCGTAGTCGAGCCGCTGGGGATCTTCGCTCGCATTTGTCGCGTGCTCCCAGACGAACGGCGGCGGGCCGTGCGGCGTCATCCTGTTCACGACCTCCGTATATCCGGGTTCGAGCCAGGAACCCACCTTCACCTCTTCTTCCGGAGTTCCCTCCGGCGGGCCGACACGGACAACCCACTCGGTGGCGATATTGCGGTGGTACCAGTTGGGGCGGAATGTATTCCTCTGCGTGAACCACCCGTGGCTCGCCGTGAAGAGGTCTATGTTGTTCACACCGGGGAGGCCGGTGGGTGACACGAGCAGGGTGGCGATCGAGGGATCGGTGTGGTCGAAGCTGGTCGAGTGCACCATCTGGAAGCGCCGGAGCTCGTATCGGTAGGGCACATGGTTGCCGTGCCAGGCGACCACGTCGAACGGCGAGTGGCTGTATGTCGTCTTCCAGAGGTTGCCGCCGATCTTCTGGACGACCTCGACCGGGCGCTCGGAGTCCTCGTACGCCGCCACGGGCGCCTCGAAGTCACGTGGATTCGCCAATCCGTTGGCGCCGAGCGGGCCCAGCTCCGGCAGCACGAAGGGCGCACCGTAGTTCTCGATGACAATGCCGCTTGCCGCGGTTTCGCTGGATGATTCATCGGCGAGGAGATCGACGCTGAATTTGACCGCACGCGGAATCAGGACGATGTATCCCGGAGCAGCGGTCAAGTTGCCGAACTCCGTGCGGACAACCACCGCGCGTTTCGCAGGGATGATTACCAGCTCACCGTCGACATTGCTCATCACCCGGTCGGGCATCGAGGTGTTGGCGGAGTACCAGTGGACCGCCATTCCCGAATTGCTTTCGGGGGATCCGAAGCCGCCCTGGGTCACCAGGCCCGAGATGAAGTCCGTCCCGGCGGGCGGTTCGGGCATCGCACTCCAGGCAACCTTGTTCGGCTCGACGTCAGCCTGGACAAACGGCCCCGAGCGAAGCAGCCCGTTGTCGGCCCGGGTGAAGTGCGGATGCACCACCGACGGACGGATTCGGTACAGCCAGGACCGGCGCATGGTGGCACGCGGTACCAGAAAAGAGGTCCCGTTGAGCTGCTCCGTGTAGAGCCCGTACGCGGGACGCTTCGGGTTGTTCTGCCCGACGGGCAGAGCCCCGGGAAGTGCCTCGCTCTTGTGCTCGTTGTCGAATCCGGTCAGATACGCCGTTGCCTCGCCACCAGCGCTCGACTGCGGCTCCGCGCCCTCTTCTAGGGTGTTCGTTCCCATCTTCATACCCTTCTCATGGCGGCCTTCGTCCTGCGCCTGCTCTCGCCGCAACCGCAGGGTCACCCACCGCAACTGAACGTAATCAACCCGCGACAGTGGCGCCTTGGCGTCACCGCGCCTGGATACAGACGCGGTTGACCGCAGGGGCGCGGCGGGTGTCGTGTCCTCGCCCTCACTCTAAACGGACTTCACCCCGCTTAGGGATCCGTCGGGCACTGTTTTTTGGACGGCATGCCGCGGAACATGGCGCAAGCGTGTTACGGATGGCTGTGAGCAGGGCCCATGCCGGAGCCGATCCGCTCCGCGGCGCTCCGCACCCGCTTCGGTTCAACAAGCTCGTCACCGTGTCTGAAGCGTCCGACCGGGGCAGGTTCAAGGCTCAGCTCGGGCTGATCGACGTTCCGGAACGGCGCTTCGACATCAGACCGGGGACGGAAGTCACCACCGCGACCAAGGTGAGCGCGGCCACTGAGACAAGTCCCGCCGTCGCCAGCAGGGCGACTGTCGCCAGGGCCGCCGCGACCGCGGCCCCGCGTGCGCCGCGGGTGAGGAGGCGCGCCGCCGAGGCACAGCACACCAGATACACCAGCAGGAAGAACGCCGTGGGGAGAGCGACGAGCAGCGAGAGGTCCACGACCTGCAGCGCGGACAGGCCCAGCAGGACGGCGCCGAAGGCGGATACGCCCACGGTGAGAGCGGCCCGCGAGGATCCCGACCGGTACGCCCCCTCGGGTCCGTACAACAGGTGCTGGGCGGTGGCGGTCGCGCTGGCCAGGTAGGCATTGGTGACGCCCAGGGTCAGCAGGACCGCGATGACAGCGGCCAGCCACGGCCCCACGGGGCCCACCGCGACAGCAAGGAGCGCGGCAAGCGGAGTGGTGGTGGCGGCCTCTGATCCCAGCACCGCCTGAAGAGCGCCGGCCAGAGAGAGATAAACGAGGGAGGTGATGACGAAGGCCGCGGTGATGACGCGGGGCAGTTGCCGTCGGGCATCGCCCAGACGCGCGGTCAGGGGGGCCGCCGCCTCCCAGCCGACGAAGGCCATCATCAGGTGCCCTGCCGCGCCTGCGACGCCGGACCACCCGTGGTCGAGGAAGGGCTGCCAGTTGCCGACGCGCGCGGAGCCGGCACTCGCACCGACGGCGACGACAAGAAGGGCCAGCAGTAGCCCCATCAGCAGGAGTTGAAGCCGGGCGCCGCTGTTCGCGCCGAACAGGCGCAGGACCAGGACGAGAACGAGCAGTCCGCCGGCGAATGCCGGACCGTATCCGGGACGGGCGGTCACGGCCGCCACGTACTGCCCGCCGATCAAGCACACGACCGGCACTCCCGTGATCACACCGAGGAGAAACGCCCAGCCGGTCGCTCGCCCGAAGTGGGCTCCGAGTCCGGCGGTCGCGTAACCGGCCACCCCCGCATGCGATCCCACGGATGTCCCGAGACGGCTGAAAACGAGGGCGATCAGCCCGGAGAGCACCAGCATCGCGGTCCATGCCAGGACGGCGGCGGCACCCGCCTTCTGAGCGGCCAGCCCAGGGAGCAGCAGCAGACTGGGGCCGAGCAACGCGCCTATGTAGTGTGCCGTGGCCCGCGGAACGGTCAGCGGCGCTTGCGCGAGCGGCGCCGGTCGCCCGGTGGGGGGAGAGTACGGCGGAGAAGACGTCGTGGCGTGCATGACGGCAGGATGAATCATATTGCGAGACATGCGATGCCTAATTGACCTCAGGTTCGGCAGTGGTACGCAACCTGATGCCACGATGACGCCGCTACGCTGCATCTCATGCCATCACCGCAATACGACCGGGTGGACCGGTTGATCCTCGACCATCTCCAGCGTTTCGGGCGCACCCCCAACAACGAGCTGGCGGAAGCCGTGAGTCTGTCGCCCTCGGCCTGCCTCCGGCGTACAAGAGCGCTGGAGGAAGCAGGGCTCATCGCGGGGTATCGGGCGGAGCTGGACCAACGGCGCCTCGGACTCGGGCTGACGGTGTTCGTCGCGCTGAAGGTGGAACGCCACTCACGCCAGACCTCCCAGGCCGTGGAGGACGCCCTGATGGAGATCCCGGCGGTCGTCGCCTGCCATGTCGTCTCCGGTGAGGCGGACTTCCTCCTGGAAGCCGTGCTGCCCGACCTCGAGGCGTACGAAGGGATCCTGCTGGACCGCATCCTCGCGATCCCCCACATCATCGACGCCCACAGCACCTTCGCCATCCGCACGGTCCGCTCACGCGGGCCGATGCCCCTGGAGGACTGGCCGAGCCGACGACGATCCGGGCCGACGAGCGGCTGACCCGCGCACCTCATCCGGTGTGACGCCGCGAGGGGGTGGCTGGTGCGAGCAGGTCGTTGTCCCTCATCAGGGTGTTGAACTGCTTGATCTGCCGCAGCACCGGGGACACCTCGACGGCCTGGACCCCCTGGAGGGCTCCGATGCGGTCGGTGACGAAGCTGAAAAGATCGTCGAGGCTGCGGCAGTTGACGACCGCGTGCATGTTGTGGACACCGGAGACCGCGGCGGCAAAGGCCACCTCGGACATGTGGGAAAGCTCCTTGCCGACCGTCCGCAGGGCCGTCGGTGAGACTTGCAGCCACAGGTTGGCCCGGGTGGCGAAGCCGAGGGCGGCCCTGGACAGCTCGACATCCAGGTGGATGACTCCTGCGCTCAACAAGGTCTTGACCCGACGAGCGGTCCGGGCGGGGCTGATTCCGGCAGCCGCGGCCAGGCTGACGTGGCTGGCCCGTCCGTCCGCCGCCATGCCGAGGAGGATCGCCTCGTCGTGGGGCTGGAACTGGACGGGTTCGGCAGATGGTCCGGGAAGAGGCCCGGCCAGTGCCAGTTTCTCGCTGTCGGCGAGCACATCGTGCAGGGCGGTCCACTCCTGCGAGCAGCCGCGGGTGAAGACGTGCATGGCGACGGCCGCCTCGATCTTGAGCACGGAAGACACCCGGGGCAACAGCTCGACCAGCAGTTGCTCCCGATCCTGCTGGGTACGCGAGCGCACCGCGCAGGTGATCTCCGATCCGGCCGCGTCCAACGACAGCCAGCTGACGTCGTCGCGCCGGGCGAGGGCGTCCGAGACGGCGGGGGTGGCATCCGGGCGGCACTGCACCCGGATGATCCACTCGCTCTGTCCGAGGGCCGTGGTGTCCACCACCCCCACCACCTGGAGCACTCCCTCACGTCGCATACGCCGGTAACGGCGCGCGACGGTTGCCTCCGAAAGCCCCAGCACCTCTCCCAGTTGGGCGAACGCCTCGCGAGGCGCGAGCTGCAGAGCCGCGATGACTCGCAGATCGTCCGTGTCCAGGTGACCTGTCGTTGTCAGCGTCATCGGCGTTGCAGTCCCTTCGATGGAGGTGGCGGAAGAAACGAGGCGCAGGCGCGGGAAGCCGGTCAGAGCATCATGCCGCCGCTGGCCTCCACCCGCGTACCGTTGATCCAGCCGGTCCCGGGAGCCAGCAGGGCCGCGACCACACCCCCGATGTCCTCGGCCTCGCCGACCCGTCCCAGAGCGGTCATGCCGCCGATGGCCTGGCGTCCCTGGGGAGTTCCCGCGAAGCCGCCGGCGAAGTCGGTCGCGGTGGCACCGGGCGCGACGACGTTGACCGAGATGCGCCGCTCACCGAGCTCCACGGCAAGATAGCGGGTGAGGACCTCCACAGCGGACTTCACCGACGCGTACGCGGACATGCCCGCGTTGGAGAACCGGGTCAGCGCGGTCGACACGTTGATGATCCGCCCCTCCTCGGCGATGAGCGGCAGCAGCTTCTGCGTCAGGAAGAAGACACCCTTGAAGTGCACGTTCACCAGGTCGTCAAAGTACTCCTCAGTCACTTGGCCGAAAGGCACCAGACCTCCTGAGCCCGCGTTGTTGACGAGGAAGTCGAACTGAGAGCGGTTCCAGTTGGTCTCAAGCGTGCTGCGGACGGTGTCGGCGAAGGCGGTGAAGCTGCCGCTGTCGGCCACATCGAGCTGAAGGGCATGCGCCTCACGGCCCAGGGAGCGGACCTTGTCGACCACCGCCTCGGCCTCCTCCTTGTGGCCGCGGTAGGTGAAGATGATGTCCGTGCCGTCCTCGGCCAGCTTCAGCACGGTGTCACGGCCGAGGCCGCGGTTGCCGCCGGTGACGAGGGCGATCCGGGGGGCGGAATGCGTACTCATGAACAACTCCACAGTGGGAAGGAACGGTGGGGAAGAAAGCAGGAAGAAAGCAGAGGGGGCGGGGCCGACGTCAGAGGTCGGCGTCGCCGTCCGGTCGTCCGGGACGGACCAGGACCACCAGGACGAGCAGGAGGACCACGAGCCCGCCGGTGATCACGGAGGCCATGGCGGCCGGTCCGGTGCCGACGACCCCGACGAGCGGGGAGACCAGCGCGCCGATCCCGAACTGGACGGCGCCCAGGAGTGCCGCCGCGGTTCCGGCGACACGCCCGTGCCGTGACAGGGCGAGCGCCGGGGCGTTCGGCATCGCGAAGCCCGTGGCGAAGAGGGTCAGCCACAGGGGCGCGAGCACCCCGACGATGCCTCCGGCGCCAGTGGCCCCGCACACCACCAGAAGGACGCCCCCCGCGGTGGCCACGACACCGGCGCGCACCAGGACCTGCATCGGCGTACGGCGGCGCAGCACTCGTACGTTCAGCTGGGTGGCCAGTACCACCCACAGGGCTCCCGCGCCGAAGACGAGTCCGAACTCCTGCTCGTCGAGGCCGAAGTGGTCCTGGAAGACGAACGGAGATCCGGCGACGAAGGCGAAGATGGTGCTCATCGCCAGCCCCGCCACCAGCACCAGGCCGACGAACCGGCGGTCACGCAGGAGAGTGGCGTAGTCCTTCATCGACTGCCCGAGCCCACCGGAGCGGCGCCGTTGTGCGGGCAGGGTCTCGGGCAGCGCGCGGGCCGTCACCACAGTGATCACCACGCTGAGCGCCGCCAGGACGACGAAGACTCCGCGCCATGACGTGGCCGTCAGTACCACCCCGCCGAAGGTCGGGGCCAGGATCGGTGCAACGCCCATCACCAGCATGAGCCGTGACAGGAGTCCGGCCGCCCTCGCGCCTTCGTACAGGTCCCGGACCATCGCCATGGTGATCACGGTGGACGTGGCGGCTCCCAGTCCCTGGAGCATCCGCAGCGCATCGAGCACGGCGAGGTTCGGGGCCACGGCACACAGCGCGGACGCGACGATGTGCACGCCCAGCCCGATCAGCAGCGGCTTGCGCCGGCCCAGGGCGTCCGACATCGGGCCTGCGACCAACTGCCCCAGGGCAAGCCCGATGAGCGTCGCGGTCAGCGTGAGCTGTACCGAGGCGGCGCTGGTGTCCAACTGCCGTGCGACAGCGGGCAGCGCGGGCAGATACATGTCGGTGGTCAGCGGGCCGACTGCCACCAGGGAGCCCAGCATGAGCACCGTGCGCAGTCGCGCGCCCTGTGTGGGGCTCCCCGTGTCCGTTTCCGAGCCGGTGGGGGGAGGGTGCGTGCCGGCGGGCTCCGCTGTCGGTTTCCGTTGGGCCGAGGACAGCTTGGACGCCTGACCGGACGGTGGGTACGTGTCCATGGCCAAAAGCATCGGCGCTCCCTCCGGCCGGAGTGACTGCGAAGGCGTCCTCGCCGCCGAAACCCGCGCGAGGTGGTGCGGACGCGTCGGCTTCCGTCATGTCCCGACCGCCGCGTCATCGGTTTCCGTCACCTTTTCGGCATGGTGTACGCGGACGACGGCCGCCGTCGGGGCCGATGGCGCGGCAGGCGTCGCATCCACGACGTGACGTGCAAAGCAGGTAAGGACATGACGTATGAGGGATTCGGCGGCTTGCTCTCATACCTGAAGCTGCTACGGTCATTGCGTTCATCGCGAGGGAGTCTCCCCGCGCCTCCTCCCCTGCCCCTGCGTCGCAGCGGGAGGCCCATTTCCCGGGACACGTCCGGCTGACGTCAACCCCGGCTACCACGACGCCGTGGTGAACACACCCGAAAGAGGGCCGTAGTGAACGCATTTGACTCCTCCGCAGCTCAGGCAGGCCGTGTCCCGACACGCGGGGAACTCGTCGCTTCCGCCCTGGCACTGCACCCGCTCCTGCGCCAGTACAGCGGCTGGGCCGAGGCCGAGCGACGGCCGGCTCCCGAAGTGACGAAGGCTCTGGCCGAGGCGGGATTCTTCCGGCTGATGAAGCCCGTACGCTTCGGCGGCTACGAGGCCGACCTGCGTACGGTCACCGAGGTGCTTGAGGCGCTCGGGCGGGGCGACGGTTCGGCCGCCTGGCTCGTCGGTGTCGCGACAACGGCCAGTTGGATGGCGGGACTCGCCTCGGAACAGGCCCAACTGGACCTGTTCGGCCCCGATCCGGACTCACGCGTGGCCGGCGGAAGCAACCCCTCCCCCGCCCGTGCCGTCGAAGGCGGCTACGTGATCAGCGGCCGGTGGGCGTACTCCTCCGGAGCCCACCACGCCACCTGGGCCACGATGGGCGCGCTGATCACCGATGACTCCGGCCATGTCGTCGACGTCGTCCTGGCCCTCGCACCGGCTTCCGAGCTGGGCATCGAGGAGACCTGGCAGACGGTCGGCATGCGAGGGACGGGCAGTCACACCTTCGTCGCCGACGATGTGTTCGTCCCCACCCACCGCACGTTCTCCATGGGCCGGATGGCGCGGGGCATATGGCCGGTACCGACCGATGAGGCGATGTACCGGCTTCCGCTCGGCCCCCTCGCGACCCTTCTCCTGGCGGCTCCCTTGCTCGGACTCGGACAGGCCGCCCTCGACCTGGTGGTGGCCAAGGCGCATGACAAGGGCGTCGCCCACACCTTCTTCCAGCACCAGAGCGACTCGGTGGGTGTGCAGATCCAGATCGCCGAGGCGTCCCTGAAGATCAGGACCGCCCGGCTGCATCTGCACGCCGTCGCCGACGAGATCGACGCGGCGACCTCCCGCGGCGAGCAGGTCGACTTCGGAGCCCGGGCCGCCTACCGGGCGCAGTGCGGACATGCCGCCCAGCAGGTCCTTGAAGCCCTCAACATCCTGCTCAACGTGCACGGTGCCGGTTCCTTCGCCGAGAACAACCCCCTCCAGCAGTACTGGCGCGACGCCAACACCGCGGCACGGCACGGATCGCTCAACGCCACCGTCGGCTACGAGATCCACGGCAAGGCTCTCCTGGGCATCGATGAACCCGTCAGCCCGTTGATCTGACCGGTCCGGGCGCACGCTCGGCCTTCCAGAGTGGTCAAAGGCAACGGAAACACGAAGAGAGCAGGAGCTGTTGTGCGCGCCATGGACATGGATGCCCGAAGCGTCAGGGAGTTCTGCAGGGCCTTGCCCAAGGCGGAGCTGCATGTTCACCTCGAAGGATGTCTTGAACCCGAGCTGCTCTTCGCGCTCGCCCGACGGAACGGGGTCGCGATTCCCTGGGGTTCGGTCGAGGAGCTGCGGGCGGCGTACCGCTTCGACGATCTCTCCGCGTTCCTCGAACTGTACTTCGCCGGCTGTCAGGTGCTCGTACAACAAGAGGACTTCTACGACCTCACGCGCGCCTATCTGGCCCGCGCGCACGCCGACGGAGTCGTGCACGCCGAGATGTTCCTGGGGCCTCAGAGCTTCACCGAGCGCGACGTGCCCATGGGCTCCGTTCTCGGCGGGATCCTGGACGCGATCGAGGACGCACGGGTCGAGACGGGCATCAGCGGCTCGCTCCTGGTGAGCGCACACCGGCACCGCGACGAAAGTGACGCCTTCGCCCTCCTGGACGAGGTCCAGCCCTGGGCCGACCGGATCGCCGGGTTCGGGATGGGGGGCGTCGAGATCGGCAACCCGCCGAAGAAGTTCGCCCGCTACTTCGACGAACTACGGCGGCAGGGGTTCCGCACCTGTGTACACGCCGGTGAGGAAGGACCCGCGGACTACGTCCGTCAGGCACACGAGGTGCTCGGCGCCGACCGCATCGACCACGGCATCGCGGTGCTGGACGACAACAGCCTCGTCAAGGACATCGCCGACGCGGGGACACCGCTGACGGTCTGCCCGGTCTCCAACGTACGGCTCAATGTCGTACCGGAGTTGAGTGCACACCCTCTCCCCCGGATGCTGGCGGCAGGTCTCAATGTGTCGCTGCACTCGGACGATCCAGCCTATTTCGGCGCGTACGCGAGCGACACCTATGCCGCTGTCGCGGCCCAACTCGGCCTGGATGCCGTTGCCCTGGCCGGCCTCGCGGCCAACAGCGTCCGTTCGTCCTTCCTGCCGGAGAGCGAGCGGCAGCGTCTCCTCACGCACATCGACGACACGGTTCGACACCGGCCGCGACAAGAGCACAACGAGGCATAGACAGGTCGTCGCCCAGTAGAAGGTGCCCTGGGCGCGATACGAGGGACGCTCCGGGCACGATGCCCGGAGCGTCCGGCGTTCACCGCGGTGAACGGCTACTCCTCCAGGCGGCGCCCCTGGTCGTCCCGGCCCCTGATGAGTGCGCCGGGGATGAACACGTACGGTGTCGTCTGGATCTCCAGGTCGTGGCCGTTGGGATCGTCGAAGTAGATCGACCGGCCGCCGTCGCCGGTGTTGATCTCCCACGGGTGCCGACGGAACGGATCACCCCAGTAAGTCATACCGCGCTCCTTGATCCGGGCGAAAATTTCATCGAAAGAATTCTCGCTGACAAGAAAAGAGAAGTGCTGGGTGGGGAACTCACCGTCGAAGGCGACGTAGTCCAGGTGTACAGCGCCCATTTCAACGGCCTTGAACGGGCCGAAACTGGCCGGCTCCGGGAGACCGAGGATATCGGCCAACCAGCGCGCGGACGCTTCCTCGTCCTTCGCGAAAACGACGGTGTGATTGAATTCGACAGTCACGGGCGAGCCTCCGATGATCGTGCTCTTTGTCTTCCGTGCTGCATCGTCGGCTTCAAAACCCGTACATCAGGGTCGGCCGACGGAGAGGCAAGCAACGCACAGCCTACAACGACCGTGGTGCGATGGGGAGATGACCTCCTCCAGCCTTCATCACGTCCGCCGTCCGGATTTCGCCGACCAGCCACCCACCGGAGCAGGAAAAAGACATCGGAGAGATAATTTCCGCAGATTTTCGCCGTGGATGCGATCGCAACGTCCTCGGACAACCAGCCGAAGAAAACTGACGCACAGGAAAAAGAATGAGCCATCTTCAAGGACCATAAGCCAGGTCGTCCGGTCGCCGCGCGCGCCGGAGCAGTGCGGGGCGACCGGACGGCCTCTCTTCCTGGAGCTCCACGCTGTCCCCGAATGACGCTCCAGGAGTCTGGTTCTAGGCCGGTTTGTTGTTCAGGGCGCGGGTGAAGAATTCGTGGCGGGTGGTGCGGGCGGCCTTGGTGAGCGCCGCGTCGAGTGCCATGAGGTCGGATCCGTGGAAGCCGCCGCCCCAGATGTGGAGGTCGACGGACACGCCGGCCTGGGAGAGCCGCTGGGCGTAGTCGATGGCCTCGTCGCGGAACGTCTCGGCGGAGCCGCAGTCGACGAACGTCCGCGGGAGTCCGGAGAGATCGGTGGCCCGTGCGGGGGCGGCGTAGGCCGACACGTCCGACCCGCCGCGCCGCTCGCCGAGCAGTGCGGTCCAGCCGACGGTGTTGTCGTCGCGGTCCCACATGCCCTCTCCGTCGAGTTCCCGGCTCGAGGGGGTGATGAACCGGTCGTCGAGCATCGGGCTCATCAGGATCTGGTGGCTGAGTGCGGGAAAGCCCTGGTCCCGGGCCATGAGGGCGGTCCCGGCGGCGAGGCCGCCGCCCGCGCTGCCGCCCGCGATCATCAGGTGCCCGGGATCGATGCCCAGCTCAGCGGTGTGGCGTCCGGTCCACACGAGGCCGGCGTAGCAGTCCTCGACCGGCGCGGGGTCCGGGTGTTCCGGGGCGAGACGGTAGTCGGGAGACACGACCACCGCGCCGAACTCCGCCACCAGCGGCGCGAGTTCGTGCAGACCGTCCTCGGCGGAGCCGAGGATCATCCCACCACCGTGCGTGTGGTAGATGCCCGGCCAGGGGCCTGTTCCCTCGGCCGGCGACAGCACCACCAGGCGCAGTTCGGGCCGTTCACCCTCGGCGGGCACCGTCACCTCGTGCTTGCGCACCTTCCCGCCCATCGTGAGATCGAACGGCTCCACACCGGGAAAGCCCTTGGCCACCGTCTCCCGCAGGGCCGGGATCCCCTCAAGGGTGAACGGCGGGTACAAGGCGCGGACCTGTTCCAGGGTCGCCACCACCTCGGGGTCGAACGGCGGGTGACTGGGGCGGCCGATCTTGCTGCTGCTCATGGCACAACCTCTCTCGCGGCTCCGGGCGACAGCGTTCCCGCTCGGGACGGCGGCTGTCGCCGCAGCCACCTCACGGTGACCCGTCGATCCTGAGTCTCACGCTGATGATTTGTCAACCACAAACGAAAGGTGTACCGTCCTGCTTATTCAAAGCCAGATACCCGATCCACCAGGAACTTCCATGACTCGCATCGGCATCATCGTCGGCAGCACCCGTCCGGGACGTAACAGTGAGCAGGTCGCTCGCTGGGTCTACGAGCAGGCGTCCCAGCGCACCGACGCCACGTTCGACCTCATCGATCTGGCCAACTACCCGCTGCCCCACCTGGACGAGGCGATCTCGGCCGTGTACGGGCGGTACGAGAACGAGCACACCAAGGAGTGGGCCAAGGTCATCGGCGCGTACGACGGCTTCGTCATCGTGACGCCCGAGTACAACCACTCCACCACCGGCGTGCTGAAGAACGCCATCGACTACCTGTACGCCGAGTGGAACAACAAGGCGGTCGGCTTCGTCTCCTACGGCGCCAGCGGCGGCGTCCGGGCCGTGGAGCACCTGCGGCTGATCGCCGGCGAGATCCAGATGGCCGATGTGAAGACCAACGTCGCCCTGTCGATGTTCTACGACTTCAAGGACTTCAAGGAGCTGACCCCCACCCCCTATCAGCTCCCCACGCTCACGAGGATGTTCGACGAAGTGATCACCTGGAGCAACGCTCTCAGGCCGCTGCGCCACCAGTAAGAGGAGAGCATTCTCCGGTTGCTAGACTGGACGAATGGCGACTTCGAAGAGTACCCAGACGTCACAGAAGCCGCTGCGCGCCGACGCCGCACGCAATCGTGAGCGCATCCTCGATGCGGCCCGGGAACTCTTCGAACAGCGCGGGCTCGACGCCCCATTGGACGAGGTCGCCACTCGTGCCGGGGTCGGCGCCGCCACCCTTTACCGCCGTTTCCCGAGTCGCGAGAGCCTGGTCGAGGCGGTCCTCCTGGAGAAGATGGAGCTCTGGCTGACTGCCACCGAGGCGGCTCTGGAGAACGAGGACCCCTGGGGGGCCTTCTGCGGGCTCATGGACTGGCTGTGCGCCACCATGGCCGCGGACCGCGGCTTCAGCGACCTGATCAGCATCAGGTTGCCTCTGTCGGACAAGGCCACTCACCTGCGGGAACGCGGTGAACAGGCAACAGCCCTGCTCATCCGCCGGGCGCAGGACGCAGGACGGCTGCGTACCGACTTCGTCATGGAGGATGTCCTCCTCTTCCTCACGGCCAATGCCGGCGTGATGCAGGTGACCCAGGCCGACGCCCCTCATGCGTGGCGTCGCCTGCTCGCCTATCTCCTGGAAGGGTGCCGGAGCGACCGAACGGGTCCCCTGCCCGCCGCTCCGACGCCCCTCCAGATGGAGCGCGCACTCACAGGGAACGCCTGCGCCAAGGGATTCGGGGCAGGTCACAGGAACTGACGCGCCGTCGTAGACCTCTCGCGTTCGAGGGGGCCGCAGGTCAGGGGCGGCCCCCTTCGACGCGTCCGGGACCCGTTTCCTGCGGCCCTCGCGATATGACGCACACCACAGAAGCGACGAAATAAACGGAGACTACCGTTCGCTTACATCCTCATTGCACGACGAACGGGCTCATCGCAGCGCGGTGACGGCCCCGGACGACCGGGAGGACAACTGTGCAACTGTGCGGGTCACATCATCTGGAACGCGACCGGCGCCGACAGTTGCTCTTCGGCGCCGCGGGGGTGTCCACGGGCATCGTCTTCCTGACACTGCTCAAGCTGGCCACCAACCGGAGAGATGAATCCGGTGGTTCATGGGTGACAGCTCCCCGAGATCGACTGGGCCAGTATCGGTCAGCGATCGCGGACTTCGGTGGTGAACTGCGGTACGAAGCCGCGCGGTTGCCGGCCTGGGATCCGGCTCTCGTCCTCTGGCCTCTCATCGCGCTGGTCCTGCTGTGGCTGGCCCAGCGCCATCTGTGGGTCTATCTGCGCACGGCTCTGGCACTGCTGCTGTCGACGGCCGCCGGCATGGCCGTTGTCATCACCGACCGTGTGTTGCGGCCGCAGCCGCCGGACCACACGCTGGCCGCGGGAGTGATCGGGCAGTCGCACGCCACCGTCCGTCCCTGGCAGGCCGGTCTGTTTCCCGACTCGTTCAATCAGCCTGGGCTGCAGGCGAGTTGGTATCTGCTGACGGCGCTGGCAGTGATCAGTGTGATCCACCGAGTGCTGGTCCGGGCTCTTCTGTTCGTCCCCGCCGTGTCGGTGGTCGCCGGTGTGGTGTTGATGTCCGACGAGCCGGTGACGACCGCTTCACTGATCACGATCGTGCCCGCTGTCGCCTGGTACGCCGCCGGACGCTGTCCGGTTCGAGGACGCGAACACCGACCGCACCAGCGCAGTGGTGCTCGGTGAAGGACAAGTCGAGAGGCAGGAACGGCAATCATGACTGACCACATCATCGATCCCGAGACCATCGAATTCGGGTTGGACACCTTCCTCCCCGTCACAAGAGATGCCGCGGGCAACGAAGTGGCGGGAGACCAAGTCGTCCGGAACACCGTCGAGGAAGCCGTACTCGCCGACCAGGTGGGCGTGGACTCCTTCAACGTCGCGGAACACTACCGCGAGGGCATGATGGATTCCGCCGGCGTCGTCGTGCTCGCCGGTATCGCCGGTCGTACTCGCCGGATCCGTCTGGGCACGGCGGTCACCGTGCTGAGCACCCAGGACCCCGTACGGCTGTTCACCGAGTTCTCGACCCTGGACGCGATCTCCGACGGCCGCGCCCAGATCGCCCTGGGCCGGGGCTCGCTCACCGACTCCTTCCCCCTGTTCGGCTACGACCTCGCCGACTACGAAAAGCTCTTCGACGAGAAGCTCGACCTGTTCACCAAATTGCTGAGGGAACAGCCCGTGACCTGGTCGGGAACCGTCCGCTCACCACTGACCGGACAACGGCTCATGCCACCGCTGCCCGCCGGGCATCTGCCGACCTGGGTGGCGGTCGGCGGAAGCAAGGAGTCGGTGGTCCGGGCGGCGCGCTTCGGGCACCCGCTGATCCTCGCCATCATCGCCGGCGACATGGCACGGTTCAGGCCGTACGTCGACCTGTACCACCGGGCACTCAAGGAGTTCGGCCGGTCCCGGTTGCCCGTCGGTGTCCATTCCCACGGGTACATCGCCCCCACCGACCAGGAAGCACGGGACATCCAGCTCCCCCACCTCATCGAAACGTGGAACAACGACGGGCGACTCGGCACGAGGGACCGGGCCTTCTTCGAGAAGGAGATCACCCACGGAGCCCAGTTCATCGGCTCCCCCGAAACCGTGGCCTCCAAGATCGCCGACAAGATCCGCCTTCTCGGCCTCGAACGCTTCGACCTGGCCTGCGCGACGGGCCCCATGCAGCACGAACAGAAGATGGCAACCATCGAACTGTACGGCCGCGAGGTGATCCCACTGGTCCGCGACCTCCTGCGGGACGAGCCCGCCGTCGTCCCCGCATGAGCGGACGGTGCCTCCAGTCCCCCACATGTTCCACCTATCACAGATAATCAATTCTATGCAATATATTGCGTATCGCGTATCATTGGTCTGTGGCTGAGACTTCGAGGACCGTGAGACCGCAGGTTCTTCCCCTGGTCGAGCACCTGGTCCGGGTGGGGCGACGCACCGCCGAAGGCCTCACGGCAGTCGGCGGCCTTCGCCCACGACACCTGATCGCACTGAAACTGCTCAGCGAACAGGGGCCGTCAGGGCAGCAAGGGCTCACTCACGGCCTCAGCCTGGATCCGAGCAACGTGGTCGGGCTGCTCAACGAACTGGAGGGGCGCGGCCTCGTCACCCGACGCCGCGATCCCGCCGACCGGCGCCGCCACATAGTGGAGATCTCACCCCTGGGCGAGGAGGAACTCCACAACGCCTATGACCAGCTCGGCCTCATCGAGGACAGGCTGTTCAGCGTGTTGAGCACCGACGAGCGTCTCGCGCTCCACGAGATGCTCACGCGCGTCCTCGCCGGAGAGCCCCCGTACCACCCGCCGGCGGAGGACACCGACCACTCCGACTGCCAGGACTGACACGGACGGACGGCGAACGGAGGCCGCTACGCCCAACCGCTTCACCCACCGCTCCGTCGTCAACCGACGGACAGTCGGCACATCATCGGTGTCAGGCGATTTGGGTACCCTTGGCCCATGGTCAAGAAGACGCCTGCCGCCATCGATTCCGCCCCACAGGGAGTGTTGCCCCTCCTAGAGCACCTGACCCGGCTCGGGAAGCGTGTCTACATGAGCGAGATGACTCCGGGCGGCCTTCGCCCCCGGCATCTCATCGCCCTGCGCCTGCTCGCCGATCGTGGACCCCTGGGCCAGCAGGGTCTGGGCGAAGCACTGAGCCTGGACCCTAGCAACGTGGTGGGTCTCCTCAACGAACTGGAGGATCGCGAGCTGATCGTGCGGCGGCGCGACCGGGCCGACCGGCGCCGGCACATCGTCGAGCTCTCCCCGGCGGGCGAGGAGGAGGTCGCCCTGTCCGACGAACGGGCGGTCGTCGTCGAGGACAGGATCTTCGCCGCCCTGAGTGCCGACGAGCGGGCGACCCTCCATGACCTGCTGCGGCGCGCGGTCGGCGGGGCGACGCTCACCTGCGAGGTACCCGGCGACACCATACAGGACTGACTGATCCGCCACCACGGGCTTTTCATGGGTCAATCATTTGTGCTACACAATGGACCCATGAATCGCCCTGCGCCTGTGCGCCGCGCCCTTTTGGTGGGTGCCTGATGTTTCTCGCGACAGTGATCGTCGTAGCCGTCCTCGTCGTGATCCTGCTGTTCTCCGGGGCGGGCAAAGTGGTCCGCCAGGAGCAGCAGTTGAAGACGATGGCCAAGGTCGGGTTCCCCGAGGACAAGCTGTGGCTGCTGGCCATCGCGGAGTTCGCCGGCGCCGTCGGACTCGTCGTCGGCCTGTTCTGGTGGCCGCTCGGACTGGCGGCCGCCATCGGCGTGATCCTCTACTTCGTGGGTGCCGCGGTGTCGCACATACGGGTGTCCGACAAGGAGTACGTCCCCGCACTGGTACTCATGCTGGCGGCCGTCGCCGCCTTTGTGCTCCGCCTGCTGAGCAGGTAGCGAACGGCCGGGGCCCGCGCCGACCGGCACACCTCGAAGAACTACCGAGATTGGCTCTCCATGAATTCTCCCCGCACCACGGGTGCTCCCGCCACGGCTCCCGTCAAGGATCCCTGGGAGCTGCCCGACGTCTCCGGTCTCGTGGTGGGTGTGCTGGGTGGCACAGGGCCGCAGGGCAAGGGCCTGGCCCTGCGGCTGGCCCGGGCCGGCCAGAAGGTGATCATCGGTTCCCGGGCGGCCGACCGCGCGCGGGCGGCGGC
>NZ_JBEZXS010000080.1:0-16673 GCF_040638185.1 Streptomyces sp. NPDC026672
CCACCAGATACGAGAAGACCGCCACTTCCTACGAAGCTGCGGTCACCCTCGCCTCGTTCCTGCTCTGGGCAAGATCCGTTTGAAGACGGACCCTAATAGCGGGTATGGACCGTGCCGACTTCCCTCACGACCTGCTGCGCCTGCAAGTGGACTGGTACCGCACCTACGACGCGCTCGCCGCATCCCGTTCGGCTCACGTGACGGTGCTGCGCCGCCGCTTGAACGTGCTGTCCGCGCGCCTGCGCTGGCACCCGTACTGGTCCCGCACGGCCGGGGCGCCGGCGGCGCGCGCAGAGCTGCGCCGCCAGGCCCGCGCCCTGGAGCGCGGGGAGTGAACCGGCGTCCCGGGCATCTGACGGAGCACGAGAGGGAGATCCTGTCCTGCATCCGCCGTTCGATCGAGGACTCGGGGGAGGGACTGCCGGCGCGGGAACTCGCGCGGGCGGTGGGGATGAGCAGTACGTCCTCGGTCGTCTACCACCTGCAGAACCTGGAGCAGCGCGGCGCCCTGGTGCGCGAGGGCCGCGGCTGGCGCTCCTGCCGGGTGGCGTGACCGGCCGACCACATCCCGGGGAGAGTGGCTCGTCTGTGCGGGAGGCTGCCGGACGGGGTAGATCGTAGGCTGGGTGTAGGGTCTCGCCGCTCGTTGCATTGGCCGTGTTCGTTGACCAGCGGTTCTTCTGCGCTCTCAGGTCGATTGCAGAGCTGGACAGTCTCACGAACGTGGCATTTCCTCAGGGGGTCGGCTGACCGACCGGGGGCAGATGAGCCGCCGATGTCCGTTCTCGTCGAACCTGGATGGTTCGCCCCCGAGAACAGCTCCATTCGCGCACTACGGTGCTGTGGACAACGGCTACCACCCGGACACTGTGATCGTCTGGGTCCGCACCTGCGGGCTCGCTGCCGAGCCGTGGGAGGTAACCGCACACCGCGCCAGGATCACCACTCTGACGGAACTTGAGGCGGGACTTCAAACGGGACCGTGATCGGGTGGACACGCTCGAGAACGAGATTGTCAGCGCGGTCGACGTCGCGGCCGAGGGCGACGGTGCGGGTGAGGTCGCGTGCGAGGACGGGCTCGGCGACGGAGTCTCTGGTCCAGTTCTCTGCGCAGCGCAGCACGCAGCTCGCGGGCGTTATGGGGGGTGCGCAGCTTCAGCCGCTGGGCTGGGCGGACCTTCCACCTGCCACCACCACGGGCTGTGTTGGTGGCAGGAGGGCGGCGGCAGGAGAGCGACGTCTACCGGGTCCTCCCGGCGGGCTCCTGCAGGGAACGCCACCACCGGCTCCGAGGGGTCGGGCACGCGGCCGAGCTCGCCGAGCAGCAGGGGGACGTGTTCAGCCGAAGGCGCTGCTCTCGTGGGGTACATGCCCGGATCTGGACTGTCGGATCGAACGATGCGGGTCAGGAGCCGCGAAGGTGGGACGGGCAAACCTAGGAAAATTGGTACGACAGAGACGTGGCGTGCGGCCGTTAGCTTGGCGACATGTCATCGAACACCTCATCGAACAGCCGGGTCGGCATGGCCGAGTTGCCCTCATGACCGGCGCGAACTCGGGCCTATGGCACGCGCGAAACGTCCCTCTGGAGTTCTCATGAGTCTGAAAGGAACCATGGTGGCGGCTTTGGCCGTGCTGCTGATAAGTGCAGCACCGGCCAATGCTTCACCGAGCAACGGTTCGAACGCACTGACGCACCAGGAGATCCGGAACGAGCGGGTTACGAAGGCGGTGGTGAAGGAACTGTTCAACAGGCACGACCTCACCGCCGTCGACCGCTACTTCCGGGAGCCCTTCATCCAGCACAGCCCGAAGATCGCCAACGGCTTCGCGGGAATCAAGAAGTACATCCGTCATACGCCCGATCTGCGCTACGACGTGTACAAGGTGATCGCGGACGATGACTTCGTGACGGTGGATTCCAGGGTTGCGGGGCTGGGGCCTACGAAGATCGTCATGGACATCTTCAGGTT
Source organism: Streptomyces sp. NPDC026672 (assembly GCF_040638185.1). Classification (NCBI taxonomy): domain Bacteria; kingdom Bacillati; phylum Actinomycetota; class Actinomycetes; order Kitasatosporales; family Streptomycetaceae; genus Streptomyces; species Streptomyces sp. NPDC026672. The sequence goes on from NZ_JBEZXS010000080.1 coordinate 1,974, forward strand.
CGACCGAGGCAAGATCGTCGAACACTGGGATGTGGTCCAGGACGAGGTGCCTGCCTCCCAGGCCGTGAACGGCAACCCGATGATCTCCCGTTCGAAGCCTGGCGGACCGACCCATTACAACAATGAGCGAATCGTGGCCAGGGCGCTCGACGAACTGCTCGTCAAGCGAGACCTCAGCGCTGTGGACCGCTACTGGCGTGATCCGTACGTCCAGCACGCGCCGTTCACCGACAACGGGAAACGCGCACACCGCGAGACCGTGCGGAATCTCCCCGCCGACTTCGTCTACGAACCCGGCCTGATCATGGGCGAGGGCAACGAGGTGGTGGTACACGCGCAGTTGACCGGCATCGCCCCGCAGCCGGTGATCGTGGTCCACATCTACCGGCTGGACAGGGGGCAGATCGTGGAGCACTGGGAGAACATCCAGTACGAGGTGCCGGCACGCGAGAGCGCCAACGGCAACTCGATGATGACACCGCGATTGGGCCCGTAGCCCGCTGCGGACGCGAAGTGCCGCGCTGGTACAGGCCGGTGGGGCATTTCGCGTTGCGCTCCTCAGTGTGGCGCCCAGCCCCCGATGCCAGTTCCCTTTGAATGCAATGCGCGTGCGTCTTGTACGGGCCTCACGTATGCGGCCTCGGTCACGGAGCCATGTGCTCGATCGGCCAAAGGACTGTGCTTCGATGCCGGAGAGGCTGCGGCCCGACTCGACTGCCTTCTGCAGGCGGGCAGAGCGAAAGCCCAGCGGTTTCCCGACGAGTCGGCAGGCCTCGGGCAGAAGCTGGTTGCTGGGCTTGTAGATCCGCCATCGTCAGTGGATGGCGTTGTCAGGGTGGAGCGGAGGGGTGCCGTCTTCGGATGCGAGGGGCGGCACTTGGCCAGAGGTGCGGCGGACATAAGCGCTGGGCAGCGTGACGGTTTGGGCGCCGCGACAGTGTCGTCCCGGACGTCCGGAGACTGCCTGTGAGGTCCTCGGGAACGATGGTATGAAGTGGGCGAAGCCGTATGCGCACTTGTTGGAACCAGCGCCGAAGTCCCGAACCGTTCGGCGCGTGTGGGTGCCTCCACGTCGGCTGTGTTGAGGTGATCAGCCGGTGTGTCGTGCGCGTGATCGGTCGTCGGCAACCGGGCCCGGTCATCAGGGAGGACCGCAATCGGCGTCAGCGCAGCTGAGGCGTACGGGCCTGGACCGCTGGGATCGTCAACAACCCTGCTGTTCTGGCTCTGCCGACGGGGCCAGTCTCGAAGATATCTGAGGTGGAACTCGGCTCTGCCGTCTGCGCGTTGGTGGCCGGTGGCGGAACTGACGCCAACTGGTCGCTGGGAGCATCGACGAAGCGCCTTGGACAGTCTTGTTGATTGCTCGCTCATCCGTTGGGGCGGCTGAACGTCGGCGAGTGCGAGACGAGTCAGCGGCCGTTGCGCGATGGTTGGTCGGCGGGCAGCGGAAGCAGGCGGATACAGATGGTCACGACGACGGCGCCGACGACGACGTGCATGATCATCAGTGCGCTGACGGCGCCCCAACTTGTGCCGTCCAAACCGCCGTTGAAGCCGAGAATGAAGTCGGGTGTCCAGCTGTTCGACACCACCGTCGGGACGAGCATGCGCATCAGTCGCCGCGGTCGGCAAGCGCGGGCACGAACGACTGCCCAGCCGACGAAACCGGCCAGGACGCCGAGGACGGTCCAGGGCGTGTAGGTCTGCAGGTGCAGTGGAGCGAAGTCCGAGGAGGCTCCGGCGGCGCGCGCGATTTCAGCGACCGCCGTGTTGAGGGCGACCGAGAGTACGGCGGCTATGACGATCCCTGCAGTCATGCCGCTGGAACTGCGGGCTGTGCGGGCGGTGGCGGTTTGACGGGTCATGGTCTTCCTTCGCGTTGGGTGGAGTGATGAGTGATCGACAACTAGCGGAGCCTGAAGACGTTGACGGGCAGGGACGATCGCGGTGCATCGGTGTTGAGCGAGATGAGTTCGGCGAGGGTGTGCCGGTAGTCGATGCCAAAGCGCTGCCGGATCATGGTGAGGACAGGGTCGTTGAGGTACAGGAAGCGGTCACCGTCGCGCAGGGCGTTGAACTGGCGGGTCCACATCGTCAGCTGCAGTTCGCCGAACTCCGTGCCGGGCATGAGCGGTTCGGATGCCATGGCAACGATCGGGTCGATGGCGGAGACGCTGCCGTAGATCGCCTTGAGACGGGCCGCGACCGGTGTACGGCGGTCGCCAGAGGTCGCGGAGTCTCTTGCCCGCGTGCTGTCGAGCGGAATGGAGCGTCCGTGGACATCGCGGAGTGCCAGGAAGTCGAGGCTGTCGGGGTCGTTGACCTCGTCGCCCTTCGTCAGCTCGGGATCGACCGGGAAGGATTCGGTGCTCTCCCCGGTGATCGACTTGAAGTCGGGCCGCGGTGCCAGCCCGTATGCGCGGCGCAGGTCGTTGTAGGAGGCGATGCCGTGGTCCCTGCCGCGTTGGATGTCGATCGAGGTGATGTCGAAGATCCCGTTCGCGCACGGAGCTCCGGGCCGGCACACCGGGATCGGCAGGCTGCGGAGCACGTCGGAGATCTGCTCGTCGTTGCGGAACTGCGGTCGCGCCGCCAGGCCGGCGAGGAATGCCCCGGTGCCGAGGCGTTCGAACAGCGGTGTGTTGAAGACGACCTGGTCCGGTGGTACGACGATCCGGACCGTCCGTCGCTGCTCGGTCACGGTCATCCCCTGAGCTCGGAACTATGCCAGCTCGGCTTCGGTGAACTTGCCGGCCGGTACGTCGGCGGCGAAGTCGCCGCGCACCATGCTGTGCGCGCGATAGCCGACCGTGGCGAACTCGTTCGCGACACTCGTGTCGACTTGGGGCCGGTAGCCGCCGTACGCGGGCAGTTTCACCCCGAGCGCGGGGAGGAACTCGTTGTAGGTGACGTACTGTTGGCTTGCGATCACCACTCGTCGCGCCAGCCGGAACTTCTCCTCCTCGGGCAAGCTCGCTGGGAGCAACGACACGATCCGGTTGTGCTCCTTGGTGAACAGGGTCTGCACCGCGAGCAGCCCGAAGTTCTCGTTGCCCCGGAAGTCGCCGGCGACCGCCAGGTCCGGCACGTCGACTGCGATCGTGCGGTCCATGAACGGTGCCGAATCCGCGTCTCCGCGAGCGGTGGTCCGTGGCAGGAACCCGTTCGGCATCAGCAGCCGGGCACCGTTGTTCGACAGGTCGCCGTCCAGCGGGCCCTCGCGCATCCACTCCAGTCGCTCGGGTTCGTCGCCGTACACCGCGTACGCGTTCAGATAGGAGCCGCGGTCGTTGAGCTGCTGGCGCGGTGTCGTCCGGCCCGTTCCCGCCGCGGGCACGCTGCGGAACACAGGTACGCCCGGGAAGACGCTGGTGTAGCGCTCCATCGGGTCGTTGGCCGGATACATCACCGTGACGTCCTCGTCACCGTCCATCCGCAGCGCGAACGTGTGATCGAGGAATTGCCCCCACGCGGGTGCCCACTGGGTGACCGCGCGGCGAGAACAACGGCTGCCCGGAGTCGTTGAAGATCCGGTTGGTGACTGCCCGCGGGGATGGCCCCGGGACCATTGTGCCGATGCCGTCTGCATACCGTGCCACTGCAGCTCGCGGATAGGGTGTCCCGGCCCGGCCCTGATCCGGATGCTGCCGGTTGTTGCCGCCCCGTCCAGGCTCTCGACCTCGAAGGGCGGCACCGTGGAATCCGCGGCACCGGCCGGAAGCGAACTCAGACCTACCAAGTCGGCGCCGATCATCAGTGCGATGACACGCTTTCGCATAACCCCACGCTTCCTTGTCGATTGGATATGGATCCGCCGGCCGTGCACGGCTTCGAGCGGTCCAGGACCCGAGGCGGGGCGTCCTGGGCCATGTGCTCAGCGGTGGCTGCGATGCAAGGCCGAGATGAGGTCATCGTTGGAGAGGCCACCGTCGAGCGACCGGACCATCGCGCCACCGAGTCTGCGGTTCGAGATGCGCTGCGCCTTGTGCTCCATCACGGTTCCCCCGTCGTTGCTGACATCGATTGGGTTGGAAGAGTGAGGTCGGCGGCCAGGAGCGGGGCGACGACGCTAATTGGGGCCGGTGTTGTGGCCGGTTGGCGCAGTTCTCAGAACTGTGTGGTCGTCACCAGCCCGGGCATTGGCGGCAGAGCGCGCCAGCCTGCTGAACCTCCGGTGTCGCTGATGCGGACGACAGCATCAGGCCGCTGGCGGCGACCACACCGACCAGGGTGCTGACTAATGCCTTCTTGATTCGGCTCATCACAGACTCTTTTTCTTTCTTCTTTGTGACTGCACGGCGGATACGGACAGCCAGAACTGATTGGTCTGTGATCGCGGGCCGGCACCGATCAGGACCCGCTGGCTGGGGACCTCACGGTCTCGGCTGGGCAGCGGTGCGAGCAGTACTGGTCCGTTCTTCTTCGCGGTGTTCACGAGTGCACCGGGGCGCGCGTGGACCCGGGTTTCTTCACCGGGACGGCAGGCCCGGCTACTGGGCTGTGGTCTGCGCGGCGATGGCGGACATGGTGCGGCCGGACATGCGCCGCGACATCGATGCGGGCAGATTGTTGAGCACCCGCGCGGCAAGACCGGGGGTGACCTCGACATCGCCGGCTTTGAGTGCCTTGAACGCGGCGGAGACGGCGTTGGTGACCGTCGTGCCGCCGGTGTCGGGAAGGGACCGGCGGTTTTGCAGCTCGGTTCGGGTCGGCCCGGGAGTCAGGACAGTGATGTTGATGCCGCGGTCGGCGAATTCGGAGTGCAGCCCGCGGGCCAGGGTGTTCGTGTAGGCCTTCGCGGCGGCGTGTGCGGCCAGCCATGGGATGCCGTTCTCGGCGCCGGCCGCACCGACCAGCAGTACGCCGCCCTTGCCACGGGCAGCGAGCCGCTGCCCGAACTCGTGAGTCAGGACAAGGTGGCTGCCGGCGTTGAGCTGCCACGAGTCGAGCGCGGGCTGCAGGCTGCGCCCGAGGAACTCGCCGGGGAGGAGGTCTCCGGCGTTGGACACGAGGAGGCCGATGTCGAGGTCTTCGGTCGCTTCGAGCAGTCGGCCAGGCCCGTCGCGGTGGCTCATGTCGGCGATGACGGCCCGGTGGCGTACGCCGTGCTCCTGCTCGATCCAGGACCCGAGTTCGGCGAGTGCCGTGGCGCGGCGTGCGGAGATGACGACGTTGAAGCCGTTCGCGGCCAGTTGCCGGACGAATTCGCGTCCAATCCCCGCGGAGGCCCCGGTGACCACGGTCCACGGGCCGAACTTGTCGGCGGGTAGTTCAATGTGCGACATGTGGTCTCTCCTGGTGTTTTTCGCGCGGCCTGAACAGGGCCGGGTGTTCAGAGGTAGGTGACTCCGGTCAGGTGTTCGGCCGCGGCCCACAGACGTTTGCCGACGGCGGGTTCGGTCGCTTCGGCGCTGAACCGCGCTGCTCCGACGGCGCCGCGGATCTCGCCTGGCCCGGACGGGCCGAAGAACTCGCCGCCGTGCACTCCCGGACTGGTCGCGGCGTGCAGTTGCGGGAGTGCGCCACGCTCGACGGACTGGGCTCCGAGCAGCACGGTCGTCGAGATCAGCCGCCCGAGGAGGCCTCGGTGCTCCCAGGCCCGGGGCGTCAGATTGGTCCGGGTGAGTCCGGGGTGGGCCAGCACGCTGAGCACCGGTGACCGGGCGGCACGCAGCCGGCGGTCGAGTTCGACGCCGAAGACCGTGGAGGCGAGCTTGGACCGGCCGTACGCGGCGGTGGAGCGGTATTCGCGTTCGGACATCAGATCAGCGAAGTCCAGATGCGCGCCCCGGTGGGTGAGCGAGCTGACATGGACCACACGGGCGGCCGGTGCGGCTTCCAGTTTCTCCAGCAGCAGCCCGGTGAGCGCGAAGTGGCCCAGCATGTTCGTGGACAGCTGCAGCTCGAAGCCGTTCCCGCACGTCCGGCGGGGGCCGAGCAGCATCGTGCCGGCATTGTTGATCAGCAGGTCCACGACCGGGTGGTCAGCGGCCAAGCCGGCGGCGAATGCCTCCACCGACGTTATCGATGCCAGATCCAGTCGCCGAACCTCGACGTCGCCCTTGATCCCGCGGGCCGCTTCGTTGCCTGCGACAACGTCGCGCACGGCGAGTACAACGTGTGCGCCGCGGCCGGCCAGTTCGCGAGCGGTGACCAGGCCGAGTCCGGAGTTCGAGCCGGTCACGACGGCCAGCCGGCCGCTCTGATCTGGGAGGTTCGAGGTCATGTGCCGAACCTAGAGTCGTCGCGGCACGGCTCCGTCGTACTGTGTTGCCTAGGTTTGCTGGTCCTACCTTCCCGTGCTCAGCCATGGGCACACTGGAGGCATGACGCACCCTTACGCTCGTGAGCTCGGCGAATTCCTCCGCGCCCGGCGCGACCGGCTGCGTCCGCAGGACGTCGGACTGGAGCTGGGCGGCCGCCGCAAGGTGTCCGGGCTGCGGCGCGAGGAGATCGCGCTCCTGGCGGGTCTGAGCACCGACTACTACCAGCGCATGGAGCAAGGCCGGGAGATGCGCCCATCCGACGAGGTACTGACGGCGCTGGCGGACGCACTCGGTCTCGACGAGGACGAATCCCGGTACTTCTTCACCCTGGCCCGCGCCGCACGACAGCCCATGCCGGAGCGTGTCGAGCGGCAGCCGGAATGGGTACCGACCAGTACCCAGCGGCTGCTCGCGGCAATCGACGTGCCGGCCCTGGTGCTCGGCCGGCATCTCGACGTTCTCGAATGGAACCTCGCCGCCGAGGCGCTGTTCGGCGACTTTGGCGACTATCCGCGTGATCGGCTCAACCTGCTGATGCTGATGTTCGACGACGCGCACATCCGCGAATCAGGCTGCAAGGACTGGGAGCACCAGGCCCAGCAGTACATCGCATTGATGCGTGCCTCCATCGCGACCGACCCGACCCACCCCCGAGCACGAGCCGTCATCGGCGAGCTGAGCATCCGCAGTCCGGAATTCCGGCGGCTGTGGGCGCTCCACGACGTCAGCACCACCACCAGCGGAGAAGGAACGTTCCACGCTCCCGACGTTGGCGACATCACCCTCGACTGGGACACCTACCCGCTACCGGGCAACCCCGGCCCGATGATGCTCGTGTTCACCGCCGAGCCGGACAGCTCCGATGCCGACCGGCTCCGTCTGCTCGCATCGCTGTATGCCAGCCGTTCACGCGGCGACCGCTGACCCTTAGAGGTCCTAACAAAGGCGTTCCACGTGCCTGTAAGTGATCAGGCAGGTGGCCGGGGTGAGGAAGGCTTCATGGATGTCGTCGCGTCGTTCCCAGCGGATGCGCAGGCGACGGAAGCCATGGAACCAGGAGATCGTTCGTTCCACGACATACCGGAAGATGCCCAGCCCGGATCCGTGGGGCTGGCCTCGTTCGGCGATGACCGGGCGGATGCCGCGCTGCCACAGCAGGCGCCGGTACTTGTCGTGGTCGTAGCCGCGGTCGGCGAGGAGCGCGTCGGGTCGTCGTCTGGGCCGGCCGACGACACCGGCCACGGCCGGAACCTTGTCCAGCAGGGGCAGCAACTGCGTGACGTCGTTGTGGTTGCCGCCGGTCAGCGACACCGCGAGCGGAATCCCCTGCCCGTCGGTGAGGACGTGGTGCTTACTGCCCGGACGTGCGCGGTCGACCGGGCTGGGCCCGCTTTTGGGCCGCGGCGAGCGGCCCGCACATGGGAGGAGTCGATCACCGCCCGCGACCAGTCCAGCTTCTTCGCCGCCCGCAGCTTCTTCAGCAGCACCAGGTGCAACGCGTCCCACACGCCGGCCTCGTTCCACGCGGCCGGGCGCCGCCAGCACGTCATGCCCGAGCCGAAGCCCAACTCCTGCGGCAGGTACTCCCAGTGGATGCCGGTGTGCAGAACGAACAGGATCCCGCACAACGCCTGCCGGTCCGGCACCCGCGGTCTGCCCTCCACCAGCTTCGGACCCGGCCCGGGCAGCAACGGCTCGATCAGCGACCACAGTTCATCCGACACGACCCACGGCCGCGACTGACGTTTCCCCACGGCCAGACCAACGACCACCCAAGTCGAAAGTCACGTGATCAACGGCTTCTGCTAGGACCTTTAAAACCGCTGGTTCACGGAGACCATCCTGCCGAACGAACCCAGGATCAAGACGATGCTGGGGCTGCCCTTCGAGAACCCGGAGGCGTCGCTGCGTACCGTGCGCGAATACGCTGACCATCCCGGCGTGATCGGGTTTCTCGTCACCAGCCAGCGGTCGGTGGGAGTCCACCACAACAGCTACATGCCCCTGTACGCGGAACTCCAGGAACGCGGCATGCCGCTGGGATTCCACGCGGGCCCCAACGTCAACGACACCATGACGACGACGATGAACAAGTTCCTGTCCGCACACGCCATGTCGTTCGTCACCTGCAACATGACACACCTGACCAACTGGGTCATCAACGGAATCGGGGAACGCTTCCCGAATCTCAAGGTGATCTGGATCGAAAGCGGTGTGGCCTGGCTGCCCTTCATGATGCAGCGGCTCGACCACGAGTACCAGCTGCGCCAGTTGGACGCTCCCCTTCTGACCAAGATGCCGAGCGACTACATGCGCGACATGTACTACACGTCAGCCCTTCGAGGTCACGGACACCGAGCTGCTGGGGAGCACGTTCCGGGCGATCGACGCCGAGAACACACTGCTCTACTCCTCCGACTGGCCGCACTGGGACTTCGATGTGTCGGGGCGCATCATGTCCATCCCCTTCCTGTCCCACCAGGCCAAGCGCAACATCCTCGGCGAGAACGCGCGCAAGGTCTTCGGGCTGTAGGCCGTCAGCGGCGCTCCCTCACCCTGGCCCAACCCGTTGGGCCAGGGTGAGGGCCCGGGACTCCCAGCTGTTCCCGGGCCGCTCCCTTCAAGCCTTGCCCCCGGATGCTGCTACGGCGGGCTGACCGTGCTGACCGGGCTGTGCCAATCGGACGACCATCAGGACGCCACAGGAGATCGTTGTGTCTGCGACGGAAGAAGAACCCGGATTTGGGAGACCGCACCCCTCCGTGCCCCATGCTTTGGTGGAACTCCACCCGCCGCAACGAACTGCGGTCGTGATCCCGAGCAGCAGCGCCGCCCCAGCCCTTGCCGGGCCCGCTCCGGACGAGCCCGTCGTGCTCGGTCGAACGTCGGCCAGGGGGAGGCCGCGTGTAGTCCTGGGCATGCTCGGACCGGCGTTCGTCACGGCGATCGCGTATGTCGATCCCTGGAACTTCGCGGCGAACTTCCAGGGGGGGTGCCCGGTACGGCTACCAGCTTCTGTGGGTGGTTCTGCTGGCGAACACAATGGCGATGCCGGTGCAGTTTCTGTCCGCCAAGCTCGGCATCGTAACTGACCGTAACCTGCCTGAACTGGTCCGCCGGCACTGTCCCCGCGCTCTCGTCTGGGGAATGTGGGTACAGGCCGAAGTAGTGACGGCCGCCACCGACGTCGCCGAATTCCTCGGTACCGCGCTGGGTCTGAACATCCTTCTCGGCGTGCCGATGCTGCCCGCCGGGCTGATCGTCGGCATCGCCGCGTTCGCGATCCTCACGATCCGGGACCGGAGCCACCGCCGCTTCGAACTCACCATTGCCGCTCTGCTCTTTGTCATCGTGGCCGGTTTCCTTTACGAGGTGCTGCTGGTCGGCCCCTCGGCTCACGCGGCCGTGCGCGGACTCATGCCGACCCTGTACGGGACGGGTCTCTCTACATCAGTGCCGGGATCTTCGGTGCGACCGTGATGCCCCACGCCGTCTATATGCACTTGGCGCTTACCGGCGGCCGTGTCCCGTGCCGGAACGATGCGGAGCGACGGCGCGTCCTGCGATTCGAGCTGCTCGACGTGGTCGTGGCGCTCGGAATCGCCGGCTGGCGAACATGGCCATGCTTGCCGTGGCCGCCGAAGTCTTCCACATGTCGTCCCTGACCAGCGTGAGCACTCTCCCGCAGGCGTATCTGGGGCTGGACCACCTGGCAGGGGGCACAGCGGCATTGGCGTTCGCCGTTGCTCTGCTGGTCTCAGGTGTGTCTTCGTCGGGCGTGGGTACCTATGCGGGGCAGATTGCGATGGCCGGCTTCATTTCCCTTCGTATCCCGCTGGCCCTGCGTCGCATGATCACCATTACACCCGCGATCGCTGTCCTTGCCTTCGGCGTCGACCCCACCCACGCACTTGTTCTCACCCAGGTCATTCTGTCCTTCGGTATTCCCCTGGCGCTGACTCCATTGATCGCCTTCACATCCCGGCGGGACATCATGGGCGCCTACGTCAACCACCGTGCGACTACTTCCGCAGCCTGGGTCATGGCCTTGCTGATTACCGCCCTCGACACCTTCGTACTCGCCCAGCAGTTCCTCCACTGACATGACGGTGATCGGACAGCCTTCCGCATGAGCTACGGCTTGCGCACCCTTTCCGGGGCGTGGCTCAGGTGCAGGGCGCGGTGGTGGCGCCCTGCACCAGGCTGGGGTCAGGGGGCCGTAGCCTGTCGGCGGTATCCAAGTACCCCTCCGAGTACGACGCCCACGGCCAGAAGCCCGGAAGCGACGCGCAGTGCCGCGCCGATCCCGTCGCCCGTGTCCGAGCCGACGTGTCCCGCGACCGTGATCATCACCGCCAGGCCGAGTGCGGCCCCGATCTGCCGACTGGTCGTCACCAGTCCCGCAGCCAGGCCGGCCTGCGAGGCGGGGACACCCGATGTCGCCGTGCCGGTGGTCGGTACGAAGGCCGAGCCGAGGCCGAGACCGACGAGGATCAGCGGTGCCAGGACATGGTCGGCATAGCCGACAGGGCCGTCGTTGCTGCTCAACCACCACAATCCCGCTGCGGCGGTTGCCAGGCCGACCATGATTTGCCGGCTTGCTCCGACCTTCACGACCACCCGCGACCCCACAAGCGTCCCGGCCATCGTCGCCAAACCGGCAGGCATGAAGGCGAGCCCCGCCTTCAACGGCGAGTAACTGTTGACGTCCTGGAGGAAGAGAGACACGAAGAAGTACATACCGAAGAGAGCCACGCCGATGGTGGCCGCGATCCCGTTCGACAGCATGAGCGTACGCATGCGCAGCACTCGCAGGGGGACCAGCGCCGTGTCACCCAGGCGGGCCTCAACCAGGATGAAGACCGCCAGCAGGGCGACACCCAGCCCCAGCGCACCCAGCGTCGTCGGCGCCGTCCACGCGTGCTGTGCCGCGGTGACGATCCCGTAGACGAGCGAGGACAGACCGCATGTCGCCAGGACAGCGCCCCACACATCGAGCTGTTGACGCGGACGGGAGAGCGGTTGTTCGGGGGGCAGACAGCGGGGGACCGCCGTGATCAGCAAGGCGCCGATCGGACCGTTCACGAACAGGACCCAGCGCCAGTCGAGGAGGTCGGTGAAGACTCCTCCGGCGACCATGCCCGCGGCGGCGCCGGCGGCCGCGGTCCCCGTCCACGCGCCCAGGGCTTTGCGACGGGCGTCCGACTCGGCGAAGGCGGTCGTCAGCACGCTGAGCGTCGATGGCGCCAACAGGGCTCCGCCGACGCCTTGGACGGTGCGGGCGGCGATGAGCCAGCCACCGCTGGGGGCGAGACCGCCCAGGACGCTGAAGAGCGTGAACACGGTCAGTCCGGCGAGCATCACCCGCCGGTGGCCGATCAGGTCGGCGGCACGTGCTCCCAGCAGGAGGAAACCGGCGAAGGTCAGCGTGTAGGCGTTGATCACCCACTGCTGGCCGGTCACGTTCATGTGGAGGCTGGCCCGGATGTCCGGCAGCGCGACGTTCATGATCGTGACATCGACCACGACCATGAACTGAGCCGCGCAGCACAGCGCAAGAATCATGCCCAGAGGCCGAGCCGGGGAGCTTGCGGGTTCCATGATCGTGTCGTTCGCGGTCACAGCGACCTGCCGCGGATACGGGCACGCGAGCTACGTACCTCCCGGCGCGCCTTCTCGAGAAGGGCGTTGGCCAGCACACCCCGTCGTTTGAGGATTCGTCCGTCGATGATCACGGTGTCGACGTCGCGTGCTCCGGCGCTGAGGAACGCCGCGAGGACGGGGTCGCCGAAGCCGTCCAGATGCGGGGCCGACAGGTCGAGCGTGATGAGGTCGGCACGGCGGCCGACCGCGATCTCTCCGATCCGGTCGGCGAAACCGAGCACCCGGGCGCCCCCGCGCGTGGCCACATCCAGCATGTCAAGGTAACCGTGCCGCAGTTCGCCGGGCATCTCCTCCCGGGCGATGGGCTCCGCATTGGTCCGGGACCGCTCGGCGGCCAGCGCCAGACGCATCTCCCCGAACAGGTCGCTGGGACCGTAGGCGACGGTGTCGGCTCCCAGGCCGACCGGCACCCCGTGTTCCAGCGCGGCGCCCGCGGCGGGATGGGTACCCAGGCCCATGGTCATGTCGACCGTCGGGGTGGCCGACACGGTTCCACCCGACTCCGCGACCTGCTTCCACTCCTGCTCGGTGAACTCGTTCGCGTGGACGTAGTTCACGTCAGGTCCGAGAAGTCCCTGCCGCCCGAGCTGGTCGACCGCGCCGGGCAGGCCCGCCATCCCGGCGTGCAGGGAGATCGGCAGACCCAGTTCGCGGGCAAGGCCGAACTCGTGCTCGTTCTCCGTGGGGGTGGCCATGGACGGGCCGCGCAGGGCAAGTCCGAGAGCGATGCGGTCGTCCTCCCGGTGTGCCGCGTGCGTGGCGTGCAGACGCCGGGCTTGTGCCTCGTAGCGGGAGTAGTCCCCACTGGAACTGGCTTTGCCGCCGAAGTACAGCCGGGCCCGGATGCCGCTGTCGCGCAGGGCACGCAGGTTGGCGTCGATGTCCGCGTCGGAACCCAGGTTGTGGGCCCAGTCGGCGACGGTCGTGACCCCCGCGTTGACTGCCTGCACCGCGCCCCACAGCACGCCCGCGTACACGTCGTCGGCGGTGAATGGGTCGCCAAGTGCCTCGTTCACCTGCTGCGCGTACGGAAACAGGGTCACGTCGCTGGAACTGGCCGACAGGCCTCCCAGCCACATGTGCCGGTGCGTATCCACCAGGCCCGGCATCACCAAGTGGGTTCCAGCATCGATGATCTCTTCGTCACCGACAGCGACGGCAGTGTCGCCGACTCCGGCGATGCGCCCGTCCCGGATCAGGACATCGGCCGTCCGGCTGGTCCCGTCCGGGAACAGGACGTGCCCGCTTCGGATCAGGACAGGACGGGGTGGGGGAGTGTCCGACACGGAGGCTTCCCTCTCTAGTGGGTATACATCAGATACTGGTATACGATTGAAACTTCCATGCAAGTGCTGCACAAGAAGGCACTTCGAACTGCCCAGGTATCACGGGAGGCACCAGGTGACTTTGCCCGCGACGGCCGAATCGAGTGAACGATCCGACCGCGACGAGTTGCTGCGTGATGTGATGGACCGCATCGGAGACAAGTGGTCGGTGACCGTTGTCTGCCGACTCGACGACGGTCCCCTCCGGTTCAATGCGCTGCGACGAGCGGTGAACGGCATCACGCAGCGGATGCTGAGTGCCACGGTGCGTCGCCTTGAGCGCGACGGCTTGATCACCCGCACTGTCGAGGCCACGGTGCCGCCCCGCGTCGAGTACGCGCTGACCGAACGTGGGCGCAGTCTGCACGGCATCCTTGCGGGCCTGGTCGCCTGGACCGAGGCGAATCTCGACGAGATCCGCCGGGACCGTGAGCGGTACGACGCTGCCGCCAGGTCTTAGACCGTGTCCTATGTGGTGAGGCGTCGTTGGATTGCGTATGGGGCGGGGTACGTGGAGCTGGATTGTTCCGGACGGGCTATGGGAGATCGCGAAGCCGTTGATCCCGCCGTCGAAGGTGCGGCCGCAAGGCGGTGGAACACGGGACACGCCTGATGAGACGCTGTTCGCGGCCATCATCTACGTGCTGGTCAGCGGCTGCGCCTGGCGGGCTTTGCCCCCTTGCTTCGGCATATCGAAGTCGACCGTCCACCGGCGGTTCCTGATCTGGTCGAGAGCCGGTGTGTGGGGCCGCCTCCATGAAGCAGTGCTGCACCGGCTCGATGACGCCGGCCTCATCGACATCACCCGCGTCGTACTCGACTCCGCCCGCGTGAGGGCAAAAAAGGGGGGGCGAACTCACAGGTCCGAGCCCCGTGGACCGAGGCAAGCCGGGTTCCAAGATGCACGTCCTGTCGGACGCGAACGGACTGCCCCTCCTCGTCGGCGTCTCTGCCGCCAACACCCACGACAGTGAAGCACTGAAGCCCATGGTCGAGGGTCACCAAACGAGACACGACCCTCACCGCGGCCGCCACTTCAAGCCTCAACGCCTGCACGCCGACAAGGCATATGACATCCCCCACCTGCGGAAATGGTTACGAGGCAAGCGCATCGGCGTCCGCATCGCCCGCAAAGGCATCGAGTCCAGCGAGCGATTGGGCCGCCGAAGGTGGGTGATCGAGCGGACGATGTCGTGGCTGTCCGGCTACCGCAGACTCAGCCCCCGCTACGAGCGCAACCCCCGCAACTACCTGGCGTTTCTCGGCCTCGCCGCAGCCATGTGCTGCTACGAGTGACTCGTCCGCCTCACCACATAGGACACGGTCTAAGTTGGTCGGATTCTGGCTAACTAAGAAGCTGTTGTCTTTTCGATCTTGAGGGATGCGCGTCGAACGGGAGTCCCGATCGGGTGGTCGTGGGACGCTGGGCGCATACGAACAGG
>NZ_JBEZXS010000081.1:0-16612 GCF_040638185.1 Streptomyces sp. NPDC026672
GCCCGCTCCACCGCCTCCCACGACGACTCCAACAACAACCGCTGCTGCGGATCCATCGCCAACGCCTCACGCGGCGACACACCAAAAAACCCCGCGTCAAAAGCATCAACGCCGGACAGGAAGCCGCCCACGCGGGCGAAGTCGTTGGCGTCGTAGCCGTAGACCGTGCCGAGTCCTTCCCAGCCCCGGTCGTCGGGGAAGGTGACCATGCCGTCGCGGCCCTCGGACAGCAGGTCCCACAGGGATTCGGGGGAGTCGACCCCGCCGGGGAAGCGGCAGGCCATGCCCACGATCACGATCGGATCGGAGGACAGGGCCACTCCGGCGGTCACACCGGGCGTGTCCTCGGTGGCGCCGCCGAGTTCGCCGTACAGGAAGTTCGCGAGCGCCGCCGGAGTGGGATGGTCGAA
Source organism: Streptomyces sp. NPDC026672 (assembly GCF_040638185.1). Lineage (NCBI taxonomy): Bacteria > Bacillati > Actinomycetota > Actinomycetes > Kitasatosporales > Streptomycetaceae > Streptomyces > Streptomyces sp. NPDC026672. Next base: position 411 of record NZ_JBEZXS010000081.1, read on the forward strand.
GACGACCGTCGCCGGCAACCGCACCCCACACTCCGCGCCAAGAACATTGCGCAGCTCCACCGCGATCAGCGAGTCCACGCCCAGGTCACGGAACGCACGGTCCGCGGGCACCGACTCCGGACCCGCGTGCCCCAGGACCGCCGCCGCGCGGGCGCGGACGAGGTCTTCGGCGGCCCGGATGCCCGCTTCGCGGGGCAGCGCGCCGATGCGGGCGCCGGGGCCGTCGGCGCGGTCCGCCGTCGAGGGCGTGCGGTCGGCGGACGGGGCGGGCGTGGCCTCCGGGAGGTCGCGCAGGAGGGCGCTGGGGCGGATCGCGGTGAAGGCCGGTACGAAGCGCTGCCAGTCGATGTCGGCAACGAACTCGGTGGTGACATCGGCGTCCAGGGCCGTGGCGAGGGCGGTGAGCGCCTGGTCGGGGTCGAGGGACGCCACGGCGCCCCGGCTGCGCCTGCGGTCGCCCGTGGCCTCCGCGGCCATGCCGCCGCCGGCCCACGGGCCCCACGCGACCGAGGTCGCGGGCAGCCCCTGCGCACGACGCCGCTCGGCGAGAGCGTCCAGCATGGCGTTGGCGGCGGCGTAGGCACCCTGTCCCGCGTTGCCGAGGACACCGGCGAGTGACGAGAAGAGGACGAACGCCGACAGGTCCCGGTCGCGGGTGAGCTCGTCCAGGTGCAGGGCGGCCTCGGCCTTGGCCCGCAGGACGTGCCGGACGCGTTCGGGGTCGGTGCCGCCGAGCACGGAGTCGTCGAGGACGCCCGCGGTGTGCAGGACGGCGTCCACGGGGTGGGCTTCGAGGAGCGCGGCGACCTCGTCCCTCTCGGAGACGTCGACCGCGACGAGGGTGACCCGGGCTCCCGCCTCGACCAGTTCCGCTTCGAGTTCGGCGGCACCGGGGGCGTCGGGACCGCGGCGGCCGGCCAGGACGACGTGCTCGGCGCCGCGTTCGACGGCCCAGCGCGCGACCCGGGCGCCGATGGCTCCCGTGCCGCCGGTGACGAGGACGGTGCCGCGCGGCCGCCAGGTGTCGAGCGGGGCGGGGCGGGGGCGGGTGAGCCGACGGCCGTAGGTGCCGGTGGCGCGGACCGCGAGCTGGTCCTCGCCGGACTCGCCGGACCCGCCCTCGCCGAGGACCGTGGCGAGCCGGGCGACCGCCCGTTCGTCGAGGTCGTCGGGCAGGTCGACGAGTCCGCCCCAGAGGTCGGGGTGTTCGAGGGCGGCGACCCGGCCGATGCCCCACACCGCCGCCTGCTCGGGCGCGGTGACGGAGTCGGTGCGCCCGACGGACACGGCGCCGCGCGTCAGCGACCACACCGGGCCGGTGAGTGCGGCGTCCGTGAGGGCCTGGACCAGGGTGACCGTGGACGCCGTGACCTCGTCCGGGTCCTCGGCCAGCGCGAGGAGCGAGAGTACGGCCGTGAAGGGGCCGAACTCCTCCTGCGTGAGCCGGAGTCGGTCCGCCAGCTCGGCGCGGCCGGTGGCGGACGCGGTGTGCGCGACCTCGACCCGTGACAGTTCGAAGCCGTGCCGCTCAAGCCCTTCGAGTACGGCGTCGATCGTCGCGTCGGCCCGCGCGTCCCGCTCCTCGGGGACCAGCACCAGCCGACGGCCCGGCGACGGCTGGGGGGTGCCGCCCGAGAGCTGGGTCAGGGGCTTCCAGGTGACGGCGTACCGCCAGGAGTCGGCACCGGGCCTCGGCTTCGGCGTGCTCGGAGCGAGCCAGTAGCGCTCACGCTGGAAGGCGTACGTCGGCAGCTCGACGGCCGTCGCGCCGCTCCCGTCGAAGTAGGCGCGCCAGTCGACGGCGACGCCGTCCGCGTGCAGCCGGCCCAACGCGCGCAGCACGGCGACCGGTTCGGGCCCGGTCTTGTGCAGCGTGGGCGTGAACAGCGCTCCGTCGGCGTCGGGGACGCAGGGCTGCGCGAGGGCGGTGAGGGTGCCGTCGGGGCCGAGTTCGAGATAACGGGTGACGCCGCGGTCGGCGAGGGTGCGCACACCATCGGCGAACCGGACCGCCTCACGCACGTGCCGGACCCAGTAGTCCGCCGACTCCAACTCCCCTGCGGCGGCGAGTTGTCCGGTGACGTTCGAGACGACCGGGATCTGCGGCTCGGCGTAGGTGACACTCTCGGAGACCGCACGGAACGCGGCCAGCATCGGCTCCATCAGCAGCGAGTGGAAGGCGTGCGAGACCCGCAGCCGGGACGTACGACGCCCCAGCGCGGCGATCTCGTCCACGACGGCCTGCGAGGCGGACTCGGCGCCCGAAATCACCACCGCACGGGGGCCGTTGACCGCCGCGATCGACACACCGTCACTCAGTAGCGGCAACACCTCGTCCTCGGCCGCCTCCAACGCGAACATCGCACCGCCGGAAGGGAGTTCCTGCATCAGACGGCCACGTGCGGACACCAGACGAGACGCGTCCTCCAGCGACAACACACCCGACACATGCGCGGCAGCCAGCTCACCCACCGAGTGCCCGACCAGGAAGTCAGGACGTACGCCCCAGGACTCCACCAGCCGGAACAGCGCCACCTCGATCGCGAACAACGCCGGCTGCGTCCACCCCGTCTCGTTCAGCACCTCGGCATCGTCACCGAAGACGACACCCTTCACATCACCTTCCAACTGGGCGCACACCGCGTCGAACGCCTCCGCGAACACCGGGAAGGCGTCGTACAACTCCCGCCCCATACCCAACCGCTGCGCACCCTGACCCGAGAACAGGAAGGCCAGCTTGCCTTCCTCGTGGTTCTGGCCGGTCACGGCTCGTGGGGTCGTCCCGGCGGCGGCGAGGTCGCGCAGGGCGGTGAGGAGAGTGGTGTGGTCGGTGCCGAGGACGACGGCACGGTGTTCGAACGCCGTGCGGGTCGCCAGCAGCGACCAGCCGACGTCGGCCGGAGCGTGGCCGGGGTGCTCGGTCAGGAAGGCGGACAGTGTACGGGCCTGGGCGCGCAGGGCCTCGGGGGTGCGGGCGGACAGCGCCCAGGGGACGACGGGCGGCCCGGCCGGCCGGGCCGCGGGCGTCTCCTCGGCCGTCCCGGTCACCGGGACGGCCTGTTCGAGGACGACGTGGGCGTTGGTGCCGGAGACACCGAACGCGGAGACGGCGGCGCGGCGCGGGCGGTCGAGCTCCGGCCAGTCGCGGGAGTCGGTGAGCAGGCGGACCTCGCCCGCCTCCCAGTCGATGTGGGTGGAGGGCTCGTCGACGTGGAGGGTGGCGGGCAGCACGCCGTGGCGCATCGCCTCGACCATCTTGATGATGCCGGCGGCGCCCGCGGCGGCCTGGGTGTGGCCGATGTTGGACTTCACCGAGCCCAGCCACAGCGGCCGGTCCGCGGGGCGGTCCTTGCCGTAGGTGGCGAGCAGGGCGTGGGCCTCGATGGGGTCGCCGAGGGCCGTGCCGGTGCCGTGGGCCTCGACCACGTCCACATCGGAGGCGGTGAGGCCGGCGCTCTTCAACGCGGCCCGGATGACCCGCTGTTGGGAGGGCCCGTTGGGGGCGGTCAGGCCGTTGGAGGCGCCGTCCTGGTTCACCGCCGAGCCGCGCACGACGGCGAGCACGGGGTGGCCGTTGGCGCGGGCGTCGGAGAGCCGTTCGACGAGGAGCACACCGACGCCCTCGCCCCAGCCGGTGCCGTCGGCGCCCTCGGCGAACGCCTTGCAGCGGCCGTCCCCGGCGAGCCCGCCCTGGCGGTCGAACTCGGCGAACACGTCCGGCGTCGACATCACCGTCACACCGCCGGCCAGCGCGAGGTCGCACTCCCCCGCCCGCAGCGCCTGCACGGCCAGGTGCAGGGCGACGAGCGCCGACGAGCAGGCGGTGTCGACGGTGACCGCGGGGCCTTCGAGGCCGAGCGCGTACGACACCCGGCCCGAGACCACGCTGGAGGCGTTGCCGGTGAGCAGGTGGCCCTCGATGCCCTCGGGGAGTCCCTGTCCGCTCGCGGAGCCGTAGTTCTGGTTGCTGCACCCGACGAAGACTCCGGTACGGCTGCCGCGTACCGTCCCGGCGTCGAGGCCGGCCCGTTCGAACGCCTCCCAGGACGCCTCCAGGGTGAGCCGCTGCTGCGGGTCCATGGCGAGCGCCTCGCGGGGCGAGATGCCGAAGAAGGCGGCGTCGAACTCGGTGGCGGTGGTGACGAATCCGCCGCGCAGGGCCTCGGCGTCGGTGGTGCTGCCGGTCAGGTCCCAGCCGCGGTCCTCCGGGAAGCCGGTCATCGCGTCCCGGCCGTCGGCCACGAGGCGCCACAGGTCCTCGGGCGAGTGGACGTCTCCCGGGTAGCGGCAGGCCATGCCGACGACGGCGACGGGTTCGGTGGCCGCGCGGGCGAGGCGGTCGTTCTGCTTGCGCAGCCGGTCGTTCTCGACCAGCGACGCGCGCAGGGCCGCGACAACGCGTTCCTCGGAGGTGGGCATACTCAGCTCCACTGTTCGTGCTTCGGACTTCGGCGGACGGGGTGGGTGGCGGGCCGCACGGTCAGGGGGCCGAGTCGCCGAGGGCCAGTTGGACGAGGTCGTCGACGTCCATGCTCTGGATCAGGTCGTCGTCCTCGGTGTCGTCCGGTGCCGCCTCCTGCGTCCGCGACGGCCGGTCGTCCGGCTCGGCGAGAGCGAGCAGCGCGGTCAGCAGACCGCTCTCCCGCAGCCGGGCCAGGGGGACGGTCGCGAGTGTGCGGCGCAGCGCGGCCTCGTCGTCGCCGTGCGCGGCGTCCGCCGGGTCGGCCGAGGTGTCGGGGAAGAGTTCGGCGCCGAGGTGGTCGGCGAGGTGTCCGGGGGTCGGGTAGTCGTAGACGAGGGTGCTGGGCAGGCGCAGTCCGGTGTCCTGGCCCAGTTGGTCGCGCAGTTCGACGGCGGTCAGGGAGTCGAAGCCGACGTCGCGGAAGGCCTGGCCGGGTGTGACGCTCTCGCCGCTCGGCCGGCCGAGGACGGCCGCGGCGCGGTCGCGCACGAGGTCGCGCAGGGCGGTCCTGCGGTCGGCGGCGGAGAGCGCGGAGAGTCTGGTGATCAGGGCCGACCGCTTGGCCTGCGGTTCCGTGTCCGCGGTGGCCGACCGGGGCTCGTCGGGCTCCTCGAAGGCGGAGAGGAGGGGGCTGGGGCGGCGGCTGGTGAACGTGGGCAGGAACCTGTCCCAGTCCACGTCGGCCACCACGACCGTCCCGTCGCCCACGTCGAGGGCGCGTCCGAGTCCGCTCAGGGCCAGGTCGGGGTCCATGACCCGCAGCCCGCGCCGGGCCACTTCCACGGCGCCCTCGTCGGTCACCATGCCACCGCCGCCCCAGGGTCCCCAGGCCACCGCGGTGGCCACCAGCCCCTCGGCCCGGCGGCGTTCGATCAGCGCGTCGAGGTGGGCGTTGGCGGCGGCGTAGGCGGACTGGCCGCCGCTGCCCCACACACCGGCGATGGACGAGAAGACCACGAACGCGGACAGGTCCGCGTCCCGGGTGAGGGCGTCGAGGTGGTCGGCGCCGACCGCCTTCGCGGCCAGTACGGCGGCGAGGTGCCGTTCGTCGGTCCGCTCGAACGGGGTCGCGTCGCCGAGGCCCGCGGCGTGGAACACCGCGTCGACCTGGTGCCGGGACAACAGCGCCTCGACCTCGGCCCGTTCGGCCATGTCGCACGCCTCCACGACCACCCGCGCGCCCAACTCCTCCAGCTCGTGGGTGAGTTCGGCGGCTCCCGGCGCCTGCCGGCCGCGTCGGCTCGTCAGCACCAGGTCGCGTGCGCCGCGTCCCACCAGCCAGCGGGCGAGGCGTCCGCCGAGGGCGCCCGTGCCGCCGGTCACCAGGACCCGGCCGCGCGGGGTCCAGGAGACGGCCGGGGTCTCGGCGGACGGGGCGTGGGCCAGCCGGCGGACGAACAGTCCGGGCCCGCGTACGGCGACCTGGTCCTCGCCCGAGGTGAGCGCGGACGCGATGCCGGCGAGCGCCTGCCGGTCGCCCTCGCCCTCGGGTACGTCCAGGAGGCCGCCCCAGCGGTCGGGGTGCTCCAGCGCGGCCACCCGGCCCAGGCCCCAGACAGCGGCCTGCCCCGGATCGGCCGGCTCCTCGCCCGGCGCGCCGGTCGACACCGCGCCGTGCGTGACCGCCCACAGCGGAACCGCAAGCGCGGCGTCGCCCAGCGCCTGGACGAGCGCCGTCGTCACCCGCACGCCTCCGGTGGGCGCGAGTCCGGACAGCACGCCCGCGATCAGCCCGCACTCGGCGGCCTGCGTCAGCAGCCGGGCCAGCCCGGCGCGGTCGGCCGTCTCCGGCGGGCAGGTGAAGCGGTCGACACCGGGCACGAACTCCTCGATGCCCGGCAGGACGTCGTCGCTGGGGGGCTGGAGCAGGATCCAGCGGCCGGGCACCTGCGCGGGCACGGCCGGTACGGGCACCGGCTCCCACTCGACGCGATAGCGCCAGCCGTCGACCCGGGCCCGTGCGCCGGAGCCCTGCGTGGTCTTCGGCCAGTAGCGCTCACGCTGGAAGGCGTACGTCGGCAGTTCGACCGTGTGCGCGCCGGAACCGGCGAGGAAGGCGGGCCAGTCGAGGGCGACACCGTGCACGAACGCCTTCGACACGGCGGCGGTGATCGTGTCCGCCTCGGGACGGTCCTTGCGCAGGGCGGCCGTGAAGAGGGGGTCCTTGTCGCCCGCGGGGACGCAGGGCTGGGCGAGGGTGGTCAGGGTGGCGTCCGGGCCGAGCTCGACGTACCGGGTCACGCTCTGCTCGGCGAGGGTGCGGATGCCGTCGGCGAAGCGTACGGCTTCACGGACGTGCCGGACCCAGTACTCGGGTGACTCCAACTCCCCTGCGGCGGCGAGCTGTCCGGTGACGTTCGAGACGACCGGGATGCGCGGCTCGGCGTAGGCGACACTCTCGGCGACCGCACGGAACTCCGCGAGCATCGGCTCCATCAGCGGCGAGTGGAAGGCGTGGGACACCCGCAGCCGGGACGTCCGACGACCCAGCGCGGCGATCTCGTCCACGACGGCCTGCGCGGCGGACTCCGTACCCGAAATCACCACCGCGCGAGGCCCGTTGACCGCCCCGACGGAGACTTCATCCGTCAGCAGCGGGACGACCTCGTCCTCCGACGCCTCCAACGCGAACATCGCACCGCCGGAGGGGAGTTCCTGCATCAGACGGCCACGTGCGGAGACCAGACGGGCCGCGTCCTCCAGGGACAGGACACCGGACACATGCGCGGCAGCCAGCTCGCCCACCGAGTGACCGACGAGGAAGTCGGGACGTACGCCCCAGGACTCCACCAGCCGGAACAGCGCCACCTCGATCGCGAACAACGCCGGCTGCGTCCACCCCGTCTCGTTCAGCACCTCGGCATCGTCACCGAAGACGACACCCTTCACATCACCTTCCAACTGGGCGCACACCGCGTCGAACGCCTCCGCGAACACCGGGAAGGAGTCGTGCAACTCCCGCCCCATGCCCAGCCGTTGCGCACCCTGACCCGAGAACAGGAACGCGGTCCTGCCCACGCCCACGGTGCCTTCGGACACGGTCGGCGGGGTCTCGCCGCGGGTGACGGCGGCCAGTCCGGCGAGCATCGATTCGCGGTCCGTACCACGGACCACCGCCCGGTTCTCGAACGCCGACCTGCTGTCGACGAGCGAGAAGGCGACGTCGACGGGGTCGAGTTCGGGACGGGCCTGGACGTGGGCCAGGAGGCGTTCCGCCTGGGCGCGCAGGGCCTCCTCGCCCCGTCCGGAGACCAGCCAGGGGGTGACCGGGAGCCGCCGGGCGGGGGAAAGGTCGTCCGGTGCCGGAGCGGTGGGGCCCTGTTCGAGGACGACGTGGGCGTTCGTGCCGCTGAAGCCGAAGGCCGAGACGCCGGCCCGGCGCGGGTGGTCCGTCTCGGGCCAGTCGACGGGCCCGGACAGCAGCCGGACGTGGCCCGTGTCCCAGTCGACGTGGGTGGTCGGCTCGTCGACGTGCAGGGTGGCGGGCAGCACGCCGTGGCGCATCGCCTCCACCATCTTGATCACACCGGCGACACCGGCGGCGGCCTGGGTGTGCCCGATGTTGGACTTCACCGAGCCCAGCCACAGCGGCCGGTCCGCGTCGTGCTCCTGGCCGTAGGTCGCCAGCAGCGCCTGTGCCTCGATCGGGTCGCCCAGGGCCGTGCCCGTGCCGTGCGCCTCGACCGCGTCGACCTCCGACGCGGACAGTCCGGCACTCGCCAGCGCCGCCCGGATGACCCGCTGTTGGGAGGGGCCGTTGGGGGCGGTCAGGCCGTTGGACGCGCCGTCCTGGTTCACCGCCGAGCCGCGTACGACCGCGAGCACGGGGTGGCCGTTGCGGCGGGCGTCCGACAGCCGCTCCACGAGCAGCACACCGGCGCCCTCGCCCCAGCCGGTGCCGTCCGCGGCGTCCGCGAACGCCTTGCAGCGGCCGTCGGCGGACAGGCCGCGCTGGCGGCTGAACTCGACGAACGCGGCCGGGGTCGACATCACCGTCACACCGCCGGCCAGCGCGAGGTCGCACTCGCCGGAGTGCAGGGCCCGTATCGCCCAGTGCAGGGCCACGAGGGAGGCCGAGCAGGCGGTGTCGACGGTGACCGCGGGGCCTTCGAGGCCGAGGGTGTAGGAGACACGACCGGAGACGACACTGGCCGCGTTGCCGGTGCCGAGGTAGCCCTCGGTGTCGGCGTCGGCCGCGTTCAGGACGTGGGCGTAGTCCTGGCCGTTGGTGCCGGTGAAGACGCCGGTGCGGGTGCCGCGCAGGGAGCGGGGGTCGATGCCCGCGCGTTCCACGGCCTCCCAGGACGTCTCCAGGAGCAGCCGCTGCTGGGGGTCCATGGCCAGGGCCTCGCGGGGCGAGATGCCGAAGAAGTCCGCGTCGAAGGAGCCGACGTCGGCGAGGAAGGCGCCGCGCGCGGTGTACGTGGTGCCCCGGCGCCGGGTCTGCGGATCGGGGTCGTAGAGGTTCGCGAGGTCCCAGCCGCGGTCGGCGGGGAAGTCGGTGATGCCGTCCTCGCCCTTGAGGAGCATGTCCCACAGCTGTTCGGGGGTGCGGACGCCGCCGGGGAAGCGGCAGCCCATGCCGACGATCGCGACGGGGTCCTCGGCGAGGCCGGCCGGGGTGCCGGTGGCGCCGCGTCCGGTGACGGCGGGCGGGGCCGCGGGGGCGAGCCCTTCGTGCAGGGCGTCGGCGACGGCGTCCGGGGTGGGGTGGTCGAAGACGAGGGTGGCGGGCAGCGGGAGGCCGGTCTCGCGGGTGAGGGCGTTGCGCAGTTCGAGGGCGGTGAGGGAGTCGAAGCCCAGTTCGGCGAAGGGCCGGTCGGCGCCGATCGCGGCGTCGCTGCCGTGGCCGAGAACGCGTGCGACGGTCGTACGGACCAGGGAGCGCAGGGCCGTGCGCCGCTGGTCGGCGGGGAGCGCGGCGAGCACGGAGCCGGGCTGTGCCGGGGTGCCCGGTGCGGTGGCGCCGACGGCGCGGCGCAGGGGCGTGTGGCCGGTGAGGGAGCGCAGGACGGGGGGCAGTACGGCGGCGTTGCGGCGCAGCGCGGGCAGGTCGACGCGCAGCGGCAGGGGGGTGCCCGCGGGGTGGGCCAGCAGGCAGCGGTCGAGGAGGTCGAGGGCCTGGCGGGTGGGCAGGGCGCCGAAGCCGCTGCGGTCGATGCGGTCGCGGCGGCCGGTGTCGAGGTCGCCGGTCATGCCGCTGTCCTCGGCCCACAGGCCCCAGCCGATGGCGAGGGCGTGGTGGCCCTGGTGGCGCAGGTGGGCGGCGTAGGCGTCGAGGAAGGAGTTGGCGGCGACGTAGTTGCCCTGGCCGGGGCCGCCGAGCGTGGCGGCGGCCGAGGAGAACAGGACGAACGCCGACAGGCCGAGGTCGTGGGTCAGTTCGTGCAGGTTGACCGCGGCGTCGGCCTTGGGCCGCAGGACGGTGGCGAGGCGCTCGGGGGTGAGGGAGGTGACGATGCCGTCGTCGAGGACGCCGGCGGCGTGCACGACGGCGCCGAGGGGGTGTGCGGCGGGGATCGTGGCGAGCAGGGCGGCGAGGGCGTCGCGGTCGGCGACGTCGCAGGCGGCGACGGTGACCCGGGCGCCGGCCTCGGTGAGTTCGGCGGCCAGGGCGCGGGCGCCGGGCGCGTCGGGGCCGCGGCGGCCGGTGAGCAGCAGGTGGCGTACGCCGTGCCGGGCCACCAGGTGGCGGGCGGTGGCGGCGCCGACGGTGCCGGTGCCGCCGGTGATCAGGACGGTGCGGGTGTGGTCGAAGGTGGTCTCGGGCTGTCCGCCGTCGACGGCGGCGGCGCGCACGAGCCGGGGCACGAGGACCCGGCCGGCGCGCAGGGCGACGTCGGGTTCGTCGTGGCGCAGGGCCTCGGCGAGGTCGTCGGGGGCGGGCCGGTCGGTGTCGGTGTCGACGAGCAGGAAGCGGCCGGGGTTCTCCGCCTGGGCGGAGCGCACGAGTCCGCGTACGGCGGCGGCGGGCAGGTCGGTGACGGTGCCGTCGTCGCCCGCGGCGAGCGCGCCCGAGGTGACGAGCAGCAGCCGGGAGCCGGTGAAGCGGTCGTCGGAGAGCCAGGTCCGCAGCAGGTCGAGCGCGGTGGCGGTGGCGGTGCGGACGGCCTCGGCGGTGGGCGTGGTGTCGTCGGCGGGGGTGCGGAAGGGCAGGGCGACGACCTCGGGCACGGGGGTGGTGAGGTCGTCCAGGGTGGTGTGCAGGGCGAGTCGGGGCGCGGTCGGCAGCCACGGGGTCCTGGACTCGGTCCAGTCGAGGGTGAAGAGGTCGTCGCTCACGGACGCGGCCGGGGCCGGGAGGTCCTGCGGGGTGAGGGTGCGCGCGGTGAGCGCGGTCGCCTCCAGGACGGGGGCGCCGGTGGCGTCGTACAGGTCGAGGCGGACGGTGCCGTCCGGGCGGGGCCGGACACGGAGGCGTACGGACTCGGCGGCGGTGGCGTGCAGGGTGAGGCCGGTCCAGGTCAGGGCGTGGGGGGCGGGGCGGCCGGTCGCGGTCAGGGCGAGCAGGGCGCCTTCGAGGAGCGCCGGGTGCAGGGCGAAGCGGGGGGCGTCGGCGCGCAGCGATTCGGGCAGGGCGGCCTCGGCGTACACGTCGTCGCCGTCGCGCCAGGCCGCGGTGAGGGTGCGCAGTTCGGCACCGGGGACCACGTCCCGCTCCGCCAGGGCGCGGTGGAGCTCGTCGGTGTCGAGGGCGAGGGCTCCGGCGGGCGGCCAGGCGGCCGGGGGCCGGTCGGCCGTGGGGGACCCGGTGGCCGGGGCCGGCTGCGGCCGGCGTTCGAGGACGCCCCGCGCGTGCCGGGTCCAGGGGAGTTCCGCGGTCCCGTCGTCGCCCCGGGCGACGGGGCGGGAGTGGGCGGTGAACGTCCAGCGGCCGTCCTCGTCGGTACCCTCCACGACGGTCTGGATCTCGGTCTCGCCGCTCTCGGCCAGGGTGAGGGGGGTGTCCAGGACGAGTTCGGACAGGTGCGGGACGCCGAGCCGGGCGCCGGCGTGCAGTGCGAGGTCGGTGAGGACACCGGCGGGCAGGAGGGCGGTGCCGAAGGCGGTGTGGTCGGCGAGCCACGGGTGGCTGCGCGACGAGACACGGCCGGTGGAGACCACGGCGGTCGAACCGGCGAGCGCGACGGTCGTGCCGAGCAGGGGGTGGCCGCCGGTCGACGCCGTGGTGTCGCGGGCCACCGGGTCGAGCCAGTAGCGGGTGCGCTGGAAGGCGTACGTCGGCAGTTCGACCGGCGGTTGTCCGGCCGGCAGGACGGCGGTCCAGTCGACGGTGGTGCCCCGCGTGTGCAGGGCGGCGAGCGCGGTGAGCGCGGTGCCGGGTTCGTCGCGGTCCTTGCGGAGCACGGCCGTGAAGAGGGCTTCGTCGTCGGCGGTGGGGACGGACCGCTGGGCGAGGGCGGTGAGGGTGGCGTCGGGGCCGAGCTCGACGTAGCGGGTGACACCACGGTCGGCGAGGGTGCGCACTCCGTCGGCGAACCGGACGGCCTCGCGGACGTGCCGGACCCAGTAGTCCGCCGACTCCAACTCCCCTGCGGCGGCGAGCTGTCCGGTGACGTTGGAGACGACCGGGATGCGCGGGGCCGCGTAGGTGATGCTCTCGGCGACCGCGCGGAACTCCGCGAGCATCGGGTCCATCAGCGGTGAGTGGAACGCGTGGGACACGCGCAGTCGGGTGGTACGGCGGCCGAGCGCGGCGATCTCGTCGACGACGGCCTGCGCGGCAGCCTCCGTACCGGAGACGACGACAGCCTGGGGGCCGTTGACGGCCGCGACGGAGACCTCGTCCGTCAGCAGCGGGACGACCTCGTCCTCCGACGCCTCCAACGCGAACATCGCGCCACCGGAGGGGAGTTCCTGCATCAGACGACCACGCGCGGACACGAGGCGGGCCGCGTCTTCAAGCGACAGCACACCCGACACATGCGCGGCGGCCAGTTCACCGACGGAGTGCCCGACGAGGAAGTCCGGGCGTACGCCCCAGGACTCCACCAGCCGGAACAGCGCCACCTCGATCGCGAACAGCGCCGGCTGCGTCCAACCGGTCTCGTTCAGCAGGTCCGCGCCCTCACCGAAGACGACACCCTTCAGGTCACCGTCGAGGTGCGCGCACACCTCGTCGAAGGCTTCCGCGAACACCGGGAAGGCGTCGTACAACTCCCGCCCCATACCGAGCCGTTGCGCACCCTGGCCCGAGAACAGGAAGGCGGTCTTTCCGCCGCCCCTGCGGGACTTGCCGGTGACGGCGTAGGGGGTGGGTTCGTCGGCGGCGAGGCCGCGCAGGCCGTCGAGGAGGGTGGCGCGGTCGGGGCCGAGGACCACCGCGCGGTGGTCGAAGAGGGAGCGGGTGGCGGCGAGGGCGTGCGCCACGGCGTGGTCGTCGGTGTCGGGGCGGTCGGCGAGGAGGTCGAGCAGGGCGCGGGCCTGGTCCTTGAGGGCGTCCGGGGTACGCGCGGACAACTGCCAGGGCACGACGGGGAGTCGGGGCGCGGCCACCGGCACGTCGGCCGGAACGGCCTCTGCGGCCGGGGTGTTCTCGTCCTCCGGTGCCGTCTCGTCCGCCCCGGCCGGCTCGGGGACCGGGGCCTCCTCCACGATCACATGGGCGTTGGTGCCGCTGACGCCGAAGGCCGAGACGCCCGCCCGCCGGGGGCGGCCGGGGTCGGTCCATTCGACGGGCTCGGTGAGCAGGCGGACCTCGCCCTCCGTCCAGTCGACCGTGGTGGAGGGGCGGTCCACGTGCAGGGTGCGCGGGAGGCGGCGGTTGCGCAGGGCCTCGACCATCTTGATGACACCACCGACACCGGCGGCGGCCTGGGTGTGCCCGATGTTGGACTTGAGGGAGCCCAGCCACAACGGCCGGTCGGCGGGGCGGCCCTGGCCGTACGTGGCGAGCAGCGCCTGCGCCTCGATGGGGTCGCCGAGCCTGGTGCCGGTGCCGTGGCCCTCGACGGCGTCGACGTCGCCCGGCTCCAGGCCGGCGGCGGCGAGCGCGGCGCGGATGACACGCTGCTGCGAGGGGCCGTTGGGGGCGGTCAGGCCGCTGCTGGCGCCGTCCTGGTTGACGGCCGTGCCGCGGATGACGGCCAGCACCTCGTGGCCGTTGCGCTCGGCGTCCGAGAGGCGTTCCAGCAGGAGCATGCCGACGCCCTCGCCCCAGCCGGTGCCGTCCGCGGCGTCGGCGTACGACTTGCAGCGGCCGTCGGCGGACAGCCCGCGCTGGCGGCTGAACTCCATGAACGTGACCGGCGTGGACATCACGGCGACACCGCCGGCCAGCGCCCGGTCGCACTCGCCCGCGCGCAGCGCCTGTACGGCCAGGTGCAGGGCGACCAGCGAGGAGGAGCAGGCCGTGTCGACGGTGATGGCCGGGCCCTCGAAGCCGAAGGTGTAGGAGATGCGGCCGGACGCGATGGAGGCGGCCGAGCCGTTGCCGAGATAGCCGTCGAGCCCCTCGGGGGGCGTGGGGAACCGGGAGCCGTAGTCGTTGTACATGACGCCGGCGAACACCCCGGTGGCGCTGCCGCGCAGGTCGGCGGGGCGCAGCCCGGCGCCTTCGAGGGCCTCCCAGACGACTTCGAGGAGGAGCCGCTGCTGCGGGTCGGTGGCGAGGGCCTCGCGGGGCGACATGCCGAAGAAGTCGGCGTCGAAGTCGGCGGCGTCGTGCAGGAAGCCGCCCTCGCGGGTGTAGACGGTGCCGGGCCGGTCCGGGTCGGGGTCGTACAGGGCGTCGACGTTCCAGCCGCGGTCCTCGGGGAAGCCGGAGACCCCGTCGGTGCCGGTGTCGACGAGCCGCCACAGGTCGTCGGGGGTGCGCACCCCGCCGGGATAGCGGCAGCTCATGGAGACGATGGCGATGGGTTCCGTGGCCCTCGACTCGACCTGCCGCAGGCGGTTGCGCGTGCGTTGGAGGTCTGCGGTGACGCGCTTCAGGAACTCGCGGAGTTCGCGGAGCCTGTCCTCGGTCACGGATCGGTTCCCTTCGACAGCGGGCCCGTGGTGACGCCGGTGGCACGGGCGGTGGCGGCCCCGGACGGGTATGGGCGGGTCCGTGGCCGATTATGCGGAGGTCCGGGGTCGGCCCCCGGACCTGCCGTGACCAGCTCTAAGAGATCCCCTAGCGTTGGCCTGCTCTCATGGCGCGTCAGGCGCGCGGCGGGAAGTCCAGGGCGCCGTCGGGCACTGCGGGCAGCAGGCCGATGTCGGCGCTGCGGGACAGGAGTTCGGTGACGGCGGTGCGGCCCTCGTCGCCGAGGTCGGCCGTGAACGAGTTGACGTACAGGTCGATGTGCTGGTCGACGACGTCCGTGGCGAGTTCCTGGGCGTGTTCGAGGACGTAGGGCCGGGAGGCGGCGGGATCGCGCCAGGCGGCCTCGACGGAGGCGCGGACGGCGTCGGCGAGCGCGGTGAGGCGCTCGGCGCCGAGGCTGCGGCGGGCGATGATGGCGCCGAGCGGCACGGGCAGGGACGTCTGCTTCTCCCACTCCTCGCCGAGGTCGGCGACGCTGTGCAGACCGTAGTGGCGGTAGGTGAAGCGGGCCTCGTGGATGACGAGCCCGGCGTCCACCCGGCCGTCGCGCACGGCGGGCATGATCTCGTGGAAGGGCAGGACGACGATCTCGCCGACGCCGCCGGGAACGGCACGGGACGCCCACAGCCGGAACAGCAGGTAGGCCGTGGACGTGGTGCTGGGCACGGCGACACGGGCGCCGGCCAGGGCGGTGCCGTCGCCCGGCTCACGCCGCAGCACCAGCGGCCCGTTGCCGCGGCCCACCGCACCGCCGCAGGGCAGCAGGGCGTATTCGCCGAGAACGTGGGGCAGAACTCCGTAGGACACCTTGAGAACGTCGAGTTCACCGCGCTCGGCCAGGCCGTTGGTGATGTCGATGTCCGCCATCCGCAGCTCCGTCGCGGGGGCGCCGGGCAGCAGCCCGTGCGTCAGCGCGTGGAAGACGAAGGTGTCGTTGGGGCACGGGGAGTGCGCCAGGGTCAGTGGTGAGGTCATGCCGCCCGCCTCGCTCGTGGCCGTGTGTCGGTGGTGACGGCGCCGGTGCGCCTCCTCTCCAGGAAACCGGGAGTAGATGTGGGGTTTTCCCCAGACTGCCCTCCGCGAGTATGTGAGTGCCTCAACCGAAGCGGCCGGATTCCCCCGCTTGACGAGTCACGTGCCACGCCGCGTGCTCACACCACTACGTGTGCCGCCAGGCACTGACCGAGGAGGTTCCCCGGTAATGGACGCAGGGCTCAAGCGCGAGCTGGAGGAGAAGGTCTACTCCGGTGAGCGGCTGTCCCGCGAGGACGGCATCGCGTTGTACGAGTCGGACGACCTGGCCTGGCTGGGCGGTCTCGCGCATCACGCGCGCACCGTCAAGAACGGCGACGTCGTCCACTTCAACGTGAACCGCCACCTCAACATGACGAACGTGTGCACGGCGTCGTGCGCGTACTGCTCGTTCCAGCGCAAGCCGGGCGAGACGGACGCGTACACCATGCGCATCGAGGAGGCCGTCCGTCTCGCCAAGGCGATGGAGAACGAGCACCTCTCGGAGCTGCACGTCGTCAACGGCCTGCACCCGACGCTCCCTTGGCGTTACTACCCGCGTTCGCTGCGTGAGCTGAAGAAGGCGCTGCCGAACGTCTCGATCAAGGCGTTCACGGCGACGGAGATCCATCACTTCGAGACGATCTCGGGTCTGAGTGCGAGCGAGATCCTGGACGAGTTGATGGATGCGGGTCTGGA
>NZ_JBEZXS010000082.1:0-16126 GCF_040638185.1 Streptomyces sp. NPDC026672
TGGGCGCGGCCGGCAAACTCACCCGCGCCTACCGGCCGCAGACCAACGGCAAGGTCGAACGCTTCAACCGCACCCTGCTCGACGAATGGGCCTACCTGCGGCCCTACACCAGCAACACCGAACGCACCGCAGCCCTGGCAGACTTCCTCCACACCTACAACCACCACCGCTGCCACACCGCACTCGCAGGCCAGCCACCCATCACCCGCGTGAACAACCCTGCGGGTCAATACATCTAGCCCCTTCCCGCCCGAGGTCCCGCCGGAGCCCCGGCGGTCCGTGTGGCCGGTGGTCCGTGTGGCCGGTGGTCAGTGTGGCCGGTGGTCAGTGTGGCCGGTGGTCAGTCGTCGGGGAGGGGCTGTTCGGCCCAGATGGTCTTGCCGCCCGCGGTCTGGCGGCTGCCCCAGCGCTGGGTGAGCTGGGCGACCAGCAGCAGTCCCCGGCCGCCCTCGTCGAAGGCGTGCGCCCGGCGCAGGTGCGGTGAGGTGGAACTGCCGTCGGACACCTCGCAGATGAGGGCACGGTCGCGGATCAGCCGGAGCTGGACGGGCGGTTCGCCGTAGCGGATCGCGTTGGTGACGAGTTCGCTGACGACGAGCTCGGTGACGAACGCGGCCTCGTCCAGTCCCCAGGCGGCGAGCCGTTCGGTGGCCGCCTGCCGGGCCGCGGCGACCTCGGCGGGATCGGACGGCACGTCCCAGGTGGCGACGCGGTCGGCGCCCAGCGCCCGGGTGCGGGCCAGCAGGAGGGCCACGTCGTCGCAGGGCTGCTCGGGCAGGACGGCCTTCAGCACGGTGTCGCCGAGGGCGTCCAGCGAGTCGGCGGGGGCGTCGAGCGCGTGCAGCAGTTCGGCGGTGACGCGGTCGAGGTCGGCGTCGCGGTTCTCCAGGAGGCCGTCGGTGTAGAGGGCGACGACGGAGCCTTCGGGGAGTTCCAGCTCCGTCGCCTCGAAGGGCAGGCCGCCGACGCCGAGCGGGGGCCCGGCCGTCATGGGGACCGTCCGGGCGCCGGCGCCGGGCAGCACGACGGCGGGCGCCGGGTGGCCGGCGGCGGCCAGGGCGAGCCGGCGCGAGACGGGGTCGTAGACGGCGTAGAGGCAGGTGGCGCCGAGTTCGGCGACGTCCTCGCCGCTGCCGTCGCCCGCCAGATGGGTGACGAGGTCGTCCAGGTGGGTGAGCAGTTCGTCGGGGGGCAGGTCGACGTCCGCGAGGGTGCGTACGGCGGTGCGCAGCCGGCCCATGGTCGCCGAGGACTGGATGCCGTGCCCGACGACGTCGCCGACGACGAGGGCGACCCGGCTGCCGGAGAGGGGGATCACGTCGAACCAGTCGCCGCCGATGCCGGCCAGCGAGCCGCACGGCAGATAGCGGTGGGCGACCTCGACGGCGGCCTGTCCGGGCAGGCCCCGCGGCAGCAGACTGTGCTGGAGGGCGAGCGCGGTGGTGCGCTCACGGGCGAAGCGGCGGGCGTTGTCGATGCAGACGGCGGCCCGGCTGGCGAGTTCCTCGGAGAAGACGAGGTCGTCCTCGCCGTAGTCGTCGGCCTGTCCGATGCGCACCCCGACGAACACGCCCAGGGTGGTGCCGCGCGAGCGCAGCGGCACGGAGATCATCGAATGGACGCCGACCCGGTACCGGCGGCCCTCGGGCGCGAGCGCGTTGCGTTCGGCCACCCAGCGCATGAACGCCGGCTCGCCGGCCTGGGTGCACACGGCGCGGCCCTCGCGCAGGGCGCGGGCGGGCGGGCTGGACTCGGGATAGACGTCGAGTGCGCCGAGGCGTACGGCGGCCTCCGGGGTGCCCTCGGTGCCGGAGCCGTGGGCGACGCGGCGCAGGGCGACGTCGCCCTCGGGCACGGCCTCGGCCAGTTCCTCGGTGCCGAGGACCCAGTCGAGCAGGTCGACGCTGGCGAAGTCGGCGTAGCGGGGGACGAGGAGGTCGACGAGTTCCTCGGCGGTGCGGGCCACGTCGAGGGTGGTGCCGATGGCGGTGGCGGCCTCGTTGACCAGGGCCAGCCGGCGGCGGGCCCAGTACTCCTCGGTGCTGTCGAACGCGGCCGCGGCGACCGCGGTCACCTCGCCGGTGGGGGCGCGCAGGGGCCAGATCTCCAGGTTCCAGGCCCGCTCCCGGTTCATGGCGGGGGCGGTGGTGAAGACCTCG
Organism: Streptomyces sp. NPDC026672; assembly: GCF_040638185.1. NCBI lineage: Bacteria > Bacillati > Actinomycetota > Actinomycetes > Kitasatosporales > Streptomycetaceae > Streptomyces > Streptomyces sp. NPDC026672. The sequence continues at coordinate 2,160 of NZ_JBEZXS010000082.1, forward strand.
TAGCGCAGGGGGCGGCCGGTTTCGAGGACCTGCCGCAGATGGTGCAGATAGCCCCGGGTCGCCTCGGAGTCCTCCACGCAGTCCTGGAAGGGCCGGCCGACGAGGTCCTCCTCGCGCACGCCCATCGCCTGACAGCCGACGGTGTTCTGGTGGACGAAACGCAGTCCGGTGTCGAAGACCGACATGGGCAGCGGCGCCTGCTGGAAGGCCGGCCCGGTGAAGCCGGAGTCACGGGCCGTGATCACGTATCCGCTCGGCAGGCCGTCGGGGCCGAGCACGGGGCAGGCGGTGAGGATGGCCGCGACGGGGTGGCCCTCGCGGTGGCGCAGGACGACGGGGCCGGTGCGCGCCTCGACGACGGCCGCCGGGACCGCGTGGGCGAGCAGGGCGGTGGCCGGCCGGCCCACGACGTCCTCGGCCCGGTGCCCGGTGAGCTGTCGCGCGCCGTCGCTCCACCCCGTCACCGTGCCGAGCGCGTTGATGACCACCGCGGCCGCGAGCTGCTCCATATGCCCCAGGATGATCCCGTTGCTCCGGTGCTTCAAGCGCGACCGCGGCCGGTCTCATCCCTGGTGGGCGCGGAGTGCGGCCAGGGCCCGGTCGGCATGGGTGTTCATCCGGACCTCGCTGCGGACGACCTCGATCACGGTGCGGTCCTGGGCGATGACGTAGGTGGCACGCTTGGTGGGTACGAGGGCGAAGCCGCGCTTGACGCCGAACTGCTCGCGGACGGTGCCGTCGGGGTCGGAGAGCAGGGGCATGCCGAGCGAGTGCCGCCCGGAGAACTCCTGCTGCCGCTCGACGGTGTCGCCGCTGATCCCGACGGGCCGGGCGCCGACGGCCGCGAACTCGGCGGCCAGGTCCCGGAAGTGGCAGGCCTCGGCGGTGCAGCCCGCGGAGAGGGCGGCCGGGTAGAAGAACAGCACCACGGGGCCGTCGGCGAGCAGCTCGCTCAGCTGCCGCGGGGTGCCGGTGTCGTCCGGCAGCGTGAAGTCCTCGACCTTGTCCCCGACGTCGATCCGCTGTGTCACGGCGTGCTCTCCTCGTTGCGTGCGGTGCCGCCGGTCCGCGGCCATGTGTTGTGTGCGCCGGGAACACCCCGGCGGAGTGGGCCGCGGTGGCCGGTGCGGATCTTACGTGAGCGCAGGGCAGTTGAGGTCGGGCGGGGGCCGCCCGGAGCGGGCCGGGGGCACGCAAGCAGGCAGGGGGGTGTGGGAGCGGGCCGGGAGTCGCGGAAGCGGGTCGGGGGCGCGGACCGGCAGTCGCGGGGCGGCCCGGGACCGCGGGGAATCGGTCGGACGTCGGCCGGGTGCCGCTCAGCGCGGGTGCGGCTCGCGGGTCGGCTCGTCGTCGGTGGCGTGGCGCAGGAAGTCGTCGACCATGCGGTGGAAGAGGGTCGCGAGCTGCCGCAGGTCCTCGGGGCGCCAGTCGGCGAGGGCGACCTGCATGCCGCGGGCCCCGGCGTCGCGGACGCTGCCGACGGCGTGGCGTCCGCTGTCGGTGAGCCGGACGCGCCGGGCGCGCCGGTCGTCGGGGTCGGGGACCAGGGTGACGTGACCGGACTTCTGCAACTGCTGCACCGTCCGTGTCACGTGGGACGCCTCGACGCCCAGTCGCTGGGCCAGCTCCCCCGGCCTGAGCGGTTCGCCCTCCGCGACCTGCCGCAGCAGCGCGACGGCCGCCCGGTCCAGCGGCACCCCGGCGAGGGCCATCAGCCGCTCGTGCTGCCGGGCCCGGGTGCTCAGATAGGTGATCCGGGTGAGCGCGCGCTCGATCTCGACGACTTCCGGCGAGGCGACGGGCAGCGGTTCTGGAGCCATACCGGCGACTTTACCATCTCGTTGCGTAACTCAAGTAACTTGCCGGACCGGTGAACGGCCACACCCGGGCGGTCAAGACCGTCATGGCGACCGGCGCGGGTGCTGCGGTCCTGGCCTTCGTCCTCGCGTCCTTCCTGCCCCGCCACCGCCCGTCCGGACCGGCCGGCGCACCGGCCGCCACCTCCGCGGAGCCCCCGCCTCGGCCGTGCCCCCGGCCGCCGCGAAGACCGCGGGCCGAGACCCGTCGTCCGTCCGGCCCCGGCCGCCGCGTCCGCGCGGGCGCGGCGGCCGGGGCCGGACCCGTTCAGGGGAACCGTCGGCCCGGCACGCGTGAGGGCGGCGGGCGCGGTCGACACCTTCTGCCGTGAACGCCGTGAACGCACCGCGCCTGCCGCTGATCCCGCCCATGCTCGCCACCGCCGGCAGACTGCCGCCGGCCGCGCAGGACGCCCGCTGGGCCTACGAGACCAAACAGGACGGCCAGCGGGTCGTGGTCTACCTGCCCGGCGACGGCAGTGTGCTGCTGCGCGCCCGCTCCGGGGAGGACATCACCGGCGCCTACCCCGAACTCCGGCCGCTGGGCGGGCTCCTGGGGGCGACCCCGGCCGTCCTGGACGGCGAGGTGCTGGCGCTCGACGCGCGGGGGCGGGCCGACTTCCAGCTCCTGCAGAGCCGGATGGGACTGGCCCACGCGCCCGCGCGGGCGGTCCGCCGGGCCGCCCAGGTGCCCGTCCACCTGGTGCTGTTCGACGTGATGCACCTGGACCGGCCGCTGCTCAGCACGCCGTACACCCGGCGCCGCACCCGGCTGGAGGAGCTGGGTCTTGACGGGCCGCACTGGTCGACGCCCGTCGCGGCCGTCGGGCACGGCGCCGAGGCGCTGGCCGCGACCCGGGAGCACGGGCTCGAGGGCGTGGTGTGCAAGCGGCTGGACTCGGTGTACGAACCGGGCGTGCGCTCCCGCTCCTGGGTCAAGATCCGCAACCTGCGCACGGAGGACGTCGTCGTGGGCGGCTGGCTGCCCGGCAAGGGACGGCTCGCCGGGCTGCCCGGCGCCCTCCTGCTGGGCCAGCGCGCCGGCGGCCTGCTGCGCTACGTCGGCGGCGTCGGCACCGGCTGGAGCGAGGGCGAACGGGCCGAACTGGCCGCCCTGCTGGCGGCCGCGCACAGCGACGTCTGCCCCTTCGAACCGCGGCCCGCCGTGGCCGGCGCCCGGTGGGTGCTGCCCCGGCTGGTCGGCGAGGTCAGCTACAGCACACGCACCCGGGCCGGGCTGCTGCGGCAGCCGTCGTGGCAGCGGCTGCGCCCCGACCTCACCCCCGAGGAGTCGGCGGCCGACCTGCCCGACGACCCGCTGTGAGGCGCGCGGCACGGGTCAACTGTTGGGCCGCGCTTCACCGATGGGACGCCTGTGACGTCTTGGCAACGGAAGTTCCGCCAGCGATCCTGAACTTCCTTGCCCCCCACAGGTGTTGGAGGATTCGTGTCGTCACGGACGTTCCGCATCCGGCCCCGGAGATGGCTCGCCGGTGTGGCCGGTGCCGCCGCCTTCGTCGTCGCCTTCCCCGCCGTCGCGTTCGCCGCGCCGCCCCCGCCGCTGCCCGGCAACGCCGAGGCCGTCGAGCGCACGTACCAGCCCGCCTTCGACTACGACACGGACGGCTGCTACTCGACCGCCGCCATCGGCCCGGACGGCACCGTCAACCCCGGCCTCAACCCGACCGGCGCCCTCAACGGCAACTGCCGGGACGCGGCCGACCTGGACGACACCAACAGCTACTCGCGCTACAAGTGCAACAACGGCTGGTGCGGGTACGTCTACGGCCTGTACTTCGAGAAGGACCAGGCGATCCCGGGCATCAGCCTCGGCGGGCACCGCCACGACTGGGAGCACGTCGTGGTGTGGGTGCAGAACAACCAGATCCAGTACGTCTCCACGTCCAACCACGGCTCGTTCACGGTGCACCCGGCGTCCGAGGTCCGCTTCGACGGCACCCACGCGAAGATCGTGTACCACAAGGACGGGGTCAGCACCCACTGCTTCCGGCTGGCCAACACCAACGACGAGCCGCCGGAGAACCACAAGGGCACCTGGCAGTACCCGCCGCTGATCGGCTGGAACGGCTACCCGGCCGGTCTGCGCGACAAGCTCAGCAACTTCGACTTCGGCAGCGCCAACTTCGGCCTGAAGGACAGCGCGTTCGCCTCCCACCTGTCGGCGGCGAAACCGGCCGGCATCCCGTTCGACCCGAACGCCTGACCCGCCGCCGCTCCCGCCGCGGCGGGAGCGGCGCCCCTTCCCGGCCCGGCCGGAAACCGCCGGGCCGGGACCTGGGAAGACGACCAGTGACGCGGGCGAGCGGCACGGGCACCCCTCGCGGGGGTCTATCGTGTCCCCCATGTCCCTGCCGGAAATGATCCGCATCGTGTCCCGCGACTCCCCCATGGCGCTGGCGCAGGTCGAGCGCGTACGGGCCGAACTGGCCGCCGCGCGGCCCGGGGTGCGCACCGAGGTCGTCCCCGTGAAGACCACCGGGGACAAGTGGCTCGGCGATCTGGCCCAGGTCGAGGGCAAGGGGGCGTTCACCAAGGAGGTGGACGCCGCGCTGCTCGCCGGTGAGGCCGATCTCGCCGTGCACTGCGTGAAGGACGTGCCCGCCGACCGGCCGCTGCCCGCGGGGACCGTGTTCGCGGCGTTCCTGAAGCGCGACGACATCCGGGACGCCCTCGTCCACCCGGGCGGCCTCACCCTGGACGAGCTCCCCGCGGGCACCCGCGTCGGCACCTCGTCCGTGCGCCGGATCGCCCAACTGGCCGCCACCCACCCGCATCTGGAGTGCGTGCCCTTCCGCGGCAACGCCAACCGCCGGCTGGCCAAGCTGGCCGCGGGCGAGGCGGACGCGCTGCTCCTCGCGGTCTCCGGCCTGGAGCGCATCGGCCGCCGGGACGTGATCAGCGAGGTGCTCTCGCCGGAGACGATGATGCCGCCGATCGGCGCGGGCATCCTCGCCCTCCAGTGCCGTGAGGGCGACAGCGAACTGATCGACGCGGTCAGCGAACTCGGCGACCCGGACACCTACCGGGAGGCCACCGCCGAGCGGATGTTCCTGCACGTCCTCCAGGGCCACTGCAACAGCCCGATCGCCGGCTTCGCCCGGATGGACCGCGGCGGCGAACTGTCGCTGCGCGCCTGTGTGTTCACCCCGGACGGCAAGACCCGGCTGAACGCCCACGAGTGGGCGGGCCGGCTGGACCCGGCCACGCTCGGCACCTCGGTCGCCGTGTCCCTGCTGCGCCAGGGCGCCCGCGAGATCATCGACGGCATCGCCCACTGACCCCGGCGGGTCAGGAGGCGTCCGGCTCCGTCTGGTCCTTCAGGAACGTGCTCACCTGGTGGGCCAGGCCGGCCTGGCAGGCGCCCGCGGTCGCCGTGACCGGTTCCTCGGCCAGCCCGATGCCGCCCGCCCACAGCCGCCGGTCGGTCCACTCCTCGTCGACGCGCAGATGGACCTGGACGTCCACCTGGGTGAGCGCCGCCTCGGAGCCCGCCGCGAAGAGCACGGCGGTGACCCGGCGCAGCGGGTAGACGTCGAAGCCCTCGATGAACTGGGAATTGCGCCAGTCGATGAACGCACCCTCGCCGTCCGGCCCCACCCGCACGTCGAGCTGGCCGTCCTCCAGCTGGACGCCGTAGTGGTGCGCGCCACGGTTCTCGACGGTCACCCGGACACTGAAGTACGTCAGCCCGACGGCCGCGTCGTCGCGTCCGCGCGGGGGCTCGGCCGCTTCCAGACGATGGACGCGGACCCGCAGACCGGCATGCTCGTCGTACTCCTGCCAGTCCCCGACCACGTTCGGCTCGTGCACAGTGCCCCTCTCGACCTCGGAGAGCTGCTGTCTATCCGTGTGCTGAGCGCACTGTCAAATGAGCGGAATGCGCTATGGCCAGGGGGTTCGCCCCCTTTGATCGCTGATCAAGCGTTGCGCAGGGCGAATCCCGTCAACGGGCCTTCCGAGCGAATTCACCCGCGTGCCGCACATCACGTCCCCCGCAAGATCAGCGGGCGAGGCGTCCGAGGAGCGAGGAGGCCGCCGCGACACCGAGCAGGGCCGCCACCACGAGGACCGCGAAGTCGAGGCCGAGGTGCGAGGGCGTGCCGAGGAGCAGTCCGCGAAGGGCGTCCACCTGGTAGCTGAGCGGATTGACCCGGCTGACGACCTGGAGCCAGCCCGGCATCACGGAGAGCGGGTAGAGGGCGTTGGAGCCGAAGAACAGCGGCATGGTGATCGCCTGCCCGAAGCCCATGAGCCGGTCGCGGCTGAGGACGATGCCGGCGATGGTCATGGACAGGCAGGAGAAGAACGCGGAGGACAGCACCACGGCCGCGGCCACGCCGAGCAGCTTGAGCGGGTTCCAGGTGAGGCTCACGCCCAGGATCGTCGCGATGACGATGACGACGACCGCCTGGACCAGGGACTTCAGCCCGGCCGCGAACGCCTTGCCGGTGATCAGCGCGGAGCGGGGGGTCGGGGTGACCAGCAGCTTGTTGAGGATGCCGGAGTCGCGCTCCCAGATGATCTGGATGCCGTAGAAGATCGCGATGAACATGGCGGACTGGGCGATGATGCCGGGCGCCAGGTAGTCGATGTACGGGATGCCGCCGGTGGGGATCGCGCGGATGCGGGTGAAGGTCTGTCCGAAGATCAGCAGCCAGAGGGCGGGCTGGACGGCGCGGGTGTAGAGCTCGGTGCGGTCGTGGCGCAGCTTCTGGAGTTCGACGGCGCACATCGCGGCGACCCGGGTGGGCAGCAGCCGCCAGCCGGGGCGGGGCTGCGGCGGGCGCACCAGCAGGCCGGCGGCCCCGCCCGGCGGGGCGGTGCGGTCAGCCGACTCGCTTGGCGGTGCGGCGGGTGCTTCGGACATCGCGGAAATCTCCTGACTGGTCGTCGAGGCCGCCGCCCGCGACGTCCCGGAAGACGTCCTCCAGCGTGGGCAGCGTATCCGTGGCGGGCAGGCCGGCCGCGCGGCGGCGTTCGCCCAGCCCCTGCCGCAGTTCGGCGGGGGTGCCGAGGCTGTGGATGCGGCCGCGGGCCATCAGGCCGACCCGGTCGCAGTACTGGTCGGCCTCGTCCATGTAGTGGGTGGTGACCAGGACGGTCATGCCGGTGACGGCGCGGACGGCGTTGATGTGCTCCCACACGCCGGTGCGGGCGATCGGGTCGAGGCCGATCGTCGGCTCGTCGAGGATGAGCAGTCGCGGGGCGCTGACCAGGGCCTGGGCCAGTTCCAGCCGGCGGACCATGCCGCCCGAGTAGGTGGCGGCCAGCCGGTCGGCGGCGTCGGTCAGGCCGACGGCGGCGAGGGCCTGGGAGACCCGCTCGGCGCGCTCGCGGCGGGGGACGTCGAAGACCCGGGCGAACAGGACGACGTTCTCCCGGCCGGTGAGCCCGCTGTCGGCGGACAGTTGCTGCGGGACGTAGCCGAGCAGCCGGCGTACGGACATGCGGTCGCGCGCGGTGTCGTGGCCGAAGATCCGGACCATGCCCGAGGGCACCGGCAGCAGCGTGGTCATGCAGCGGATGGCCGTGGTCTTGCCCGCGCCGTTGGGGCCGAGCAGCCCGAAGACCTCGCCCTCGCGCACGGACAGGTCGAGCCCGTCGACGGCCCGGGTCTCGCCGAAGGTGTAGGCGAGCCGGGTGCAGCTGACGGCCTCGGCGGTGTCGCCGGTCATGATTCCTCGGCCTCCTCGTGCAGGGCGACGGCCAGCTTGCGCAGCGCCGGGAGGGCGGCGCGCAGGGCCTCGCGGTCGGCGTCGTCGAGCCGGTCCACCTGCCGTCCCACCAGGGCGGCCCGGCGCCGCTGCCCCTCGCGCAGCCGTTCGTGGGCCGCGTCGGTGAGCTTCAGGCGCGCGGCCCTGCGGTCGGCCGGGTCGGTCTCGCGGATCAGATAGCCGTCCCGGGCGAGCTGGTTGACCAGGGTCGAGACGGAGTTCCCGGCGAGGTACAGCTCCTTGGCCGCGTCGGAGATGCCGATGCCGGGGCGGCTCTCGACGAGGCGCAGCAGCTCCACCTCGGCGCCGCGCATCCGAGGCAGGGTCATGCCGCTGCGCAGCCGCCGTCTGACCAGGCGCTGGATGCCGACCAGGGCGTCCGCCAGCTCCTCCGGGAAGGCGTCGGGACCGCCGGTCTCGTTCTCGTCCACGTCCACGTTCGAAGATTACCTCTGCTACAGAGGTAATCATTCCCAAGGAAAGGTCAAGAGGGGTCGTGCGTGAGGGCGCCGTGGTGCGATACATCACCTTTTCAGGCGAATCGTGGTGGCGGTCGCTCACCGGGGTGGCCGTACGGATTCACCCGGGCGTGGCCGGGCGCCGACGGGCGGGCCGGGTGCTTGCGGTTGGACACTGGGGGAAGACGGGGGGCACCGGTGCCGGTCTCTCACACCAGGACGCGACTGCCATGAACGACGACCCCACGCTCTCCCGCCGCACGAAGCGCGCCGTGTCCACGGATTCGGTCTTCGGCGCCCCGTGCTGGGTGAGTCTCACCAGCCGTGACCTGCGAGCCACCGAGGACTTCTACGGGGCCGTGCTCGGCTGGCGGTGGCGCAACATCAGACTGGGCGACCACTTCCGGATCGCGCTGGCGGGCGGGGTGCCCGTGGCCGGGATCGCGGCGGTGGCCGCCATGTGGCAGATGGCCGTGGCGTGGACGCCGTACTTCGCCGTGCCGGACGCGGACGTGGCCGTGGCGCGGGCCCGGGAGCGCGGCGGCACGGCGGCGGTGGGACCGCTGTCGTTCCCGCCCGGACGGGGCGCGCTGCTCGCCGACCGGGACGGGGCCACCTTCGGGATCTGGGAGGGCGAGCTGGTCGGCAACTGGGAGGCGTGGCGCCGGGCGGCGCCCACGTTCATCCGGCTGCACACCCGCAACGCCTTCGACTCGGCCCTGTTCTACGGCGAGATCCTCGACTGGGCCTCGGGACTGCCGGGCTGCTGCGAGGTCGAGTACGAGGGCGGCGAGGTGGTGCTGCGCAGCGGTGGCGACATCGTGGCCCGCATCGACTCGGGGGCGGTGGAGGCGGCGCCCGATCCGTCCGTGCGGCCGCACTGGCAGGTCCACTTCGCGGTGACCGACGTGGCGGCCTGCGCGCGGACGGCGGAGAAGCACGGCGGCAGCGTCCTCGACGAGGACGCCGCCGAGGCGGTGCTGCGCGACCCGGACGGCGCGCAGTTCACCGTCACGTCGAGGCGCGAGCGCTGACCCCGCGGCCGTCCGCGGCGCGGGAGGGCCGGGACAGGAGCACCAGGGCGCGGGCCTCGACCCGCAGCCGGGTGCCGGCCTTGCGCTCCCGTTCGTCGGGGACGCCGTCGGGTTCGGCGGTGTCGATCAGGGTGGTCCAGCGCTCGCCGTAGGTGTCGTCGGGCAGCCGGAAGTCGACCGGTTCCCAGTAGCTGTTGAGCAGCAGCAGGAACGAGTCGTCGACCAGGCGCTGGCCGTAGGGGTCGCGTTCGGCGATGGCGTCGCCGTTCAGGAACACGCCGACCGAGTGGGCGTCGGAGCGCTGCCAGTCGCGGCCCGTCATCTCGCGGGCGTCCGGCAGCAGCCAGACCAGGTCGGGCAGCGGCTGCCCGGCGTGGGTGGCCGTGTCGCCGCGGAAGAAGTGGCGGCGGCGCAGCACCGGGTGGGCGGCGCGCAGTCCGATGACGTGGCGCGTGAAGCCGGCCAGGGCGCGCTGCTCGTCGGTCGGCTCCCAGTCGATCCAGGAGATCTTGTTGTCCTGGCAGTAGGCGTTGTTGTTGCCGCGCTGGGTGCGGCCGAGTTCGTCGCCGTGGCAGAGCATGGGGATGCCCTGTGACAGCAGCAGGGTGGCCAGCAGGTTGCGCTGCTGGCGGGCGCGCAGTTCGAGGACCGCGGGGTCGTCGGTGTCGCCCTCCGCGCCGCAGTTCCAGGACCGGTTGTCGCTCTCGCCGTCCCGGTTGCCCTCGCCGTTGGCCTCGTTGTGCTTGTCGTTGTACGACACGAGGTCGCGCAGGGTGAAACCGTCGTGCGCGGTCACGAAGTTGACGCTGGCGCGCGGCCGGCGCCTGCTGTGCTGGTACAGGTCGGAGGAGCCGGTGAGCCGGGAGGCGAACTCGCCGAGCGAGCCGGGTTCCGCGCGCCAGAAGTCCCGTACGGCGTCGCGGTACTTGCCGTTCCACTCCGACCACAGGGGCGGGAAGTTGCCCACCTGGTAGCCGCCCTCGCCGACGTCCCACGGCTCGGCGATCAGCTTGACGCGGCTGATCACCGGATCCTGCTGGATCAGGTCGAAGAAGGCCGACAGCCGGTCGACCTCGTGGAACTGCCGGGCCAGGGTCGCCGCGAGGTCGAAGCGGAACCCGTCGACGTGCATCTCGGTCACCCAGTGGCGCAGCGAGTCCATGATCAGCTGGAGCACGTAGGGGTGCCGCATCAGCAGGCTGTTGCCGGTGCCCGTGGTGTCGTAGTAGTGCGCCCAGTCGCCGTCGACGAGGCGGTAGTACGAGGCGTTGTCGATGCCCCGGAAGGACAGGGTGGGGCCCTGCTCGTTGCCCTCGGCGGTGTGGTTGTAGACCACGTCGAGGATGACTTCGAGCCCGGCCGCGTGCAGCGCCTTGACCATCGCCTTGAACTCGTTGACCTGCTGGCCCCGGGTGCCGAACGCGGCGTAGGCGTTGTGCGGGGCGAAGAAGCCGATCGTGTTGTAGCCCCAGTGGTTGGACAGTCCCCGGTCGGTGAGGACACCGTCCTGGACGAACTGGTGCACCGGCATCAGCTCGACCGCCGTGACGCCGAGCGAGGTCAGGTGCTCGACGACCGAGGGGTGCGCGAGGCCCGCGTAGGTGCCGCGCAGCCGCTCGGGCACGTCGGGGTGGGTGCGGGTCAGTCCGCGCACGTGCGCCTCATAGATCACGGTCTGCGCGTACGGCCGCCGGGGCGGGCGGTCGTCGCCCCAGTCGAAGTACGGATCGGTCACCACGCCGAGCATCGAGTGCCCGGCGCTGTCGGCCGGGGAGGGCCCGCCGGGGGTGCGTTCGTAGAGCGAGGGGTGGTTGTCGATCTGGCCGTCGACGGCCCGTGCGTACGGGTCGAGGAGCAGCTTGGCCGGGTTGCAGCGGTGGCCGAGGCCCGGGTCCCAGGGGCCGTGCACCCGGTAGCCGTAGCGCAGGCCGGGCCCGACGCCGGGCAGGTACGCGTGCCAGACGAACCCGTCGGCCTCGGTCAGCGGGACGGTGGTCGTGGCACCGTCGTCCTCGACGAGGACCAGGTCCACCCGCTCGGCGACCTCGCTGAACAGGGCGAAGTTGGTGCCCTGGCCGTCGAAGGAGGCGCCCAACGGGTAGGGGTGCCCGCTCCACACGGGCACCCCTTTCCGCTGCGGACGGGCCGTCACCGGGCCGCCTCCAGGGCGGGGTCCGCGGCGCCGGTCCGGGCGGCCAGTGCGGCGACCGGCTCCTCGCGCGGCACCTGGCGCACATGGCGCAGGCTGGGCGCGGGGGCCGTCGGCACGAGCGGTTCGCGCTGGTCGGCGCGGGCCCGTTGCGAGAACCAGATGATCTTGCTGCCGGTGTCCGGGGCGCAACACCCCCAGCCGTCGCTGGTGGCGGCGAGCTGGGCCAGACAGGCGCGCAGGTCCTGGTCGGGCCGCAGCTCGCGGTCGTCGTCGCCGACGGCGGTGATCAGATGCTGGCCGTTCCACCACATCTCGATCGAGGTGTGCTTGTCCGTGGCGTGCTGGTCGATGGCGCGCAGCAGCAGTTCGGCGCCGCTGCACACGGGGACCACGATGTTCTCCAGGTCCCAGAGGCGGAGGTGGGCGGCCAGGATGCGGCTGACCTGTCCCACCCGGTCGGGGCTGACTTCCACGTCCAGGTGGTAGTAGCGGGGCACTGCGGTCTTCATCGTCGCTTGCTCCTCACCGGCGAAGCTCTCGCTCTTTCGTCGCCCCCATGGGCACGGACCCCGATCACGGAGCGTCGAGCACTCATCGCTTCTGAGTCAGATCCACAGTGCGGTGGCTACGCCATTCGTGCAACACGAGCACGTCGACGAGGTGATCGGGGCTGGCCGGGCGGCCTTCCAGGTGATAGTTCAAGAACCAACAAGACGCTGGGTCGTCGCGCGTGCACCATGAGTGAAATGCCTCGATCGCCGTAATGGATCCGTGCCCCTCCCTGCCCGGATGCCGCCCGACCGTCGGGAAGCGCGCCCAGTCGAGAGCGTGGAGGGTGATCAGGGACATGCTGCTACCGACCAGGACCGAAGTGGCACGGCAGCTGCGACGTTACCGGGCGTGGGAGCGGGCGATGCTCGCCTCCCCCGCGGACCTCGCGGTGCGGGCCACGTTCGAGGACTCGGGCTACACGCTGTGCGTGCTGATGGGGAAGCGGTGCGCGCGGGAGGCCGCGGACGCCGCCGAGCGCTATCTGCGTGGCGGTCTCGGTGGTTATCTGCGCGAACAGAACGGCAGACCGCACCGCAGAGCCGCGGTCCGCCGGGCCCCACCGGCGGACCGCCACGCCACGGCCGGCCGCTTCTGATTCCGGCGCCCCCGGACGTGGTGTCTCCGACGGTTCGGCGGGGTGGGTCGGGCCCGGCTCACGGGCGGGGCCCGACCCGTGCACGGGCGGAAAGCCCGCTCGTGAACGGGCACGGGCCTGACCGTGAGCGGGCAGGACGGTTCGGCCGCGGGCGGACGTGGACGCTGCTCGTGAGCGGGCGGGGGCCCGGCTCATGGGCAGACGGGTTTCCGGTCCGGGAGCGGACGGGGGCCCGGTCCGGGAGCGGGCGGAAGTCCGGTCCAGGAACGGGGAGGTCCGGCCCAGGAACGGACGGAAGCGGCTCTCGGGCAGGCGGGTTCCGGCTCACGGGCAGACGGGTGTCCAGCCCGGGAACGGACGGGGGCCCGGTCCGGGAGCGGACGGAAGTTCGGTCCAGGAACGGGCGAAGGCGCGGTCCGGGAGCGGGCGGAAGTTCGGTCCAGGAACGGGCGGAAGTCCGGTCCAGGAACGGGCGGAAGTCCGGTCCAGGAACGGGCGGAAGTCCGGTCCAGGAGCGGACGGAAGTCCGGTCCAGAAACGGGCGAAGGCGCGGTCCGGGAGCGGGCGAAGGTCCGGCTCGGAAGCAGGTGGGGTCCGGCTCGTGGGCAGACGGGGGCCCGGCTCTCGGGCGGGCGGTGTCCGGCTCGCGGGCGGTGTCCGGCTTGTGGGTGGGCGGGAGGTCTGGCCGCGGGGCGACGGGGACCCGGGGGCGTGGCGTCCGGGGGCGCGGGACGCGCAGTTCAGGTGGGAGGCATCGGACCCGGTCCCCCGCTTCGTACAGCCGGGAGGCGGTCGTTGTCTTCCGGTCCTTCCCTCAGAGCCGGGCCCGGGGTCCGGCTTCGCACACGGCGGAGGTGAGACCCATGAGTTCGACTCCGGCCATCGGCCGCATCCCGGTCCGTGACGTCCGGCCGGCCGTGGACGGCGGCAGGCGCCCGGCGAAGGCGGTCACCGGGGAGACCTTCCAGGTCACCGCGACCGTGTTCCGGGAGGGTCACGACGCCGTCGGCGCCAATGTGATGCTGCTCGATCCCGAGGGACGCCCTGGTCCGTGGACGCCGATGCGTGAACTCGCCCCGGGCACCGACCGCTGGGGCGCGGAGGTGACCCCGACCGCTCCGGGCCGCTGGACGTACCTGGTCGAGGCGTGGGGCGACCCGGTCGCCACCTGGCGGCACCACGCCGAGATCAAGATTCCCGCCGGCATCGACACCGGCCTGGTCCTGGAGGAGGGCGCCGAGTTGTTCGAGCGGGCGGCGGCCGGCGTGCCGTCCGGCCCGGAGCGCGCCCTGGTGCGGACCGCCGCGCGGACGCTCGGCAACGACGCGCTGTCCCTGGCGGCCCGGCTCGGCGCTGCGTTGGCGCCGGAGGTGGTGGGGGTGCTGGCCCGGTATCCCCTGCGGGAACTGGTCACCGCGTCGGAGGCGTTGCCGCTGCTGGTGGAGCGGGAGCGGGCGTTGTTCGGGTCGTGGTACGAGTTCTTCCCCCGTTCCGAGGGCACCCCGCAGCAGCCGCACGGCACGTTCCGCACGGCGGCGCGGCGGCTGGAGGCGATCGCCGCGATGGGCTTCGACGTCGTCTACCT
>NZ_JBEZXS010000083.1:0-15939 GCF_040638185.1 Streptomyces sp. NPDC026672
CCCGTCCAGGACGGACCGCAGCAGGTCCTCCGTCGTGTCGTACGCGTGAGCGCAGACCTCCAGGGCATGCCTGTGCGCCGCCGACGGCACCGCGTTCACCAACGCGGACAGCAGAGTACCGATCACGTCGGGCCCCGGGGTCCACGCGCTGCCGACGGGAGGGTCGGCCGAGGCCACCTGAGCGGCCAGCGCCAGCGCCAGTGGGTGGCCACCGGTGAAAGCCAGCAGCCGGTCGTGCAGGCCGGCCGGGACCTCGCGGGCGTCCAGAAAGGACACGGCCTCCCGCGGCGACAGGTTCCGCAGTGCGATCACCCTCAGCAACCCGTCCCAGCCGATGTCGGCCTGCCAGCTCGCCTCGGGCGGACACCGACCGGCCACCACCACGATCGTGTCGGCCGGAAGACCCGGGAGGAAATCCTTCCGGAACCACGTTTCCAGATGTCCGCACTGTTCGAACGCGTCGACCAGAACGACCATGTCCGGGCTGCCCGACCCTCCCGATGCCGTGTCCAGCGCGGCGGAGAAATCATCGGAGGAGGGGCCGGTGTCCCGGCAGTCCAGCCGTACCACCCGTCGCCCGGCCGCACGGCTGTCGTCCGCGAAACGTTCCAGCAGCGTGGACTTCCCGATCCCGCCGGGGCCGTGGACCCACAGTACGGCGGTGGGGTTCTCCCCCGTCAGCATCGATGCGAACAGCTTCTGTTCGGCGGCGCGACCGACGAACCTGTGGGCCCGTACGTCGTGTACCCGCGCTCCCAGGGAACGCCCTTCTCCACGGCTGGCATTCATGGCCGCGAATGTACCCCTGCCGGACGTCCGTGCCTTTCTCCGGCCGTCGGACGTCCCGGGTCACTTGAGGGCCAGGGGGTTGGCCGGGGCCCCGACCGCACCGGTGACCGGCAGCGGCGGGGCGCTCAGGAAGAACTCGTGGACCCCGTCGGCGGCACAGTCCGCGGCCAGCGCGTCCAGGTCCCACATCTCTCCCAGGAACAGGCCCATGTGCGGGATGGCGACCTGGTGCAGCGGCTGGAACGCGCCGTCGAACTCGTGGGGCCGCACCTCCACGCCCCAGGTGTCCATCGCGATGCCGGCGATCTCCTTCTCGTACAGCCAGTCGGCCGTGGTGAAGGACAGCCCCGGTGCGTCACCGCCCGCGTACTCACCCCATCCGGTGCGGCGTACGCGTGTCAGCCGGCCCGTGCGCACGCACACGAGATCACCACGGCCCACCCGCGACGACGGACCCTGCGCGGCGATGGTGACCTCCAGATGCTCGGCGGTGATGGCGAAGCCGTCGGGCAACTCGCCGTCCACGCCGAGGACCCGCCCCACGTCGAGCAGTACGCCGCGCCCCGCGATGTCCGCCGCGACCGTCTCGATGCCGGTGACCTTGTCGCCGTCCTTGGTGACGACATCGGACGCCCGCCTGCCGTTGTACGCCTGGCCGTGGTCGAAGACGTGGCCCAGGCCGTCCCAGTGCGTCGAGCACTGAAGGGGCATGAACACGAGGTCGTCGGCGCCGCCCAGTCCGTGCGGGAACTCGTCCGGCTGGAACTCGACGTCCACCCCGGAGGACAGCATGACGTGCACGGGGTTGTTCCGGCCCCGCCAGCCGCGCTGCGGCCCCGCGGAGTCGAAGGACTGGGCGAGCGAGAAGCTCACGCCCTGGCGCACAAGCGCGGCTCCCTCGATCCGTTTGCCCTCGTCGAGGAAGTTCAGAGTGCCCCGTACGTCGTCCGGTCCCCAGCGGCCGGCGTTGGAACAGCGCTCGGCCGCCGCGGTGATGGAGCTGAGAGGGTCGGCGGGGTCCAGCCGGTCGGCGGCGGACGGCAGGCCGGTCATCGTTCGTTCTCCGGCAGCGCGGGAACGCCGGGCGGGGTGGTGATCATGCTTCCTCTCAACGGGCGGGGGAGTGGAGCCGGGTCAGGGCCCCGTGACGTGCCGGCCGCGGGGCCCTGACCCGATGCGATGGGTGTCACGAACATCGAGGGCGGACCGCGTGTCGCCGTTCACCGGCGGCGCGTGTGCCCAGGACTACGCGTGTGCCCAGGACTACCGGCAGGTGCTGCCGCGAACCGGCTTGGTCACCTTCACGCCGATCACCTTGTCCACCTCGTGGATCGCGGGACCGACAGGGACCTCTGCAGCGTGCCCAGTTGCTTCGCGCATGCCTCTGCCGCGGCCACCTGATCCGACGGTGACGTCATGGGCGCTGCCGGCACGGCCGATGCCCCCAGTCCGAACGATGCGACAAGTACGGCCCCGACAACTGCCGTTCGTCTCACCAGGTGCACGAGATCCTCCCGAAAACGGCGAGAGCTGCCCGGTCGGTGGACACACTCACCACCGGGTGCTGCTGCTTTCCACACGTGTCGGGGCTCCCGATGGTTCACCCCAACTCCCCACGCACCAGACGCCGTTCACCGGCTTCACCGACTCATGGGGCGAGTTCTCCCTCGACAGGCGGGCTGGTGGGGCCCACCGGTCGGCTCGCCGTACGGTCGGCATGGTTGCCCAATGCGCTCAGGGTGTACGCCCCGACGCCACTCGGGCGATCTTCCGCCGCCAGGTGCGGGTGTCCTGTGGGACGGCGCGGGCGAGCGCGGCGCGAACGTCGGCCGCGTTGAGGTCGGCGGTGTAGACGGGGGTTCCGGGCTGCTGACGCCAGGAGTTCGCGAGAGGGCCCGCGTCGACGGGGTCGAAGCCGGCGCTGTCGACGACGGCGCGGACGCGCGCCGTCGCTTCCGGCGCGTCGCCGGCGACGGGTAGTGCGATGCGGTCGGGGGCACCGGCGGGGCGGGCCAGGGCGGCGAGATGGGCGGCGGTGATGGTGTTGAACGCCTTCACGACGGGGCGTCCCAACTGACCTGCGATCCAGGTGCTTTCGGTGCCTCCGTCGTCCAGTTCGCCGATCAAGGCGTCCCGCAGTACCGGTACGTAGTTGCCGGCGTCCGCGAGGACGGCTTCCTCCGACAGGTCCGCGAGGGCGCCGGCGAGGTCCGGCACCGCGCCGAACGGCACGGCCAGGATCACGACGTCGGCGTCCGCGACCGCCTCGCCGACCTTACGGGCCTGAGCCCCGGTCCCGGACGCGAGCGCGGACAGGGTGTGCGGCCCCCGGGAGTTGGCGATGGTGACCTGGTGTCCTGCGGCGGTGAGCCGGCGGGTGAGGGCCGAACCGACGCTACCGGTGCCGATGATGCTGATGCGCATGCCGGATTCCTTCACGCCGCGGGGAGTTCGGGTTCGCCGAAATACGGCGAGTCGGGTGGGTAGAGATCCCGCAGGTACGGCTGGTCGCGGCCGAGGTCGCAGGGTTCGACGCGGACGTTGCCGGGGCCGCGTGCTATCAGCAGGCCGGGGTCGGAGCGCAGGAAGTCCGCGTACCCGAGGTCGGCGAGCCGCTGTTTCTCGGCGGTGTGGTCGTCGGTCCAGTAGCCGATGTGGTGGAAGTAGCCGCTCTCCGGTGTTGCCAGCGGGGTGCCGGGGACCGCCTGCCACAGTTCGACGGCGAACGGGCCGCCGAGCGAGAACGTCACATTGCAGTCCACCTCGTGCGCCCGGCCGTCCTCGTCCGTCAAGGTCAGCGACCGGACGACGACCGGGCGCCAGGCAAGGCCGAACAGCGTGCCGAACTCCTCCATCCCCTGGGCCAAGTCGGGGACGGCGAGGCCGATGTGCCAGATCCTGCTCATTTCTCAACTCCTTTGCTCCGTGCTGTCCTTCGGACCGCCGAACAGCACCCGTGTGGTGCGGGAGGCGAACCGCCAGCCGTCACCGGTGCGCACGTAGTGGCCGGTCTCCTCGCCGACGGCGAACGGGACGGCGCCGTCGGCGCTGCCGGGCATGTCGAGGTACACGGTCAGCACGCACGCGCCCTCGGCGGTGTTGTCGCCGGTCAAGGTGAAGCGCTGGTTGGTGTGCACGTGCAGCGAACGCATGGCGGGGCGTTCGGCACCCCAGAGCCGGATCGCCTCCCGGCCGCGCAGGACCTTCCCGTCGAGGCACATCTCGCCGTCCTCGGTGAACAGCTCCCACACGCCGGACGCGTCCCCGTGGTCGATCCGCCAGGCGATCTCGGTCAGCAGCCGCGTCAGCGCGAGGTTGTCGGTGACAGAGGCAGGACGGGGTGTCATGACGCCTCCGGCCGCAGGCTCGGGTGGAGCTCCGGCGGACCGCCGAGCACGTGGCGGCGGGAACGGGGACGCGTCCCGTCGACATCCGTGACGCCCAGGTACGCGCCGAGTTCGGCCCCGATGACCGCGCGTCCGGAGAAGTCCATCAGCTCGCCGCTTGTGTACAGCGCGGCGATGACCCGCCCGGTGAACCGGGGTGATTCGCGCGGTGGGAGAGCCGCGCGCTGCTCGGGTGTCAGAGTCTCGAGGTGCGCGCGGGCACGCTCGGTGTCCAGGCCGCCCATCCAGACCGACAACGCGGCGACCCCGTGGGGGCGCAGTTCCCGTGCCATGTCCGCGGCCATCTTGTCCGAACCCGCCTTCTGCGCGCCGTAGGCCGGTCCCTGGTGGTACGAGACGGCGCCGTAGTGACCGGTGTTGACGATCAGGCCACGGCCGTTCGCGATGAGCAGGGGCGCGGCGTGCCAGGCGGCGGTGTAGTGCGAGCGCAGGCCGACGGTGATCAGGTCGACGGCGGACAGCGGGCGCTCCCAGAACCCGCCGGCCGCGGGTGCCGCGACGAGGGCGGCGTTGTTGACCAGAATGTCGAGGCGCCCGTGCTCGGAGCGGACACGTGCGAACAGGTCAGCCACCGCCCCGTCGTCCGCGTGGTCGACGACGACCGGGACGCCGGTGCCGCCCGCACGGGTGACGGCCTCGGCGGTCTCGCCCACGGACCCGCCGAGGGGCGAGTCCCCGCCCTGCGATCGGCCGGTCACGTAGACCGTCGCCCCCACTTCGCCGAGCGCCTCGGCGATGCCCTTCCCCGCGCCCCGGCTGGCGCCGGTGACGACAGCGACCAGTTCTTTGCCGGTCCATGCCACGGCAGGACCTCCTCACCGTACAAAAGCAGCGCTGAGCTGCGGAAACAATAAGCGGGCACGCTGTCCGCTTAGTGGCCGACGATATGGACACGCTGTCCGTTTGTCAATCGGGGTCGGGAGACATGACCTGGCGGGCTGTGCCCGTACGGCGAAGACTTCGGCCGCTTCCGGGACACCGGTGAACACATCAGTGCCGGCCGGCCTTGGAATGGCGCCCGATGCGACCGAGGCCCCCACACCGCGGTCCTGCGGGGCCTACGTGGCACTCTGGCCGATCTCGTGTCTTGGTCAGGCGTCGGCCACGGTGAACATCTCGCCTTCGTGGCCGGGAGTTTCGGCTTCGTCGACTGCCGCGATCGCGTAGTCGGCGTAGCCGATGCGGCTTCGTCCGCGCGCGTCGGTGAGGACGATGTCCGTGCCGGTGCGGTACCGGCCCGTTCGCGCGCCGTCCTTGACGAAGTCGATGGGGGGCGCCAGATACGTCCATCGGACGTGCTCGGAGTCGCGCAGCGTCTCGAAGGCGTGTTGGAGAACACGGGAGGCGTCGCGCAGCGGCCCTTCCGGCATGTTCTGCCAGTAGCGCCTGGTGCGCGTGTCGTCGGTGAACAGATGGCCGCCGCTGCCGACGACGATCAGACGAGTGGGCGTCCGGGTGAGCACGTCGATCAGGTGCCGGGTCACGGGCAGGTGGGCCCGTGTCCGCTCGACGGGTACGCCGAAGGCGTTGACGAGCACGTCGAGACCGGCGATGTCCTGCCGTCCGAGTTCGAGGACGTCACGCTGGACCGAGGGCACCGCCGAGGTGAGACGGGACGGATCTCGCACGATCGCGGTGACGGCGTGCCCCCGGCGCATCGCCTCCTCGGTGATGAGCCGGCCGGCGTGCCCGGTGGCGCCGATGACACCGATGCGCGTCTGCTGCGGATTCCCCGTCACCCGAAGGCCTCGGTCTGGCCGCCGTCGATGGTGATCACAGTGCCGTTGATGTACGGCGCCTCGCCCGACATGAGGAACGCGACGAGAGCCGCGGCCTCGTCGACCTCGCCGAATCGGCGCATCGGATTGCCCGCCGCGGCAGCGGCCTTGAACTTGTCGGAGTCCGCGCCGGCGACGCTCCGGATGGAGGCGTCCGACATCGGTGTCGTGAACGCCCCGGGGGCGATGGCGATCACCGAGACCCCGTCCTTGCCGTATTCGGCTCCGGCGGTGCGGCTGAGGCCGATGATGCCGTGCTTGGTGGCCGAGTAGGCGCTGCGGGTGGCGAAGCCGCGGATGCCGCCGACCGAGGAGTTGTTGACGATGACGCCGCCGCCCTGCCCGGCCATGATGGGCAGCGCGTGCTTCATGCCGTAGAACGTCCCCATGAGGTTGACGTTCACCACGCGTCGGAAGTCCTCGGTCGTGTACTCGTGGAGTCGTACGAGGGGGCCTTCGTAACCGGCGTTGTTGAACAGGGCGTCGAGGCGGCCGGCGCGCTCGTGGGTGGCGTGGATCGCGGCGGCGAAGGCGTACTCGTCCGCGACGTCGACGACGGCGGTGTGGATGCTGCTGCCGGGGATCTCGGCGCGCAGTGCTTCGACGGCACCGTCGAGTCGTGCCCGGGTGCTGCCGATGATGGTGACTTCGCCGCCCTCGGCGGCCACGCGGCGCGCGGTCGCCAGTCCGATGCCGGAGCCGCCTCCGGTGATGACGACGGTCTTGCCCGCGAATCGGGTGTCGGTCATGGTCTTGATCCTTCGTGTCGTTCGGATGTGACGCTCGCCGCGAGGATGGAGCGGCGAACGCCGACGCCGTTGTTACCGGGTGATGAGTTCTTCGCTCACGGCCCAGAGCCGTTCGGCGATCTCCGTGTCGACGGCATGCGGAACGACACCCACGGGGGTCTCGCCGCTCACCATCAGCGCATGCAGCGCGTCCGCGTCCGGCGTCTCCACCAGCGGGGAAAGCTCGGTGTTCTCGCCGTACGTGCCGCCGAGGCCCGTCAGACGGGGTGCGGTGGCGAGCCAGGTCTGGGTCGAGGCGCCCTGCTGGGGGGTCTTCTTGCCCTTGTCCGGGTCGATGATCCAGTTGCCGTTCTCGTCGGCATTGCCCATCTCGCGGTGCATCTCCGGCGTGGCCCAGCCCGAAAGGTCCGTGCCGGGGATGCTGCCGGGGTGGCAGGCGAATGCCTCGATGCCGTCGGCCTTGCCACGGGCGGTGATGCCGACGGCGTGCAGGATGTTGGCGGCCTTGGACTGCCCGTAGCCGAGGACCCAGTTGTACTCGCGGTTCTCGAAGGCCAGATCGTCGAACACGACCGGCGACATGCGGTGGGCCCACGCCGAGACGTTCACGACGCGCGCCCCGTTCGCCGCCCTCAGGGCCGGCCACAGCCGCTTCACGAGCTGGAAGTGGCCGACGTGATTGGTCGCGAAGTGCGACTCGTAACCGCGTGAGTCGCGGGCCAGGTCGACGCCCATGATCCCGGCGCTGTTCACCAGGATGTGCAGCGGCCGAGCCGAGGCGAGGAACCGCTCCGCGAACGCGTCGATCGAGTCAGGGCCGGCGAGGTCGAGCTGGTCGACCTCCACGCCCTCGATGTCCGCGACACGCCCACGTCCCTTCTCGACATCGCGGACAGGAACGATGACGTGAGCGCCCGCCGCGCGCAGCGCACGCGTGGTCTCCAGGCCGACACCGGAGTGTCCACCCGTGACGACGGCGACCTTGCCTGTCAGGTCGATGTCCGCCACCACGTCGAGCGCGGTGCTCGCGGCGGTGAAGCCCGAGCCGATCGGATGCTGGTTGGGGTTGACCTTGCTCATGGGTGACTCCTTCGAACGGCGGGCAGCGCTCTTGACGGAGGGTTCTCCGTTACGCATTCACAACGTAACGGAGAACCCTCCGTCAAGCAACTCGATGCCCGCTGGAAGGCTGGGTCCATGGAGTCCGGTGTGGTGGGCGAGGACGCGCGGCGCCTCCCGCGGTCACCGGTGAGTCAGGCGTCGCGTTGGAGCGCTGCGGACAGACCGCCTCTGCCCTCGATGCCCAGCTTCCGGTAGGCGTGCGTCAGATGGATCTCCACGGTCCGCTGCTGCAGAAAGAGAAGCCCCGCGATCTCCCGGTTCTTCTTGCCCTGCGCGGCAAGGACGGCAACCCGGCGCTCCGACTTCGTCAGACTGTCCGCCCCTCCCGTGGGCCGGGGGCGAGGCACTCGTCCCCCCGCCGCCGCGATCTCGCGTCCGATGGCTCGTCCGAGCTGCGGATCACCGATCGTGGTCGAGTGCTCGTACGCCTCCCGCAGAGCCCGTCTCGCCGCACCGGTCTGCCCTGCGTCGCGCAGTGCTTTCCCCCGCTCGAACAGCACGCGCACGAGCATCAGGCGATCATCGCTGCCGTGTACGAGGTCCGTCAGCTCGTCAAGGCGGGCCATGGCATTCGCCGTCCCGGTCATGGACATCTGGGACAGAATGCCTGCTGCCAGTGGGCCGGGGGCGCCCCATCGGCGGGCCGATGCCATGTGTTCGCGGATCTCGTCGGCGGCGTCGTCCGTCCGGCCGATGCTGCTCAGGGCAACGGCCTTGACCAGACGCCAATCGAGCAGAGCCCGGTTGAGTACGCTCCCCAGGGCACCCTCCGCCCTCTCCAGGTCCACCACCGCGCCGTGGGCGTCACCCGTCTCCATGCGGAGCAGGCCCCTGGCCTTGGCGTGGAGCCCCAATGTCTCGGAGGTCGGTGAGACCGCGCACTGGGCCTCCAGCGTCCGCAACATCGCCCAGGCGTCGTCCGTGGCGGCCGTCGCCAGATGCAGTTGCACGGCCTGGGTGGTGAGTTTGCCCTCCAGTACGGTGACGCGCGTGTGATCCCATTCCCTCACCGCGGCCAGCCCTTCCCCGATGTGCGCCTGCGCCTTGCCGAGTTCTCCCATCCGATGGCGGACGTGGGCGAGGGCGTTCGAGGCCGCCGCCTGCAACGGCTTGACGTCCTGGCTCTCGGCGGCGCTCCGAAGCGCCTCGCCGTGGCGCAGGGCCAGGCGCAGTCGGCCCGCGGCGATGAGCACCTTCACCACCGCCAACTGGACGACCAGCCGTCCCGCGCCGCGGCCCAGGGGGGTGGCGAGGACCTGTTGCGCGAGTGCGACGGCGGCCTCGGCGGAGACACGGCCCGTGACCGTCCCCTCCCACGCTTCGTACGCCAGCGAAAGCACATGCCCTGGATACCGCGGGACGGATTCCTCCCCGGGTTCCCACCGGCTCGGCTCACCGTGGCCCGGCCGATACAGCAGGCGCAGCAACCTGGCCAGGGTCGACCGGCGGGTGGGGTCGGACCGTAGGTAGATCCGCGTCAGCTCCTCCTCGCACCCGGCGAGCGCGAGCAGGACGAACAGGTCGATGCCCACGGACTCGCATGCCGCTTGCGGTGACAGTTCCCACGCATGGCGCAGATGGCCGAGGGCTTCGGCCATGTCGCGGGGCGCCAAGGCGGACGCGAGGTCCACAAATGCTCGCGCCCGGACCTCGTCCGGCATGGCCTCCTCGATCAACACCCTTCTCAGACAGGACACATGAAGATGCGTCAGGTCGTGCTCCGCGGCTTCGTGAGCGGCGCTCAGGAGCGTGTCCACGACCCAGGTTGCGGCCAGGGGCTGGCGGGTCTCGACGATATGCCGTGCCACGGTGGTGACCGCGGCGCCTTGCCGGTGCAGCAGGCTCGCGGCCTGAGCGTGCGCTGCTTCCAGGACGGCGGGGGAGCACTCACTCAGCACGGAGTTGCGTACCAGGGGCTGTGTCAGGGCCATGGTGTCGCCGGTGAAGGAGAGGAAACCCATCTTCCGCATCGCGTGACAGCTCTCGGTGACCGTTGCCAGGTCCAGGCCGACGATGTGGGCGACAGCGCTGAGTGTGGCGTCCCCGTCCAGAGCCGCCACGATTCGCAGGATCGAGTACGCGTCGTCCGAGATCCGGCGCGTACGTACCCTCATGGACACCGCGAGGATGTCCGCCGAAAGTTTTTCGAGCGCAGGGGCCGACGTGGCGTCGGCGGAGATGTCACGGTCGTCGAGAAGCCGTGTGAGGGTTCGCAGAAGCAAGGGGTTCCCGGCGGTTACCCGCATCGCCGCCCTCACGAACTCGGTGTCGCGTGGTTCGCCCAAGGCGTCGGCGAGCAGGGCTCCGACGGCCTCTTCGCCGAGGGGACGGAGTTCAACGACCCGGGAGCCGCCGCTGACCAGCTCCTCCAGGAGATCGGGAGCGGTGCCCGGAACACCGTCGCAGACGGAGCCGACAACCACCAACGGCAACATGCTCAGGCTTTCGA
The DNA here is from genome assembly GCF_040638185.1 of Streptomyces sp. NPDC026672. NCBI lineage: Bacteria > Bacillati > Actinomycetota > Actinomycetes > Kitasatosporales > Streptomycetaceae > Streptomyces > Streptomyces sp. NPDC026672. The sequence goes on from NZ_JBEZXS010000083.1 coordinate 10,295, forward strand.
GGAGCATATTGAGCCAGACCATGGAACCGCGGTCCAACCAGTGCAAGTTGTCGACCACGAGCACCATGGGCCTTGGGCCGATGGCGGACACCAGCCGATGGGTCACCGGAACCAGGGCGTGGGGAGCCTGCGGCGGATTCGTTCCGGCCTTCTCCGCGGTGCCCGGCAGGTCGAACGGCAACGCCTGACGCGCTTCCTCCGGCAGGGCTGCGATCAGTGAGCCCAGGAGCCTTCGCGCGATGTTGTCCTGCACATGATGCGCAGCGTGACTGGCCCGGACCTGCGCCACAAGGAAGCCCAAGGCACGGGCTTGCTCGGCCACGCTGCCGAGCAGTGCGGTCTTGCCCGTCCCCGCCTCGCCGTGGACCACCACGAAGCCGCCCCGGCCGACGGTCGCCTTCTCGAGTGCCTGCCGGCAGGCGGAAAGCGCTGGACCACGTTCGTGGAGGGAGGTGGTGTTGACCATGGTTCTTCCCAAGTTCTGCCCAGGAATCGGACGACGGACTGCTGCCGGAGGCCCGAACACGGTTCTCGGCGGTTGTCTTGCCGGACGGACGGGCGGTCCGAACAGTTCACGGCCGAACCGGCAATGTGATGGGCGCCTCACGGCGCCTCCAGGACCAGGGCGGTGCTTCCCGAATTCCCCAACACATCACCGCGGGCCCGCCGATCGCATTCCATGCAGTCAGCAAGCATTTAATCCTTTGCGTGCAGAAGGCAAACAATGTACGGTCGTCGGCATGAGCGAATCTTCGGGGTCGGAGGAAGAAGCCCGTGGCGGCGGCGACCTGGTGGACCGAGTCGGCGCGGACCCCGGGGGAGTGTCGGACCCCGGTGCGCCGACGTCGGCGGAGCTGCACCGCGGGGTGCTCCTGGGGATCTCAGGACTCTTCGTCGCGACGTTCGTCTCGATGCTGTCGTCCACGATCGTCACCAACGCCCTGCCTCGGATCACCGAGGACCTGGGCGCCGGGCAGGCGACGTACACCTGGGTGGTGACGTCCACGCTGCTGGCCCAGACGGCCGCCACGCCACTGTGGGGCAAGCTGGCCGATCTGACGGACCCGCGGCGGCTGGTGTCGCTGTCCGTGGCGGTGTTCCTCGCCGGGTCCGTGGCGGCGGCGCTCGCGCCGGACGCGGGGGTGCTGATCGCCGGCCGGACGCTTCAGGGTGTCGGCGCCGGCGGAGTGATGATCCTCACGCAAGTGGTGATGGCCAGGATCGTCCCGGCACGCGAACGCGGCCGGTACAACGGCTGGTTCGGCGCGGTCTTCGCGCTGGCCACCGTGATCGGACCGCTGGTCGGCGGACTCCTGGTGGACGCCGGCGGCCTGGGCTGGCGCTGGTGTTTCTGGATCGGGGTGCCGTTTGCGGCGCTGGCCCTGGTCGTCGTCGAGCGCACCCTGCGTGTCCCGGTGCGCGAGCGGGAGATCCGGATCGATTACGCCGGCGCCGCGCTGCTGGTCGGCGGCATCACCGACCTGCTGGTGTGGGTGTCGCTCGGCGGGCAGGAGTTCGCCTGGGGCTCGCTGTGGACCGCCCTCCTCGTGCCGGCCGGGATCGTGATGCTGGCGCTGGCCGCCGTTGTCGAGTCCCGCGCGGCCGAACCCGTGGTCCCACTCGGCCTGTTCCGCGATCGCACCATGGTGATGGCATCGCTGGCGAGCGTCTTCTACGGCTCCGCGCTCTATGCCGTGACGGTGTTCCTGGCGCCCTACTTCCAGATCGCCCGCGGGGTGTCGCCCGTCATGTCCGGACTCCTGTCCTTCCCGCTCATCCTGAGCATGGCCGCGGCATCCATGCTGGTCGGCCGCTGGATCTCCCGGACCGGCCGGTGGAAGCCGTACCTGGTGGGAGCGGCGGCATCGCTCGTGGCCGGGCTGCTCCTGCTCGCGACGGTGCGCGTCACCACGCCGTACGCGCTGCTGGCCGTCGCGATGGTGCTGTGCGGATTCGGTACCGGGGCCACCATGCAGAACCTCGTCCTTGCGGTGCAGAACAGCGTCGCGCCCAAGGACACCGGCAGCGCCTCGGCAACGGTGACGTTCCTGCGGTCCCTCGGGGGCGCGGTCGGCATCAGCGCACTCGGCGCCGTACTCACCGCCCGCAGGCACGCCGCCACCCACGGCCCCGGGCCTGCCGCTGCCGCCGCCGGCTACAGCAGCGGCGTCGCGCTGGTCTTCGGTATCAGCGCGGCGGCCGCCCTGGCCGGGGCCCTGCTCATCCTCGCCGTCCGAGAAAAGCCCCTCGCCACCGAGATCGTCGACCAGTGACGCGGCAACCGCCCGTCGTGAAAGGTGCACCGATGACCGAAGCGATCCCCGACTACTCCTACGCCCACTCCACCACCTGCCCGTTCGATCCCGGCCCCCAGCTCACCGCGGCCGCCCCGGTCGACCGGGTGCGGATCTGGGACGGCAGCACCCCCTGGCTCGTCACCGGCTACGCCGAGGCACGCCAGGCGCTGTCCGACCCGCGGCTCAGCTCCGACGACACGCTCCCGGGCTATCCGCATCAAACCGCCGCCTCCCGAGGCGGAGTGCGTCGCACCCCCACCCTGACCACCCTGGACAACCCCGGGCACGACGCCCGCCGCAGGCTTCTGACCAGGAGCTTCATGGTCCGCCGTATGGAAGCCCTGCGCCCGGGCATCCAGCTCATCGTGGACGGCCTGATCAACGACATGGTCTCCCGGGGCGGGACCGCGGACCTGGTCCGCGACTTCGCCCTCCCCGTGCCGTCGCTGGTCATCTGCGAACTGCTCGGTGTGCCGTACGAGGACCACGAGTTCTTCCAGGACCGCAGTCGCCTGCTGGTGTCGGTGACCACGGACGCCGCCGAGCGCGCGAGCGCCCTGGCCGACCTGTCCGGCTACCTCGACGCCCTCGTGCGCAGGAAGGCCCAGGCCCCGGCGGACGACCTGCTGAGCCGGTTGATCACCGACCACGTCCCCTCCGGCACGCTCACCCTGGACGAGGTCTCCGACATGGGGCGCTTCCTGCTCTTCGCGGGCCACGAGACCACCGCGAACATGATCGCCCTCGGCACGCTCGCCCTCCTGCACAATCCCGCCCAACTGGCCGCCGTCCGCGACTCCGGCGACCCGGACCTGGTCGCCGACGCGGTCGAGGAACTCCTGCGCTACCTCACCATCGTCCACGTGGGACGCCGTCGCGTCGCCGTCGAGGACCTGGAGCTGGGCGGCCGTCGGATCGCCGCCGGCGAAGGGGTGATCATCGCACTCAACGCCGCCAACCGCGACGCCGGTGCGTTCGAGGGCGACCCGGACGGGCTCGACGTCACCCGGCCCGCCCGCCACCACGTCGCCTTCGGCTACGGCATCCACCAGTGCCTCGGCCAGCCGCTCGCCCGGGTCGAACTCCAGGTGGTCTACGGCACCCTCTACCGCCGACTGCCGGGGCTGCGCCTCGCGGTGCCCTTCGAGGAGGTCGCCTTCAAGGACGACATGTTCGTCTACGGCGTGCACAGCCTCCCCGTCACCTGGTGAACGGGAAAACGCCCGAACCGAACGAGAGGAACAGCACCATGAAGGTGACCGTCGACCAGGACAAGTGCGTGGGATCCGGGCAGTGCGTGCTCGTCGCCCCCGACGTGTTCGACCAGCGTGACGAGGACGGCATCGTGGTCCTCCTCGAACAGCGGCCTGACGCCGCCCACCACGACGACGTACGGCAGGCCGGCGTGATCTGCCCGGCCCTGGCCATCGCGATCGAGGAGCGGTAGTGCGCGAGATCGTGGTCGTCGGCGCCTCCGCCGCAGGTGTCGCGGCGGCCCGGACCCTGCGCTCCGAGGGCTTCGACGGCACCCTGACCGTGGTGGGTGCAGAAGACCGCGTCCCGTACGACCGCCCTCCGCTGTCGAAGCAGTTCCTCACCGGGGCCTGGGACGCCGAAAAACTCGCGATTCCCCGCCCGGACGGCGTGACCTGGCGCCTCGGCTCTCGCGCGACGGTCCTGGACCCGGAGCGCCGCCGGGTCACCCTCGGCGACGGCTCCCACCTGGGCTACGACGGCCTCGTCATCGCCACCGGCGTCGCCTCCCGGACGCTGCCGTTCTCCAGGGGGCTCGCGGGTGTGCACGTCCTGCGCACCCTGGACGACGCCGAAGCCCTGCGGGCCGGGATGCTGGCCTCGGGCTCCCTCGTCGTCGTCGGAGCGGGCTTCCTCGGCGCCGAGGCCGCCGCTGTCGCCCGGGAACTGGGTCTCGCCGTGACCCTGGTCGATCTCCAGCCGGCCCCCATGATCCGCCCGCTCGGCCCCCTCGTCGCGGAACGGCTCCGCCACCTGCACACCGAGGCCGGTGTCGACCTGCGGATGGGCACCGCAGTGCGCGAGCTGCACGGCACCGACCACGTGACCGCCGTGGAGCTGACCGACGGTTCCGTGATCCCCACCGCGGCCGTGCTGGTCGCGGCGGGAGCCGTACCGGCCACCGGCTGGCTGGAGGGCAGCGGTCTCCCGCTCGGCGACGGCGTCGAGTGCGACGCGTACTGCCGGGCGGCGCCCGGCATCGTAGCCGCCGGCGATGTCGCCGCCTGGCTCCATCCGGACCTGGGACGGCGGATCCGCCTGGAACACCGGATGAACGCGACCGAGCACGCCGCCGCGGCCGCCCGCACCCTGCTAGGCCGCGGCCGCCCGTTCGCTCCCGTCCCGTACTTCTGGACCGACCAGTACCACGTGAGGATCCAGGCATACGGCACCTGGGACGCCTCCATCGAACCGGACTTCGCCCACGGGGCGGCCGGTGACGACCGGTTCGTCCTGGTCCAGCGGCGCGACGGCAGGATCACCGCCGCCCTGGGCTGGAACGCACCCCGCGAGATCCGCACGCTGCGCGCCGCCATCGGCACCACCGGTTGAACACGTCATGAGGACAGGAGAAACCATGGGAATGCTGGAGGGCCGCGTCGCCGTCGTGACCGGCGCGGCACGCGGCCTCGGCCGGGAGTACGCGATGCAGATGGCCAGGGCCGGGGCCCGGGTGGTGGTCAACGACCTCGGCGGCTCGGTCTCCGGAACCGGCGCGTCACAGGATCCGGCGGACTAGGTGTATTGACCTGAAGCGTTGTTCACACGGCTGATGGGTGGCTGGCCTTCGAGTGTGGTGTGGCAGCGGTGGTGGTTGTAGGTGTGCAGGAAGTCTGTCAGGGCTGCGGTGCGTTCGTCGTTGCTGGTGTAGGGCCGGACGTAGGCCCATTCGTCGAGCAGGGTGCGGTTGAAGCGTTCGACCTTGCCGTTGGTCTGCGGCCGGTAGGCGCGGGTGAGTTTGCCGGCCGCGCCGAGGTCGGCCAGGGCCTGCTGCCAGGCGAGGCTCTTGCGGTAGGGCCAGGCGTTGTCGGTCAGGACCCGCTCGATGCGGTCGATGCCGCAGGTGTGGAAGAAGGCCGCGGCCCGGCGCAGGAAGCCTGCGCAGGTGGCGGCTTTCTCGTCGCCGTGGATCTCGCTGTAGGCGAGGCGGGTGTGGTCGTCGACGGCGGAGTGGACGTAGTCGAAGCCCACGCTGCTTCGCCGGGCCCGGCCGGCCTGTCGGCCCAGGACTTTGTGGCCGCCGCCGTCGGGGATCCGGCCGAGTTTCTTGACGTCGACGTGGACCAGTTCGCCGGGCCGGTCGCGCTCGTAGCG
>NZ_JBEZXS010000084.1:0-15413 GCF_040638185.1 Streptomyces sp. NPDC026672
ACGACCCGACAGGTCACGACTCCCACGGAATCACCACTGCTATCCCCGACCAGCGGAAACGCACCGATCACGCCCGAAAAGACAACAGCTTCTAATGCCTCAAGCCGCATTGGGAGCGTGGCTGGCTCTCCTGTCGTGACACCCTGAGATCTGGGAGTGGGTCAGGGATATCTGCGATCTGTAATGCGATCGGCTCGAGGGCGCGGTGGTCTTCTCCAATGGCGAGGAGACTGCGATCGCGGCCCGCTCACGCAAGTACATCGGCCGCCCTGCCGTCCCGGGTCGGCACGCCCGGCAGGAGTTCGAGTACTGCCAATACGGCACTGTGTTCCTCGTTGCAGCACTGGACGTGAACGACGGTGAGATCCTTACCCAGAACATCTCCCGCAACGCCCCGTCATCTTCACCGCCTTACCTCACTCGGTTGACGTGGTCGTTGAGCCCGACAAGGAGATCTACGTCGTGCTTGTCGACGGCTACCCGCACACCACAGGACACGCCAAGGAGTGGCTGGTCGGCTACCCGTGCTGGACCTCGCGCATGCCTCCTGGCTCAATCAGGACGAGCTGGTTGGGCAGGCTGCCTTCGCAGATCCATTGGAAGGACCTCGCGGTCTGTTCCGGCGGATCATGCAGGCGCGTCTGTCAATGTTGAACGGTGCATGGACGCGGCTCTGGCTGCCCTGGACGGCGATGCGCGTGAGGCCCGGTTCTGTACTAAAGGGTGTTGCAGAAGGCCGTGTTTTTGCAGGTTGAAGCGGTGTTCGGGCGTGGTCGGTCATGTGGCCAGGGTGAGGTTGTGCATGCGGGCGACGGCCTGGACGGCGTGGTGGAGGCCGTTGCCGCGTTGCCGGCATTCGCGGAGGATCTTGTGGTTCTTCATGCGGGAGAAGGTGTGCTCGATATGGCGCGGACCTTGCGGTGGGGGACGATCAGGCCGGTGTTGATGTAGGCGCCGTCACCCAGGACGGTCACGCCCTCGCAGCGCGCGGCCAGGCCGGACTCACGCCACGCTTTCACGTCCGCCGTGTTGCCGGGCACCGGGCGGGCGGTCGTTACCACCAGGCGGGTCTCCGCATCTACGATGACCTGCACGTTCGCCGAGAATCGGTAGTTGTGCGAGGGTGCTCCGGCCTTGCGGTCGCGGACTGGGATGAGGGTGCCGCCGACGATCCGCAGCCGTTCGACTGCTTCCTGGGAGGTGCGGGCCGGCTCGAGCGTGAGCAGCGGGCCGAGCCGCTGGACAACCCGGCACACGGTCGCGGGCGAGACACCGAACAGTGGGGCGAGCCGCCGGATCGTGAGATTCGTGCGGTGGTACACGGCCACCGGCAGCACCCGCTCGGCCAACGGCAGCCGCCATGGATGACCCCAGCCGCAACCCTCTCCACCGCGTTCCCGCACCGCATTCAGCAGCCGGCCAAACTGGTCACTTCGCAGCCCGTGAACGTCTCCATCTACAACCGCTCGGCCCTCAACACCCCAGTCATACAACGGAGATGCCCAGTCCATTGCCTTCTGCAACACCCTTCAGCTCGCCGAGAACCTGGGTGGGCAGGGTGGCGGCGCAGCCACCGACTGAGGTCTCCATCTCTTGTTCCTCCGGCGCTCACGGCGTCATATGTCGGTGGCGGGCCAGTCAAGCAGCCGTGCCCCGATGACTGCTGTCTGGAGCATGTACCGATGGGTCGGGTCGGCGGGGTTCGCCCCGGTGAGTTTGTGGATGCGTTCCAGGCGGTATGTCAGGGCGCGCACGCTCAGGGAGAGACGCCGGGCCGCCTCGGTGGCCACACAGCCGGAGCCGAAGTAGGCGGTGAGGGTGTCGAGGAGGGGCTCGGCGCCGCCGCGGGCCGTGACGAGTGGGCCCAGGGTGCCCTGGACGAGGTCGGCCATGGCCTGCCGGTCGCGGGTGAGGACGGGGTAGACCAGCAGGTCGGCGGCGCGCAGGACCGGTTCGTCGAGGTCGAGGCGCTCGGCCAGTTCGAGCGCGTTGAGTGCCTCTTCGTAGGACTGGACGACCCCGCTGGGGCCGGGCTGGGGGCGGCCGATGGCGACCCGGCCGCCGTCGGTGGCGGCATGGGCCTGTTTGGCGAAGTGAGTGAGGACATCGGCCTGGTGGCCGGGCGCGATGCAGAGCAATCGGCCGTCCTTGGTGGTGAGCAGGACACTGCGGTCACCGAACCGGGTGATGACGGCCTGCTCCACCCGCCGCGGAACCGGGTCGCCCTCGCCGTAGGCGGTGGCCCCCTGGGCGACGGCGACCGCGTGGGCGTGGGACAGGCGCAAGCCGAAGCGTTCGGCGCGTTCGGAGAGGTGGCCCAGGTTGCTGCGGCCGTACAGGAGGTCGTCGATGAACTCCCGGCGGGCCGCCTCCTCCTGGCGTACGGCGAGTAGTTGGGCGCGTTCGAAGCCCTCCGCGAACGCGTCGACGACCTGCTGAACGGCGGCGAGCGCCTCGTCGGCGGAGCCGGTGGAGGCCGGCCAGGCCGTGCGGGCCGCGGAGAGGTGTGCGCTGATCAGCCCGCGTAGTCCGTGGCCGGCCTCGGCGGCCTGTTCGCCCAGGGCACGACGCGAGGCGATCTCGTCCCGGGTGAGGCGTCGGCCGGTGGCGGAGACCTCGGCCAGTATGCGGTCGTAGCCGTCGAGGTACTGCGCAGGTATCTGTTGTTTCGTCACGGCGTCCCCCGAAATCTTGACGAGCCGCTGACGGCTTCTTGGCGGTCACCGGCATACAGACCTTAATGAATACTGCCGGACACCGGCAATGCGTGGAGCTCCTCGGGTCGAGGAGCATGGCTCGCGGGGAGAACCGCGGAGGTTCCGGTGCCGGAGACCGGCAGGTGCTCGCACCGGAATGCGAATTTGAACCGCGTCCCCACGGACACGAGCGGCGCGGGCCGAGAGGGGGCGCGGGGTATGCGGACGTTTCTGGTGGTACCCGCTGGCCTGCCAGCCATCCTCTCCATCCCGGTCCTGGTGGCGGTGGTGTTCTCCCGACGGCTGACTTCTGGGCGTCCGGCCGACGTCGGCAGCCTCGACGACGAGCCCCCCCGAGTGTCCCGGCCGTGGTTGTTCTCACCGCTGCGCCGGTCCTTCCCGGATGAACTGGACGACCCGGACGAACGCTTGGCGACTTCGTGTGCGCAGTGGGACCGCGCAGCCTGATCCATGCCCCGTCACGCTCCCTCCTCCCTCTTTTTCTCCTTCGCTCCGGAACGCTCGAACTCCTTTACGCCTCAAGGACGTATGCCATGACTCCCATGACCATGGGCATCGGCGTGCTCGTTGCCGTCTGCCTGCTCGCCGTCGCCGTTGTCTCACTGCTGTTCCGCAAGGTGGAGCAGGGCAAGGCGCTGATCGTCTCCAAGCTGCGCAGGGTCGACGTGACGTTCACCGGGCAGGTCGTGCTGCCGGTGCTGCACAAGGCCGAGATGATGGACATCTCGGTGAAGACCATCGAGATCACCCGGGCCGGCCGGGACGGGCTGATCTGCCGGGACAACATCCGAGCCGACATCCGGATCTCGTTCTTCGTGAAGGTCAACAAGACCACCCAGGACGTCGTCAAGGTCGCCCAGGCCGTCGGCACCGCCAGAGCCAGTGACCAGAAGACGCTTCAGGAACTGTTCCATGCGAAGTTCTCCGAGGCGCTGAAGACCGTGGGCAAGCAGCTGGACTTCACCGACCTGTACACCAAGCGTGAGGAACTCCGCTATCAGATCATCGAGTTGATCGGTGTCGACCTCAACGGCTACCACTTGGAGGACGCGGCGATCGACTATCTGGAACAGACGCCGCTGTCCCAGCTCGACCCGGCGAACGTCCTGGACGCCCAGGGCATCCGGAAGATCACTGAACTGACGGCCGTCGAGCACGTACGCACCAACGAGGCCCAGCGCACAGAGGAGAAGGAGATCACCCGGCAGAACGTCGACGCCCGAGAGGCCATCCTGGAGCTGGAGCGTCGGCAGACGGACGCGGAGATCAAGCAGAAGCGGGAGATCGAGACCGCTCGGGCCCGCGAGGAGGCCGAGACGGCGCGAGTGGTGGAGGAGGAGCGGCTGCGATCGCAGGGCGCCTTCCTGAAGACCGAGGAACTGCTCGGTATCCAGCGGGAGAACCAGGCCCGGGAGGTCGCCGTCGCCGCGAAGAACCGCGAGCGGGTCATCGCCGTCGAGAACGAGCGTATCGAGAAGGACCGCATCCTTGAGGTCATCGCCAGGGAGCGGGAGTCCGAGCTGACGCGGATCGCCGCCGACAAGGAGGTCGAGGCGGAGAAGCGTGAGATCGCGGAGGTCGTCCGGGAGCGGGTGGCCGTGGACCGCACGGTCGCCGAGCAGGAGGAGGCCATCAAGAAGTTGCGGGCTGTGGAGGAGGCCGAGCGGGAGCGGCAGGCGGTCGTCATCGCCGCCGAGGCCGAGGCGCAGGAGAAGCTGGTCAAGGACATCAAGGCGGCGGAGGCCGGCGAGCAGGCCGCCGTGCACCGCGCTGCGCAGGAACTCACTCTCGCAGAAGCCCGGTTGAAGACTGCCGATCTGGACGCTCAGGCCAAGCTGCGCCTCGCCGAGGGTGTCCGGGCCGAGGCCGCCGCCGAGGGGTTGGCTGCCGTGCAGGTCCGCGACAAGGAGGCCGAGGTCATCGAGAAGGCCGGACGGGCGGAGGCCGCCGCGTCCGAGGCGCGGCTGCGGGCAGAGGCGGAGGGCCACCGGGCGAAGGCACTCGCCGAGGCCGAGGGCGTCGGCGAGAAGTTGAAGGCGGAGGCCGCCGGCCTCACCGAGAAAGCTGCTGCGATGGCCGCTCTGGACGACGCCTCGCGCGGCCATGAGGAGTACCGGTTGCGCCTGGATGCGGAGAAGGCCGTGCGCCTCGCCGGGCTCGACGCGCAGCGGCAGATCGCCGAGGCGCAGGCTACGGTGCTGGCCACAGGGCTGGAGAACGCCGACATCGACATCGTGGGCGGCGAGTCCCTCTTTTTCGACCGGCTCGTCTCCGCGATCTCGCTCGGCAAGAGCGTCGACGGTTTCGTCCAGAACTCCGGCACCGCCCAGGCGCTTGCCGGGCCCTGGCTCGACGGCACCGCGAGCTTCCCCGACGACCTCGGCCGTGTCCTTGGATCGGTCCCCACGGCCGGCATCCGGGACCTGACCGTGTCCGCGCTGCTGACGAAGCTCATGAGGTCGGGCGCCGCGAACACCGGGCAGCTCCAGCAACTGCTGGACACGGCAGGCGAGCTGGGTCTCGCTGACACGTCCCTCGCTGCCCTCGACGGCAGTGCCAGAGTCTGACCGGCCGTGGTCCGGAGCCGCCGTGCAGGGGATGGCGGCTCCGGACCATGTTTCTTCTTCGACCTGCTGAGAGGGATCCATGACCACCGGCCAGGACACCGGGACATACCAGGCTTCAGGTATCGACATGCCGGACACCGGTGCCTACGAGGTGCTGCGCGCCCGGCTCACCGACCAGGCTGCGGAGCTCGCCCGTCGCGCCGAGGCCCTGAACGCCCGCCGCGCCGCGGAGTTCGGCTCGACGCGCCTCGAACTCTCCGGCACCGGAATGCTGCGCACCGAGCATGCCAGCGTACCCCGGGGCCTCGCCACTGTCGGCGACACCCTCCTCCTCGGCCACGACCCCGGGCCCGGGAGCGCGGCCGGTGACGTTCTTGCGCTTTATGGCCGGGACCTGAACCGGTTGCCCGACGACGCCGTGCCCGGCCTGCTCGACGATCCCGCGTTTGTCCGTGAGATCGCCGACCTCCACCGTTACTACCGCCAGGCCCGGCTGCTCCGACTTCACCGGGTGGACGGCACGCTGCTCGCCGTCTTCCAGATCGGTGAGCAGGCTGTCGACATCCGCGTCCTGCGCTGGGTGCTCACCGATGACGGCCGGGCGGCGTTCGTGGACGCGCGCGGCGACCGCGACCACGTCCTGGCGCCCTCCGTCGACATCGAGTGGATCGAGACGACCCGCGAGGACCACGTCCTGGGCCGTCACGCACACATCCGCGTCGAGGGCGAGGTATTCGTCGGGACCGCCGGCGGAAGGCTGACCGTCAAGGTCGAGAACGACACTGGGACGGGCGAGGGCGTCTACTCCGAGGCGGTCGACGAGCCGCTGCAGTCCCTGGCCGACGCGGATGTTTCCTACGCCCGCGTGGGCACGCTGGTCCTGCTGCGGATCCGCCCCTACAAGGAGGACACCCACCGTCACCTGGTGTTCAACACGCTGACCAGGACCGTCGTCCGCCTGGACGGCATCGGCAGGGCCTGCCGCCGCCTGCCCGAAGACCAAGGCATTGTCTTCCCCGGGGGCTACTGCCTGGCCGCGGGCGCCCACAGGACGTACGACCTCGACATCGCGGACCTGGAGTTCGAGCGCGAGGTCCGCTCCCCGAACGGCGAGGACGTGCTGTACGCCTTCCACGCGCGGGTGACGGGCCGCAGCCTGTTGCTGCCGTACAACACGATCCGCAAGGAGGTCGCCGCGCCGCTGTCCTGTCAAGGCTGGGCGCTGTTCGAGGACGGCACGCTGACGGTCCTGCACGCCGGCATCAACGAGGCCCGGCGGGTGCACTCGCTCCAGCTGTGGACCTCTCCGTACGTTTCTGACACTCATGCGGCAATGCAGCCCCTCGGCGCCGGTCCGCTCGCCCGGGTTGGCAACACCGGCCTGGTACGCGGCATCTCCGACTGCCTGTCCATCACGCGCGCCGTCGCCGAGTCGACACCGACGAGCGAGGTGTACGAGGCGCTGGCCGTCGCGTGCGTGCGTGCGGCCGACAGCCACCACTGGCTGGGCGACCCCGGACTATGTGACCTGCACGAGCCGCTCACACAGGTCCGTGCCACGGCCGAACAGGTGCTGACCGAGTTCGCGACCGCCCATGCCCTCACCCGGCAGGCCGCCGCCGCGCTCACCGAGGCCGACGCGCGGATCGCCGCAGTGGTACGACGCCTGCGCGGCGAGGTCCCGCGCGGCGCCGCAGCCTGGGTCACCGGCCTGACCGAACTCCGGCACGCCCAGGGGCACCTGCTCACGCTCAAGGACATGCAGTACGCGGACACCGCCCGCATCGACGAACTGGCCACCTCCACCGCGGCCGACCTTGCCGCTTTCGGGCAGCGGGCTGTCACCCACCTCGCCCGTGAGGACGCCTTCGCCGGGCACCGGACGGACGTCGAGCGGCTCACCGCCGACGCCGGTGTCATCACCACCGTCACCGAGGCAGAGCCGGTCTCCGCACGCCTCGACGAAATCGCCGACGGGCTGCGCACGGTGACCGAGGCCGTCGCCGGACTCGACATCGGCGACGCCACGGTCCGTACCGCCGTCCTGGAACGGATCACAGAGGTCCTCGGCGGTCTCAACCGCGCCCGCGCCACCCTCGACGGCCGCCGCCGTGACCTCCTCGACCGCGAGGGACGCGCCGCGTTCGCCGCGGAGTCCGACCTGCTCGGCCGGACCGTCACCGGCGCGCTCGCCGCCGCCGACAGTCCCGAGACATGCGACGAGCAGCTGGCCCAGGTCCTCGTCCGGATCGAGGATCTGGAGTCCCGGTTCGCCGAGTTCGACGACTTTCTCGGCACGTTGGCCGACAAGCGCGACGAGGTGCACGAGGCGTTCGCCGCCCGCAAGCAGACCCTCGCCGACTCCCGCGCCCGCCGTGCCGAACGCCTCGCCGACTCCGCCGCCCGTGTCCTCGGGACGGTGACCCGGCGCTCCGCGACCCTCGCGGACACGGACGCCGTCACCACGTACTTCACCTCTGACCCGCTGCCCGCCAAGGTCCGCCGCACCATCGGCGAACTGCGCGAACTCGGCGACCATGTACGGGCGGAGGGGCTCGACGGCCGTCTCAGGGCCGCGTACCAGGAGGCCCTGCGCGCCCTGCGCGACCGCGGCGACCTGTACACCGAAGACGGCCGTACGCTCCGCCTCGGCACCCACCGTTTCATCGTCAACACCCAGCCCCTGGACCTCGCCCTGGTCCCGTACGGAGACGGCCTCGCCTTCGCCGTGACCGGCACCGACTACCGCGCGCCGGTCACCGACCCGGATTTCGCGGCCACCCGCCCCTACTGGGAGCGGCCGCTGCCCTCGGAATCGCCGGACGTCTACCGCGCCGAACACCTCGCAGCCCGGATGCTGGACGAACACGGCCCGGCGGCGCTCTCGGAGGCCGACCTGCCCGACCTGGTCCGGCGTACGGCGGAGGCGGCCCACGACGAGGGGTACGAGCGGGGCGTACACGACCACGACGCCGTGCTGATCCTCACGGCCCTGCTGCGTCTGCACGAGGCAGCGGGCCCGCTCCGCCACCAGTCCGCCGCCCGCGCCGCCGCCCAGCTGTTCTGGGCACACGGCAACACCGCCGACGAGCGCACGACCTGGACCCGCCGTGTCACCTCCCTGGCCCGCGCCCGCGCCACCTTCGGCCTTGCCCCGGACATTAGCGACCTGCAACGGGATCTCGCGGCGGCCATCGGCGGCCCGACCGCGAACGCCGCAGCCGACTACCTCTTCGAGGAACTCACCACCGCTCCCGTCGGGTTCGTCATCAGCGCCGGTTCTCGCACGTTCCTCGACAAGTTCCGCCGGACCGTGGGCACTTCGGCGTACGACGACGACCTCACTGCCCTCGGTGCCCTGGCCGACCGCCGGCAGCTCGTCGAGGCATGGCTGACGTCGTACACCACGGCGACCGGGGTGGACATCGCCCCTGGCGACCTGGAGGAGGCGGTGGCGGCCGAGCTCTGCCCGGATCTGCCCCGGTACGAATTCGACGCACCGCTGTCCGAGACCGTCGAAGGGCTGCTGGGCAGCCACCCGCGCATCAGCCGCTGTATGCTCACAGTCCGGATCGACGAACTCCTCGCCCGTACGCGGTGGTTCCGCACCCACGAGATCCCCGCGCACCGCGCCTACCAGCGGCGCCGCACCGCACTGGTGGCCGCCGAGCGTACGCGGATCCGGCTGGACGAGCATCGGCCGCGGGTGATGACGGCGTTCGTCCGCAACCGGCTTGTCGACGAGGTCTACCTGCCGCTGATCGGGGACAGCCTCGCCAAGCAGCTCGGCACCACCGGCGGGACGAAGCACACCGACACCGGCGGTCTTCTCTTGCTCGTCTCCCCGCCCGGTTACGGCAAGACGTCCCTCGTCGAGTATGTAGCCGACCGTCTCGGCTTGATGCTGGTCAAGGTCAACGGCCCGGCGCTCGGGCACGCGATCACCTCGCTCGATCCCGCCGAGGCCCCGAACGTCACCGCCCGCCGAGAGGTCGAGAAGATCAACTTCGCGCTGGCGGCCGGCAACAACACCCTCCTCTACCTGGACGACATCCAGCACACCTCACCCGAACTGCTGCAGAGGTTCATCCCGCTGTGCGACGCCACCCGCCGCATCGAGGGCGCACGGGACGGCAAGCCGCACACCTACGACCTCAGGGGCAAGCGCTTCGCCGTCTGCATGGCGGGAAACCCCTACACTGCGTCCGGCGGCCGGTTCCGGGTCCCCGACATGCTTGCCAACCGCGCCGACGTGTGGAGCCTCGGCGATGTCCTGGCGGGCAAGGAGGACGCCTTCGCCCTCAGTTTTGTCGAGAACGCCCTGACTGCCCATCCCGTCCTCGTACCGCTCGCCGGCCGTGACCGCACCGACCTCGACCTGTTGGTCCGCCTGGCGGCGGGCGACTCCACAGCCCGCGCGGACCGACTCCTCCACCCGTACCCGTCTACCGAGCTGGAGCGGATCCTGGCGGTGCTGCGCCATCTGCTGACCGTGCGGGAGACGGTCCTCGCGGTCAACGCCGCCTACGTTGCCTCGGCCGCCCAGCTTGACGTCACCCGCACCGAACCGCCCTTCCGGCTCCAGGGCTCCTACCGCACCATGAACAGGATCGTCCAGCGCATCCAGCCGGTCATGGACCAAGCCGAACTCGCCGCTCTCCTCCACGACCACTACACTGCGGACGCCCGGACCCTCACCGATGATGCCGAGGCCAACCTACTGAAACTGGCCGAGTTGCGCGGCACGTTGACCGCCGAGCAGGCCGTGCGGTGGACCGAGGTGAAAGCCGCGTACGTCCGTAACCAGTCCCTCGGAGGTTCGGGGAGCGAGCCGTTCACGCGTGCGGTCTCCGCCCTCGGACTGCTCGCCGACCGGATCGCGGCCGTGGAGACGGCGATCGACCGGGCTGCCGCCCCCGGTACCCGGTACCCGGCCGTGCGGGATGAGAAGACATGACGTCCTTCCTGGTTCCCGTCGCCGCCGTACTGATCGTGGCGGCGGGACGGCGCGCTGGTGTGTCGGGACCGGTGTCGAACGGCGAGGGCCTACTGGAACCGGTTCCCACATGCGCACGACCGACCTGTAGACGCCGATGCGCCGGCTTCCGAGCACAGTCCCGACGGCGGACCCGTCCTGGTCCAGGCCGACGCCATTGCCGAACGCGTCGAGGCCCGGGTCGTGGACCGTGGCCCAGGCGTACCCGACGATGCCAAGGAGCGTGTCTTCGAGCCCTTCCAGCGCCATGGTGACGCTCCGCGCGGCACCGGGTGGGATTCGGCCTCGCGGTCGCCCGCGGCTTCGCCAAGGCCATGGGCGGCACTCTCGTGGCCGAGGAAACCCGGGGCGGCGGGCTCACCATGATCCTCACCATCCCCGTGGCAGCCGGCGCGGCCGTCGGCCGGACGCCGAGAGCTGTCACGTAACCCCGCGCGCGATGCCCGTTGCCGGGCACCGGCAACCTGGCGTCCGCGACGGTGCGCGTATGCGTTCTGTCAAAGACGCATCAAGAACAGATAGGGTTCCCAGCGGTGTGCCGGGAAGCCTGGTCGGCGAGCAGAGGTGTTTTCTCTTCCGATCGGGGTGTGACCGGTGGTACTCGTCGCTGTCTTCGGTGTGGCGCTGCTGATCGCGGTGCTGTTCTCCGGGCTCGCCGCCCGCACCGTGCTGTCCACCTCCCTCCTCTTCCTCGTCGGCGGCGCGCTGGTCAGCGACGGTTTCCTCGGGCTGATCCACATCACGCCGGACAGCGGGATCGTGTCGGCCACCGCCGACCTGGCGCTGTTCGCGGTGCTGTTCACCGACGGCCAGCACGTCTCCTTCCGCAAGCTGCGGACCAACTGGCGCAATCCAGCCCGCGCACTGGGGCTGGGGATGCCGCTGGCGCTCGTCTTCATGGCACTGGTGACCCACTGGCTGGTGGGTCTGGACTGGACGACTTCCTTCCTGGTGGGCGCGGTGCTGGCGCCGACCGACCCGGTGTTCGCTTCGGCGATCGTGGGCCGCAAGGAGGTCCCGGCCAAGTTGCGCGAACTCCTCAACGTCGAGAGCGGCGTCAACGACGGCCTCGCCCTGCCCGTCGTGCTGCTCCTGATCACCGCTGCCGGCCCCACCACCGCCGGTCGCACGGACGCGGCGTCGATCGGGCGGATCACTCTGGAACTGGCCCTCGGCCTGGTCTTCGGCGTGCTGCTCCCGCTGCTCGTCAATGGTCTTGCACGGTTCCGGCTGCTGGGCGCCGAGCCGAAGCTGCAGCCGCTGCTGCCGCTGGCCACCGGCGTCATCCTGTACGGTTTGTGTCACCTCACCCATGCCAATCCCTATCTGGCCGCGTTCTCCGCGGGCGCCGTGCTCGCCGCTGTCTCCCCGGAGGCGAAGGAGGCGTTCGAGCCGCTGGGCGAGGCACTGGCGGAGTTGGCGAAGTTCGCCGCGCTGCTGGTGTTCGGAGCGCTGCTGACGCCGGGACTGTTCGGAGACCTGCCGTGGCAGGGATACCTGGCGGTGGTGCTGGCGATCGTACTGATCCGCCCGGCATCATTGCTGATCTCACTGACCGGCGCCCGGTTCGAGCGGCGGGAGAAGATCACCGCCGCGTGGTTCGGGCCCAAGGGCTTCGCCTCGGTGGTGTACGGGCTACTGGTGCTCCAGTCGGGCATCCCACACGCCCAGGACGCGTACACGCTGATTGCCGTGTGTATCGCCTTCTCGATCGTGGCGCACTCCAGCACCGACGTACCAATCGCCCGCATGTTCGACGTCGAAGACTTGGTCGGTATCCCGGACGGCGGGCCCGGCCCCGCAGAACCGCAGGCCGAGGTGGGGAGAAAGACCGCCGTATGAGCGATTGGCAGAGCTGGGCGGCCGTGATCGTGTTCGCGGGCGTGTACGTACTGATCATCAGTGAGCGCGTGCACCGCACGGCCGCAGCGCTCGGCGGCGCCGGACTGATGCTCGTGATCAACGCCACTGACGACAAGGCGGCGTTCTACTCCGAGCACACCGGCGTCGACTGGAACGTGATCTTCCTGCTACTCGGGATGATGGCGATCGTTGGCGTGCTGCGGCAGACCGGCCTGTTCGAATACCTGGCGATCTGGTCGGTCAAGCGAGCCCGTGGCAGGCCCTTCCGGGTGATGGCGATGCTGATACTCATCACAGCGACGGCGTCCGCGCTCCTCGACAACGTCACCACGGTGCTGCTGGTCGCCCCGGTCACCCTGCTGGTGTGTGAGCGTCTCACCTTGGCCGCAGCGCCATTCCTGATCGCCGAGGTGTTCGCCTCCAACATCGGCGGCATCGCGACCCTCGTCGGCGACCCACCCAACATCATCATCGCCAGCCGCGCCGGACTGACCTTCAACGACTTCCTGGTCCACCTAGCCCCGGCCGCCGCCGTACTGACGGTGGTGCTGCTGGTGCTGTGCCGGGTGATGTTCCGCAAGGCGTTCGTGTACGACGAGGAGCGCGCCGCACAGGTCATGACACTGACGGAACGTGAGGCCATCCGCGATCCGAGGCTGCTGTGGCAGGGGCTGGCCGTCCTGGTGCTCGTCGTCGCCGGCTTCGTCCTGCACCCGGTGCTGCACTACGAGCCGAGCGTGGTCGCCCTGCTCGGCGCGGGTCTGCTGGTCGCCGTGTCGAAGGTGGACACCCGGGATGTCCTGGGCGAGGTGGAGTGGCCCACCCTCGCTTTTTTCGCCGGCCTGTTCGTCATGGTCGGTGCCCTGATCGAGACCGGGGTCATCGGCGACCTGTCCCGCGCCTTGGCGGACGCCACCGGCGGCCGGGAACTCGGTGCCACGCTCATCCTGCTGGGCGGCTCGTCGGTGCTGTCCGGAGTCGTCGACAACATCCCCTACGTGGCCACCATGGCGCCCATCACCGCCGATCTGGTCAAGGCCATGGGCGGCGCGGTCGGCGGCCACCACGTGCTGTGGTGGGCGCTGGCCCTGGGCGCAGACCTGGGCGGCAACGCCACAGCGATCGGTGCCAGCGCCAACGTCGTCGTCCTCGGCATCGCCGAACGCAACAGGCAGCCCATCTCCTTCTGGCAGTTCACCAAGTACGGCCTCGTCGTCACGACCGCGACCGTGGTGATCAGCGCCCTGTACCTGTGGCTGCGGTACTTCGCCCTCGCCTGAGCCGGTGCCGGCGAGATCGCTCAGGCGGGCGGCGTACTCGCCGCGCCCGCCTTGCCCAGGAGCTCGTGCAGCAGGCGCGAGGCGGTGACGACCCCGAGCAGACGAGTGCCGGCCTTGTCCTTCGTGGCCACGGCTACCAGGGGGCTGCGTGCCCGCGCCATCAGCGCGGCGACCTCCAGCGCGGTGTCGTCCGGGTCGGCGATCGGCGGCGCGGATGCCGTACTCGACAGGCAGTCGCCGACCCGGCGTCCCGCCAGCGCCTGGCAGAGCCGGTCGGCGTGCTGCTCGTCAACCACCGCCGCCAGCGCGGGATCCTCGACGACATACGCCGGGACCATCAGTCTGACCATCTGGGAGGCCGGCAGGATCGCCTTCGGTTCCCCGCGCTCGTCGAGCACGAGCAGCGCCGGCAACTTGTGTTCGGCCATCAGCCGCGCCGCCTCCAGGACGTCGCTCTCGACGCTCACCGACCGGTACTCCACCGCCAGATCACGTGCGCGCACGGCCGGCTCCCGTCTTCCCGAAACGTCCCCGTCCCCAGGTTCCTACTCGGCCCGCCCAGCGCGCCAGGCCATCAGGGAGAAACATACCCAACCTGAACACCATCTTGGGCGCCCCTGTCCCACCCTTCCGCCCCGCTCGCTGAGAAGGACGTGAAGGAAGCATCAATTCGCTGGTCGAAGGCCATACTTCACGGTGGGGGCCGACCGGGCCCTCAGCGGTCCGGTGCGGGGAGGCGACAACCGGTGAGCAGTTCCGGCGGGGGACTCGGCAAGGTCGAGGTACGGCTGAAATGGGACCCGAGTCCTCTCGGGGAACCTGCCCGGCATCTCGACATCGTTGCCGCGACCTACTCCGCGGACGATCCCCACGGGCAGCCTGTGTACATCGTCCATTACGACAGCAGGTCACCCGACGGCACGATCAACATGACCCGGCACAGCCAGACCGGCCAGGGCTTCGGCTATGTCGAGGTGATGGTGCTGGAGTTGGACCGTCTCGCCGCCGCCTTCGGGCGGGTCGTGGTGGGAGTGGTCATCCACCAGGACGGCGGACGCCGGACCTTCGGCGACATCCACAACGCCGGAGTATCGGTCGTCCAGCGCTACACCGAACTGCTGGCCGACGACTTCATCCAGGTCGCCGACTCCACCGCCACCACCGTGGCCGAGTTCGTCAGGAACGGCTCGGCGGGGTGGGAGATGCACGAGATGGTCCGGGGATCCGGCAGTGATCCTGTGCCCTTCACCCTGGAGATGGGCGGTCTGCCCCGGCCACCCGCAGGCGACGCCCCGGAGGACCGTCCGACCGGGACGGCCTGAGCACGCCGATCAGGTACCACCGCCCGACTGGGCCGCCAGCACACGGGCGAGACCGATCTGGTCCAGGACCAACCGGGCCCGCTCGTCGGCGTGAGTGACGACCACCCGGGTGTCGCGGGCGCGCGCAGCACGCAGTGCGACGAACAGCGCTCTGCAGCCGTCCGGACTGAGGTACGTCACCTCGCCGAGATCGATCTCCAGGACTTGCGGTCCCGCGTCGATCAGCCGGACCAGGCGCAAACCGGTCGCCCGAGCGCTGCGGGCGTCGAGCTCACCGCGCAGTCGAATGACCTCACGCGTCGAACGGTCGCGTGAGACGGATCGGCGGGGGAGTCGGGGGAAACACGAGCGGAAGAGGCGCATCGGGGGCTCCGGGCAGCGGAAGACGTCCGCCGACCAGACTTCCCGGCACACCTGCTGTAAACCATATCGGGAATGACGGCAGGCGGCCCGTTCCGTACCGCGGTGCGAGCCGGGCGTCGCCGCAGTGCCTCTCTGGGAGGTGCGGGTGCTTTCAGGGCGGCGGGATCATTCGGCGGCGTTGTGGTGGCGGCTGCCGGGGCCGGTCCGCAGGCTGGGCGAAGTGGACGAACGCCGTGCACATGTCGGCGGCCGAGCTCTGGGAGGACCGTGTGACCGCTACGTCGCCCGCAACCGACGCACCGCCG
>NZ_JBEZXS010000085.1:0-15361 GCF_040638185.1 Streptomyces sp. NPDC026672
CCGCCCCCGGGCCACCCCCCCCCCCACCCCCGCGCACCGCCCCCCCCCCCCCGGGGCCCGCCCCGCGCCGGCACCCCACCCCACCCGTCCCCACCACCCCCACGAAAGGCACCGTCCGGACATGGCGCATCTCGTCCTCGTGGAATCCACCCCCACGGCCGGCCTCGACGTGGTCCGCGTCGCGGAGTCGGTCGGCCACCAGGTCACCTTCATGGCGCACGACGTGCGGCCCTATCTGGTCTCCAGCGGCGCCGACGAGGCGATCAGGTCGGCCGCCCGCGTCAGGGCCGGCGTCCGCACCACCGACGAGGACGCGATCCTCGACGCCCTGCGGGAACTGCACGCCGAGGTCCCGGTCGACGGCGTGCTCACCCTCAGCGACGCGCACCTGCTGCCCACGACCCGCGCGGCCACCCGCTTCGGGATCGCCGCCGAGGACCCCGAGGCCGTGGCGCGGCTGCGCGACAAGCACCTCATGCGCCGGGCCCTGCGCGACGCGAAGGTGCCGCAGCCGCACTTCGCCCCCGCCCGCACCCCCGACGAGGCGGTGGCCGCGGCCGGGACGATCGGCACCCCCGTCGTCGTCAAACCCGCCGACGGCTTCAGCTCCATCCACGTCGGCGTGGCCAGGACACCGCAGGAGGTCCGCACGCTGGCCGAGGCGATCGTCTCCAGCCGCGGCTACGGCCGCGGATTCGTCAGCAGCGGCCTGATCCTGGTGGAGCGTTACGTCCCCGGCCCCCTCCTCAGCTGCGAGGTCGCGACCGTACGGGGACAGCACCTGGTGTACGGGTGCGTCGACCGCCACCACGCCGAGGGCACCTCCACCGTGGAGATGGGCGGCTGCTTCCCCGCCGACCTCCCGCCCTCCGTCACCGAGGAGGTCGCCCGCGTCTGCACCGCCGCCCTCGACGCCCTCGGACTGCGCCGCTCCTTCTCCCACACCGAACTGGTCCTCGGCCCCGAAGGACCACGGATCATCGAGGTCAACGGACGTCTCATCGGCGGACTCGTGCCCGCCATGATGAACGGGGTGCTGGCCCGCCCCGTCCACCAGGATCTGATCGAGGTGGCCCTCGGCGGCCTCCCGCCCGCGCCCGTCACCACCGGGACCGGCTGCATCAGGTCCATCACCGCCCCCTGTGCCGGCCGGCTGCGCGGCATCGACGTCGAGGAGGCACGGGCCGTGGACGGCGTGCGCGCCGTCGTCCTGCAGACCACGGACGGACAACGCGTACGCCCGCCGAGGGACAACCGGGACCGCCTCGGCTTCATCATCAGCGCCGCCGCCGACGCGCGGGCCGCCCGCCACGCGGCCGACACCGCACACGCCCGGGTGCGCGTGCTCGTCGAACCGGAGACGGACACACCGACCCTGGAGCAGCACTCATGACCCGTGACACCGACACCGACTACGGCGACGTGCTGTACGCGGCGTTCGCGCAGCGGTACAGGGACGGCCAGGACTCGTGGAGCACCGAGTCCGCCATGCGGGAACTCGTCCCCATGCTGCTGCCGCGACTGGCCCCCGGCAGCAGGGTCCTCGACATCGGCGCCGGACGCGGCCCCGACACCGTCGCCCTGCTCACCGCGGGACACCGGGTGACCGCCACCGACCTGGTCCGGCTGCCCGACTGGGACGCCCTCGGGACCCGCTGGCAGGACCGGGTGACCTTCTTCCTGGGGGACATCACCCTGCTGCCCGCGGAGGAGAAGTTCCACGCCGCCGTCGACAACGGGGTGCTCCACCACCAGGACGCGGAACGCTACGACGAGTACCTCGCCGCCGTGCGCGGGCACCTGCACCCGGGCGGCCTGCTCGCGATCAGCCTCTTCACCACGGCACGGGAGAACCCGGAGGGCCGCCTCAACCGGGCCGACGACGGCAGGCTCTCCCGCTGGTTCACCGAACCCGAGGCGCGGGCCCTGCTCACGGAAGCCGGTTTCGCGCCGCTCGCCGTGCGCCGGGTGCGCCGCCGATTGGAGGGTCTGGCCTACCTCCTTGTCATCGCCACCACGGCAACACGACGGAGCACATCTGCATGACGGTGAAACCGACACCCGCGAAGAGCCCGCAGGACGGAGCCCCAGGACAGCGGAGAGCGGGCGCGTTCGCGGCCCTGCGCGTACGCGACTACCGCTACTTCTTCTTCGGGCAGCTCGTCTCCAACACGGGCACGTGGGTCCAGTTCGTGGCGCAGGACTGGCTCGTCCTCCAGCTGACCGGCCGCGCCCTGAACGTCGGCATCACCTCGGCCCTCCAGTTCCTGCCCATCCTGGTCCTCGGCCTGTTCGGCGGTGCCCTGGCCGACCGCTACCCCAGGCGGCTGCTGCTGATGGCAGCCCAGACCGTCCTCGGCCTGTGCGCCGCGCTCCTCGCCGTCGCCACCCTCACCGGGCACGTCACGCTCGGGTTCGTCTTCGGCCTGGCCCTGGTCTCGGGAGCCGTCAACGCCGTCTCCAACCCGGCCCTCCAGTCCTTCGTCGCGGACGTCGTCGGCCCCGAGCACCTGGGCAACGCCATCAGCCTCGGGGCCCTCAACTTCCAGAGCGCCCGCCTCGTCGGGCCGGCCGTCTCGGGCGTGCTCATCTCTGCCGTCGGCACCGGCTGGGCGTTCGCGGTGAACGCGGCGTCGTACGCCGTCGTCGTCGCCTCCCTGCTGGCGGTGCGGCAGTCGGCGCAGAAACCGAAACCGAGGACCAAGGGACAGGTCAGGGAGGGGCTGCGCTACGTGCGCCGGCGCGGTGAACTGCTGCGCCCCATCACCCTGGTGGGATTCGTCTGCACCTTCGGCTACAACTTCCCGACCATCTTCTCCGGCTTCGCGAGCGGCACCTTCCACGTGGCGGCGGGACGGTACGCGCTGATGACCACGGCGCTGGGAGTCGGGGCCGTGGCCGGAGCCCTGCTGACGGCCCGGCGAGGCCGTGACGGCGGGAACACGCCGCCCCGGGTCCTGCTGTACGCCGCGGGCGGGTTCGCCGGTGCGGAACTCGTCGCCGCCCTCGCCCCGGGCTACGCGTCCTTCGTGGCCGTCATGGTCCTGGTCGGCGGGCTCAGCATCGTCTTCAACACCACCGCCAACACCACCGTGCAGATGGCCACCGATCCCGCGATGCGGGGACGCGTGATGGGCCTCTACTCTCTGGTGTACTCCGGCGGCACCACCGTCGGAGCGCCGCTGCTGGGCTGGGCGATGGACGCGTGGGGGGCACGTGCCTCCCTGGCGTGCTGCGCGGGTCTCGCCGCCGCGGGCACCCTGGTCGTGGCCACCGCGCTCCGCGGCGACCGCGGGCCCGACACGGCGGACACGGGCTCGTAAGGTCGTCCCGGTCGTCCCGGTCGTCCGGGCCGGCCCCAGGAGCCCGGCCCGGCCCGTCCTTCCGTCCCGCCCCCGTGTCCCGATCCCGAGGTGTGTACGTGTCCCAGTCGCCCGACCCCCACTTCCCCGTCCGGCTGCCCCTGTTGACCTGGGGCCGCCCCGATGCCGACCGTTCGCTGCTGCTGCTCCACGGCCTCAGCTCCACGGGCGGCACCTGGTGGCGGATCGCCTCCGCCCTCGCCGCCGAGGGCTGGCTCGTGACGGCCCCCGACCTGCGCGGCCACGGCCGGGCTCCGCGCACCCTGAACTACGACCTGGAGGGGTACCGCAACGACGTCCTGGCCCTGCGGCCCGAGACGCAC
The DNA here is from genome assembly GCF_040638185.1 of Streptomyces sp. NPDC026672. NCBI lineage: Bacteria > Bacillati > Actinomycetota > Actinomycetes > Kitasatosporales > Streptomycetaceae > Streptomyces > Streptomyces sp. NPDC026672. The sequence continues at coordinate 3,686 of NZ_JBEZXS010000085.1, forward strand.
GACGGCGGCTGGGACATGGTGGTGGGGCACTCCCTGGGCGGCGCGGTCACCGTCCACGCCGCGGCGGCGGACCCGGGATGGACCCGTGCGGTCCTGCTGGTCGACCCCGTCCTCAACCTCGCCGAGTCGGCGCGCGACGACGTGATCCGGGAGATCCGGGCGTCGATCCGGCGGACCGAGCCCCGTGACTTCATGACCGGTGAGCACCCCTGGCACCAGGAGGACGCCTGGCAGCGCGTCCTCGCCAACCGGGCCGTCAGCGACCACGTCGTCGAGAGCACCCTGCGGGCCAACGTCCCCTGGGCCCTCGGCGACCTCGTGCGGTCCCTCGACGTCCCCGTGCGCATCCTCGGCGCCGACCCCGCCCGCGAGGACCCCGCCTGCGCCGCCGCCGACGCGGCGCCGCTGACGGACGTCCCGACCGTCTCCTTCACGGTCGTCGACGGCGCGGGCCACTCGATCCACCGCGACGACCCCGACCGGGTCGTGACCGAGATGAGGGACCTCCACGACCGGGCCGGGGACGGCCGGCCCGGAACACGATGAGCGACGCGGCGGCGCCGCCGGCGTCACGCGCCTGAGGAGTCCTGCGGGAAGCCGGGCCCCGGTACGACCTCGACGTCGGCCGGGGCCACGGTGTGTCCGGCGTTGCAGTGCAGCTCCGCGTGCACGGCGGCCCCGCAGTCGGCGTGCCGCAGCCGGACCGCGCCGCCGTCCGGCGCCAGATGGCGGTCGCCCCACTGCATCAGCGCGAAGTACACGGTCATGAGCTGGTTCCCGCGGTCGGTCAGCGCGTAGCGCTCCCGCGCCCGCCGGCCCGGCTCCTGGTAGGGGACCTTGGTGAGCAGACCGGCGGCGACCATGTCGCGCAGCCGCGCGGCCGCGGTGGGCTCACTGAGCTGCGCCTGGTGTGCCAGGTCCTGGAAGTGGGTGGTTCCGTAGAAGACCTCGCGCAGCAGGAACCACGTGGACTGGTTGGACACGACCCCCAGGGCGAGTCGGCCCGAGCACGGGACGTCGAACCAGGTCTCGCGGTCGACGAGGGAGTCTCGCAGCGGGGTGGACATGGCTCGACTATAGCTTCGCGGCCGGGCTGACTTAAGGGAGCTTATGTCCAGAGAAGGACTGACTTGAAAGTCCACGACTGTGGACTTAGCCTGTCCGTCATGCCTATCAACCTGCGCAACCTCGGTTCCGACGGTCTGACGGTGGGCGCCGTCGGCTACGGCGCGATGAGCTTCGGCCGCCCCTACGGGCAGAGCGAGGAGCACACCACCGGCGCGGACTCCCTCATCGAGCGTGCGATCGACCTCGGTGTCACCCTGATCGACACCGCGGACATCTACCGCGACAGCGAGGAGGTGATCGGCAAGGCGCTCGGCCGACGCCGGGACGAGGTGCGGATCGCCACCAAGTTCGGCATCGTCCGCGGTCTCGGCCCCGATGCCCCGCCGGTCATCAACGGCCGCCCCGAGTACGTCCGCGAGCGCATCGAGCGGTCCCTCTCCCGGCTGGGCACCGACCACGTCGACCTCTACTACCAGCACCGTGTCGACCCGGACGTGCCGATCGAGGAGACCGTCGGCGCCATGGCCGAGCTGGTCCGCGAGGGCAAGGTGCTCCACCTGGGCCTGAGCGAGGCCGCCCCCGACACGATCCGCCGCGCCCACGCCGTGCACCCGATCAGCGCGGTGCAGACCGAGTGGTCGCTGTGGTCCCGGGACATCGAGGCCGAGGTGTTCCCGCTCTGCCGCGAACTCGGCATCGGCCTCGTGCCGTACAGCCCGCTCGGCCGGGGCATGCTGACCGGGCGCATCACCTCCCGCGACGACCTGCCGGCCGACGACTACCGCCGCAGGATGCCCCGGTTCGCGCAGGAGGCGTTCGACGCCAACCTCGCCGCCGTCGAGACGGTGCGGGAGATCGCCGCCGCGCACGCCGCCGCCCCCGGCCAGGTCGCCCTCGCGTGGCTGCTGGCCAAGTCGCCCTCCGTCGTGCCCATCCCCGGCACCCTGCACGTGTCCCGGCTGGAGGAGAACACCGGCGCCGCCGCGCTCACCCTCACGGCCGAGGAGATCACCCGCCTCGACGCGCTGCCCGTCAGCGGCGAGCGGGAGAGCGAGCTGGGCCACAACTGGTCCTACGGCGTCACGCCGCCGCGGAGCTGAACCGCCGCACCGGCGCCCGAACCGACCCCCCTCACCCCCTGACCCACCCCTTTTTTTTCCTGTTTTCCTCCGGAGGAACGATGACCACCCTCGGCTTCATCGGCAGCGGCCTCATGGCCCGAGAGATCGCACGGCTCGCGGTGGCGGCCGGCGTCGAGGTCGTCCTGTCCAACCGGCGCGGCCCCGAGTCGCTGGCCGACCTCGTCGCCGAACTGGGCCCCCTGGCCTCGGCTGCGGACACGGCCGGCGCGGCGAAGGCGGACGTCGTCGTGCTCGCCGCGCCGCTCGGGAACCTGCCCGACCTCGACCCGGCCCTGTTCCAGGGCAAGCCGGTGCTGGACATCACGAACTACTACCCGCACCGGGACGGCAGGATCGCCGAACTGGACTCCGGCTCGGTCACCATCGCCCAGTACGTGCAGGGCCTGCTGCCGGACGCCCGGACGGTGCGGGTCTTCAGCAACATCTCGTACCACCACATCCCCCGGCTCGCCCGCCCGGCGGGCGCGTCCGACCGCAGCGCCCTGCCGCTGGCCGGCGACGACCCGGAGACGAGGGCGACCCTGGCCGCCCTCACCGACCGGCTGGGCTACGACACGGTGGACACGGGCGATCTGACCGGCTCCTGGCGCTTCGAGCCGAACACGATCGCCTATCTCACCCCGTACGCCTCCCCGGAGCTGAAGTCCCTGGCCGACCTCCGCACCACCCCCGCGGCGCCGCTCCCCGCCAAGACCCTGACCGCACTCCTGGCCGCAGCGGAGCGCACGGACCAGGCGGCCCGCGAGTTCTGACCCCGCCGGGACGTCCGGTCCACCGCGGGACGGTCAGAACTCGATGACGAACCGGCCCCTTACCCCGCCCGCCTCGATCCGGCGGTGGGTCTCGGGAGCCTCCTCGGGGGTGAAGCGCCCGGCGACACGCGGGGTCAGGGCGCCGTCCTCGGCGAGCCGGCGCAGCAGGTCGAGCTTGTCGCGCCGCCCGTCGTACTCGTGGACGTAGGCCGCCACCAGCTTCACCCCCCGCTCCCTGGCGGCCCTCTCGAACTCCTCCTGGTCCGCCACCGTGCGCACGAAGGCGAGCGCACCGCCCGCGCGGACCGCGTCGAGCACGGGAACACCGAGGAGGGCGGCGTCGAGCACCGCGTCCACACCGTCGGGAACACGGGCGCGCACCCGTGCGGCGAAGTCCAGGCCCCGGGGGAGCACATCGTCCGCCCCCAGCGCGGCGACCAGTTCCGTGTCGCGCGGCGCGGCGTCGGCCAGGACCCGGAGGCCCGCCGCCTTGGCGAGCTGCACGGCGTAACCGCCGACCGCGCCCGCCGCGCCCGTCACGGCGAGGGTGCCGCCGGGCGGCAGGGCGAGCCCGTCGAGGCCGTGCAGCGCGGTGAGGCCGTTCATGGGCAGGGTGGCCGCCTCCGCGTGATCGGTGCCCTTCGGCGCCGGGACCACCCAGGACTCGGGCAGGACGACCCACTGCGCGTAGCCGCCGCCGGCCGGCCGGGTCGGGTTGACCATGGCCATCACCCGGTCCCCGACCGCCGGACCGGTGGTCGTCCCGGGACCGACCTCGTCGATCGTTCCGGCGACGTCCAGACCGGGAACGAGCGATTCCGCGCCGCTCAGCCGGGCCAGGGAGGCACCCGTCCTGATCAGGGTGTCGACCGGGTTGACGGCCGCGGCACGCACCCGTATCCGCACCTCGCCGGGGCCGGCGTGCGGGGCCGGGCGCTCGACGACCCGCAACACCTCGGGACCGCCGTAGCGCAGGAGCCCTACCGCCTTCATCACTTCACCGCTCATCTCACCGCTCATCTCACCGCTCGCCTATGTTGGTCGACTGTTCCAGAATCAAGCCTAGCCCTATCTGGAACGAGTGACAAAGTATGGCGGTCGTGTTGGTTTTTGTTTCTTCCCTTGCCCTTCTGGTGACTTGGCCCCTATCTTCCAAGGCGTTGAACAGATCGGATGTCCAGCACGGTTCTCAGGAAGGGACGCCATGGGATCCACACATCCGAGGTCCACCCGAACGCACCGCCCCTCCACGGCCTTCGCCTCGGCCGTCGCAGCGTGCGGACTTGTGATGCTCTGCGTCACGGCTCCCGCCGACGCCGCGGAGAGGGATGCGGGGCAGGGGCAGGAGGCTTCAATGATCGGATCTATGCCGAGTGTGGCACCGGCGGACCACAGCAGACGCACGGTCGTCGAGGTCACGGACTTCGGCGCGGACCCCACCGGACGGTCGGACTCCGCGGCCGCCGTCGCCGCCGCCGTGGCCCACGCGAAGAAGCTCCACCGGCCCACCACGATCCACTTCGCGCCCGGCACCTACCAGATGTATCCCGAGCACACGCCGAAGCGGGAGCTGTACGTCAGCAACACCCTCGGCACCGACCAGTCGCTCAAGACCAAGAACATCGGCATCCTCATCGAGGACATGCACGACGTCGTGGTCGACGGCGGAGGCGCGACGATCCTCGACCACGGGTTCCAGACCGTGTTCGCCGCGATCCGCTCCACCGACGTACGGTTCACGAACTTCGCGCAGGACTGGGTCGCCCCCAAGACCGTCGACATCACGGTCTCCGAGACCGGTGTCACGGCCGGCCGCGCCTACCGCGTCATCACCGTGCCCCCGACCTACCACTACGCCGTGGAGGGCACGTCCGTACGGTGGTCCGGCGAACGGAGCCCGGTGACCGGCCGGCCGTACTGGACGGGGGTGAACTCCTTCAACTACGCCCAGGTGCACGATCCCTCGACCGACAGGACCTGGCGCACGGACAACCCGGTCTTCGAGAACGTCGCCCGGATCACCGACCTGGGACGGCACCGGCTGAGGATCGACTACACCGACGCCACCCCGCCCGCCGACCACGGTTACGTCTACGCCATGCGCGAGACCACCCGGGACACCCCGGCCGCCCTGTTCTGGGAGTCGAGCGGTGTCACCGTCGACCACCTGAACCTCGGCTACCTGCACGGCTTCGGCCTCGTCGGCCAGTTCAGCGAGGACATCACCATCGACTCGGTCGCCTTCCGGACCGACCGCAGCACCGGACGCGTCACGTCGAGCTTCGCCGACCACATCCAGATGTCCGGCGTCAAGGGCACCGTGCGCATCACCAACTGCCTCTTCGACAACCCGCAGGACGACCCGATCAACGTCCACGGCACCTACCTCAAGGTGACCGCCGCGGACGCCGGGAGCAGGCGGCTGAGCCTGCGGTACATGCACAACGAGACGGCGGGCTTCCCGCAGTACCACCCCGGTGACCGGATCGAACTCGTCGACACCCGCACCATGCTGGCGGTGCCCGGCGCGACGGCCACCGTCGTCGCGGTGGACGGACCGACCGGGACGAGCGTGCCCGCCGGGGCCGATCCGGACACCTATCTGCGGAACATGACCGTGACGGTCGACCGCCCCCTGCCCGACGCGGTCCTCGCCGCCCCCGGCGACTACGCTGCGGAGAACACCACCTACACCCCGTCCGTGGAGATCAGGGGGAACACCTTCCGGGCCGTGCCGACCCGGGGCATCCTCGTCACCACCCGCAGGCCCGTGCGCATCGAGGACAACCACTTCGACGGCATGAGCATGTCGAGCATCTACATCTCGGACGACGCGCGCTCCTGGTTCGAGTCCGGCCCGGTGCGGGACGTCGTCGTCCGCGGCAACGTCTTCGATCGCCCGGCCGGCCCGGTCATCTCCTTCGACCCCACCAACCAGCAGTTCGTCCCCGGACAGCCCGTGCACCGCAACGTCCTCGTCGAGGACAACGACTTCAACATGATCTCCGGCACGGTGCTCTCCGGGCGCGGTGTCGGCGACCTCACCTTCCGCGGCAACCGCATCCGGCACTACGGCGGCCTGCATCTGTCGGGCCCCGACCGGCCGCTGTACGTCGGGAGCACCGCCGCCCTCACCACGGACGCGCCGCCCCCGACCAGCACCGCGCCGCTGTTCACGTTCGACGGCGCCGACGACGTCACCCTCACGGGCAACACGTACGACAAGGGCTTCAACCAGCGGGTCGACACCGCCGACATGCCCGCGTCGGAGGTCACCGTCACCGGCGACGACCTGGTCCTCGGCGCCGACCACCTCACACGTACGCCCGTGACGGTGACGTACCGCAGCTCGGACCCCTCCGTGGTGACGGTCGACGAGCACGGGACGGTCACCGGCGTGGGTGTCGGGCGGGCCGCCGTCACGGCCACGGCGACCGTCGGCCACCAGCGGCTGCGCTCGGCCCCGGTGACGCTCACCGTGGGCCCGGCCACCGCCCCGTCCGTCCGCTGAACCCACCGCCCGCCGCCCGCACGGCCGGGGGACGGCGGGCGACGGGCCTCAACGGCCCCCCGACGGCCGGGACATGGCGGACGGCACCCCGCGGTGACGGTCCCGCGCCGGCCGGTCGACGGCGGACCGGCTCAGCGTGAGCGGTCGTTGCCGGCCGTGCGGGACGCGTCGGACGTGGCAGATGTGCCGGAGGTGTCGGATGTGTCGGACGTGTCCCGGTCGTGGCTCGCTGCGAGTGAACCGAGCAGGGCGAGCGCCGTCGCGGAACCGGTGCCCGGCTCCGCGTGATGGATGACGAGGAGCAGCCCGTCGGACCCGGTGACGGCGAGCTTCTCGCGGCGCAGCCGGACCTCGCCGACCTGCGGATGGCGCAGCCGGGTGACCGCGCCCTCCCAACGGCGCACGTCGTGGCGGGCCCACAGCAGGCGGAAGCGCTCGCTCTTCAGCGACAGCTCGCCGACGAGCTGGGTCAGTCTCGGGTCGTCCGTCTCCCCGCCGATCGCGGCGCGCAACTGCGCGACCACACCGGCCGTGCCCTGCTCCCAGTCCATGTGCAGCTCGGGGGCCAGGGGGTCCGTGAACAGGGCGCGCAGACGGTTCACGCCCGGCGCCATGTGCGGGGACAGGGCGACGGCCAGCCGGTTGGCGGCCAGCACGTCCATGCAGCGGTTCTGCACGAACGCGGGCACGGTGAGCGTGTCGAGCAGCATCAGGATGCCGTCCGGTACCCGCTCCGGCCGGGGGAGGGGCGGCCGGCGGCGCGACTTGGGGCGGGCGAGCTCCACGAGGTGGGCGGCGCTGTCCGCGTCCAGGCGCAGCACCTCGGCGAGGGCGTCGAGGACCTGGACCGACGGATTGCGGTCGCGCCCGCGTTCGAGGCGGAGGTAGTAGTCGGCGCTGATGCCCGCGAGCATCGCCACCTCCTCGCGGCGCAGCCCCGGCACCCGCCGCAGGCCCGAGGCGGGCAGCCCCACCTCCTCGGGCCTGACGAGTTCACGCCGGGCCCGCAGGAACGCGCCGAGGGGATTGTGGCCGTCTGCTGTGTCCATGCTCCGACGGTACGTCGTCGTCCCGCCGGGTGAGGGGGCCCTGTCACTACCCGGAACACGGGGACTCTGGCTGACCGCCCGGCGCGGCGCGACGCTCGGTGACGAGCCCCGGAACGGCCGGGGCGACTCGACGAACGCTCGGCGCGAGGAGCACGACATGACACGGCGCACATGGTTCATCACCGGTGTGAACAGCGGTTTCGGCCGCCGGATGACCGAACAGCTGCTGGAGCGCGGTGACCGGGTCGCCGGCACGGTCCGCCGTCCCGGTTCCGTCGACGACCTGGTGGCCACGTACGGCGACGCGTTCTGGACGGCCCGGCTGGACGTCACCGACACCCCGGCCGTGAAGGAGGTCGTGGACCGCGCGTTCACCGAACTCGGCCGCATCGACGTGATCGTGAACAACGCGGGCTACGGCCTGTTCGGCGCGGCCGAGGAGGTCACCGACGAGCAGATCACCCGGATCGTCGACACCAACCTCCTCGGCTCGATCCATGTGGTCCGGGCCGCGCTGCCGCACCTGCGGGCGCAGGGCGGCGGCCGGATCGTCCAGCTCTCCACCTACGGCGGCCAGGCCACCAACCCCGGCGCCTGCATGTACCACGCGACCAAGTGGGGCATCGAGGGCTTCATGGAGTCCACCGCCAGGGACGTCGCCCCGTTCGGCATCGACGTCACCATCGTGGAACCCGGCGGCGCCCGCACCGAGTTCCGCTACGGCAGCCTGACCATGGCCACCCCCATGGCCGAGTACGACGACACCCCGGCCGCGATGACCCGCGGCGCCCAGGACCGCAGCCGCCCCTCCCTCGGCGACCCGGCCCTGATGGCCACCCGCATCATCGACAGCGTCGACGTGACCCCTGCCCCGCGCCGCCTGGTCCTGGGCAGCGACTCCTACCGCTTCCTCCAGGGCGCCCTCGCCGAGCGCCTGGCGGAGGTCGAGTCCCAGCGCGACACGGCACCCCTCACCGACATCGGCTGACCCGCCGCACGGCCGTGCGCGAGACGCCGGCTCACCCGGGGACCGGGGCGCCCGGTGGACGTGCCATGAAGACGTCTACCGGGTCCTCGGACTCCACGGCGAACCCGTGGCGTTCGTAGAGCCGACGGGCGGCGCTGCCCCGCAGGACGTTCAGGCCGACGGCCGTACCCTGCGCGTCGGCCCTGTCGAGGAGCGTGCGCAGCACGGCCGTTCCCAGCCCCCGGCCCTGCTGCTCGGGCGCCAGGTAGAAGTGCTCCAGCCACTGCCGGCCCCCGGCGGGCCGCACCGTGACACATCCCGCGAACTCTCCGGCGACCACGACGACCGACGTGTGCTCGGGGGAGAAGGAGTCCCGCAGCCGCTGTCGCACCCGGTGCTCGTCGTAGCGCCCGAGGCGTTCCAGATCCGCGCGCAGGACCGTCGCCCGCAGCTCCGCGATCGTCTCGACGTCGGCGGCCACCGCGGGGCGCAGCGCCCAGTCGGCGGTCCGTGCCGGTGCGGGACTCCGGGCCCAGTCCGGGGTCCAGGTCGTCGTGGGGGAAGCGGACGGGCGGTGGGCGCGGAGGTGGTCGCGGAGCGCCGCGAGGGCGGGGTGGGGGTTGGCGCGGTGGTGGAGCAGGGAGTGCGGGTAGACCGGGGTCGGGTCGTGCAGGGGGACGCGCCGCAGACCCTGGTCGGCCGGCCACACCAGATGGGTCCGCTCGCCGACGAGGGTCGTGAGCGAGGGCGACGCGGCGACGGTGTCCAGCAGGGGCTCCGTGCCGAAGTCGGGCCCCGTGATCTCGATGGTGAGGGAGAACGCGGCGGCGAGGTCGGCGTAGTAGGCGGCCCACTCGGTTCCGGGGACCAGGCCCGGCATCCAGATCCGGTGCCCGGCGAGGTCGGCGGGCCGGACCGAACGGGCGGCGGCCAACTCGTGCCGCGGCCCGACGAGCACCTGCACCGGCTCGTCGTGGACCCGGACGGCCTCGATGTCGTCCGGGAGCCGGCTGCCGGGCATGGTCACCGCGCGGAAGGACGCGTCGATCGTGCCCGACCGCAGCGCCTCGACGGCCGCGTCCACGTCGAAGAGCGTCACGACGTCGAGCTCCACGCCGGGGTGCGCGAGGCGGAAGTCCCGCAGCAGGGTGGCCGGGGCCAGCCGCCGCCCGATCACGTCGACCCGCAGCGCGCGCCGCCCGGGACGTACGGAGGCGACCGCCCGCTCGGCGGCCCGCAGCAGGTCCCGGGCGTGCGGCAGGAACGCCTGTCCGTCGACGGTTAGCCGTACCCCTCGCGGGGTCCGGGTGAACAGCCGCACCCCGAGGGCCTTCTCCAGCGTGGCGACACGCTTGGACACGGCCTGCTGGGTGACCGACAGCTCGGCGGCCGCGTCCTGGAAGCGGCCCGCGTCCGCGGCGGCCACGAAGGTGCGCACAGCGTCAAGATCCACGGCCCCCACCGTATCGGCACAACGAACGGTTGTGCTTTCCTGGCCGACCGGTTGTTTGATCCCGGCGCCCGAGACTCGCTTGGATGCCGGAGGTCGGAGAAGTGGTGGTCCGGGATCGGTGAGGGGCACGGTGGACATGCCGGGGAGACGGGCGCTGGGGAGGCGCTTCGAGCGGCTGTGGGCCGCGTACGCGGTCAGCTCGTACGGCACGTGGCTGGGCTTCGGCGCGTTCCCCCTCATCGCGATCTCCGTCCTGCACTCCGGTCCGACCCAGGTCGCGGCCCTGTCCGCCGCGGGCCGGGCCGTGGGCGCGGTGGTCGCGGTGCCGCTCGGCCCGTGGGTGGAGTTCCACCGCAAGCGGCCGGTCATGGTGGCGATGGACCTGATCCGCTTCGCCGCGCTGCTCAGCGTGCCCGCCGCCTTCGCGCTCGGCCTGCTGAGCTTCGTCCAGCTCCTCGTCGTCTCCGTGGTCGTCGCCGCGGCCAACATCGCCTTCACCGCGGCCACCGGCGCCTATCTGAAGGCGCTGCTGCCCCCGGAGGACCTGCTCGTCGCGAACAGCCGCCTGGAGTCCACGACCTGGACCTCCACGGTGCTCGGACCACCGCTCGGCGGCGCCGTGATCGGGCTGTTCGGCCCGGTGACGACCGTGGTGGCCGACGCGATCAGCTATCTGCTCTCGGCCCTGGGCATCCGTTCCATCGGCGGCACCGAACCGCAGCCCGGCCGGACCGGCACCACACGGCTGCGGGCGGGCGATCTGCTCGAAGGGTGGCGTCACATCCTCAGCAGCCCCGCCCTGCGCCCGCTGTTCTTCAACGTGATCGCGGTCAACGGCCTCATCATGGCCTCCGAACCGCTGCTCGCCGTTCTCCTCCTGGGCCGCCTCGGGTTCGCGCCCTGGCAGTACGGCCTGGTGTTCGCGGTCCCCTGCGTCGGCGGCATCGTCGGCTCCCGCCTCGCCCGCCGGCTCGTGGCGCGCCACGGGCGGCGCCGGGTGCTGCGCACCGCCGGGATGCTGCGCGCCTGCTGGCCCGTCTGGCTGGCGTTCGTCCGCCCCGGTGTCCCCGGGATGGCCCTCGTCATCGCCGTCCAGCTCGGACTGCTGCTCTGCATCGGCGTGTTCAACCCCGTCCTGGCCACCTACCGCCTCGACCACACCGACCCCGGGTGCGTCGCCCGCACCCTGTCCGCGTGGTCGGTCAGCACGAGCACCGGCATCGCGGTCCTGACCGCCCTGTGGGGTCTGCTCGCCGCCGCCACCGGCCCCCGCACCGCCATCGCCGCGGCCGGAGTCCTCCTCCTGGCGACCCCGCTGCTCCTGCCCCGCCGTGAACGCGAGCGCCCCCACGACCCGGAGCCCGCCCCCGCCGGCCGGCCGCGCGGCGAGGACGGCGGGGACAGTGCCCGGGCGGAGCGGGAACCCGGCCCGGCCTGAGGGGTACGGACCGGGCCGCCCGCCGAGGGCGGGAGGGTCAGTGCGGCGACAGGCAATGTTCGCCCGTCAAGGAGCGGCGTCCGGTGCGTTCTGTCGGCGTGCCGGCCGGAAGTCGTCGTACTGGGCGTACTCGGGCTTTCGGCCGGTGCGGCGAGAGGGCGTGCCGGGCGGCGCGACGGGGCGAACATTGCCTGTCGCGGCACTAGGGCGTGTTTCGAAAGTAGCGCCGTCCGCCCGGAGGGCGGGGCCCGCGGCGTCTGGTGCGTGCAATCGCAAGGCGGAGGATCGCCCTCGTA
>NZ_JBEZXS010000086.1:0-14675 GCF_040638185.1 Streptomyces sp. NPDC026672
CTCGTACTGGATGTACTTGGGCGTTCCGACAACGCGGCGAGTGTGCGTGCCAGGCGTCGCGGGCCAGGCGGGACTTTCGAAACACGCCCTAGGGGCCCGTGAGACCGGCCCCGGCAGTCCTCATCCGCGCAGGGCCGACTCGGCCGCGGCCAGGGTCCGTCCGGCGTACCCGCGTCCGAACAGCACGGTGTGCACGAGCAGCGGGAACAACTGGTGCAGGCCGACCCGGTCCGCCCAGCCGTCGGCCGGCGGCGACACCTCCCGGTAGCCGGCCAGCACCGCGTCCCACTGCGGGCAGCCGAACAGACGGAGCATCGCCAGGTCGGTCTCCCGGTGTCCGCCGTGCGCGGCCGGGTCGATAAGCCACACCTCCCCGTCGGCGCCCCACAGCACATTGCCGTTCCAGAGGTCGCCGTGCAGCCGGGCGGGCGGTTCGGCCGGACCCGCCAGCTCCGGCAGCCGCTCGCAGACCCGCTCGACCACGGCCGCCTCGGCGCCGAGCAGCGTGCCGTCGTCGACCGCCCGCCGCAGATAGGACAGCACCCGGTGCTCGGCGTACCAGCCCGGCCAGTCGGCGGCGGGGACGTTCCGCATGGGCGCGAGCCCGATGTACGCGTCCCGCGGACCACCCGGCGGCGCGGACCCGAACGCGGGCGCGCCCGCGGCGTGCAGGGCGGCCAGCGCCCGCCCGAACGAGGCCGCCGCCTCCGGACCGGGACGCCCCTCGGACACCCGCTCGATCACCAGCCACCGTTCGTCCCGGCCGTGCACCTCGGGCACCCGGACCGTGCCCGAGGCGGCCAGCCAGTCCAGCCCGGCCGCCTCCGCGGTCACCGCGCCGGGCGCGTCCGCCCGCTTGACGACCACCACCGGCCCACCGTCCAGGGCGACTTCGGCGAGCGCCGCCGACAACCGCCGTACCCCGGCCACCGGCCGTCCCGTCAGCCGGGACGCCGCGGCGCCCGGACCTTCCCCGTCGTCCACGCCCCCAGCGTAGGGGCGGCGCGCGCCACCGGGCCACGGCGCCGCACCCGCGGCCCCCGCCCGGAGCCCCCGTGACCGGGACGGTCTTGGCCCGGGTCGCGCCACACGGTACGGTCTCAGGGATATCGACGAAGGCCATGCGGAAGCCGGTGTGAATCCGGCACGGTCGCGCCACTGTGGACGGGACACCCTCGGGAGCCCGCGAGTCAGACCCGCCGCCCTCGTCCTGTGCACCACCGAGATGGGACGCGAACTCCCGAGGAGGTCTGCCATGGCGCAGCACGTCGCTCAGCCGACAACCACCGCCCCCGCCCTTCCCGCCAAGCTGCCGATCGGAGCGATCGTCCCCTGGGCGGTCTTCTTCGGCATCCTGATGCTGGTCCTGCTGTACTTCGTCGGCGCCGAGCAGGGCGCCACCTCGCTCGTCTCCGGCGAGAACGTCCACGAGTGGGTGCACGACGCCCGCCACCTGCTCGGCTTCCCCTGCCACTGACGCGAGGGACGCCGCACCCCCATGAACTCCGCAACCGTCAGAAACCTCCTGGTCCGGGGCATGCTGGCCGGTCTCGCAGCCGGTCTGCTCGCCCTGGTCGCGGCCTACTTCCTCGGTGAGCCGAGCGTCGACAGGGCGATCGGCTTCGAGGAGTCCCACGCGCACGCCCACGAGCACGAGGTCGAACTCGTCTCCCGTTCCCTCCAGTCCACCGCGGGCCTCGCCACCGGTGTGCTGCTCTACGGGGTCGCCTTCGGCGGCATCGCCGCGCTCGCCTTCTGCTTCGCCCTCGGCCGCGTCGGCCGGTTCGGACCGCGCGCCACCGCCCTGCTGCTGTCCGGCACGGCACTGCTCGCGGTGTACGTCGTACCGTTCCTGAAGTACCCGGCCAACCCGCCCGCCGTCGGCGACGGCGACACCATCGGCAGGCGGACCACCCTCTACTTCCTGATGATGCTCCTGAGCGTGCTGCTCGCCGTGGCCGCGACCCTCCTCGGCAGGCGGCTCGCGCCGCAGTGGGGCACCTGGTACGCCACCGTCACCGCGGTGGCCGCCTTCGTCCTCGTGATCGGCGTCGCCTACGCCTTCCTGCCCGCGGTCGACGAGGTCCCCGCGGACTTCCCGGCCACCGTGCTGTGGCGGTTCCGGGTCTCGGCCCTCGCCATCCAGCTCACCCTGTGGACCGGTTTCGGCCTGGTCTTCGGCGAGCTGGCCCAGCGCCTGCTGGTGCCGCGCCCGGCACGGGTCCCGGCGGGCGGGGCGGCACCGGTTCCGCGGTAGGGGCCGGTCCCCGTTCTCCCACGTGGGTGTGGGCCCCTCCGGATCCGTCCGGAGGGGCCCACACCGTGTCAGACGTCCGGGGTGCCGAGCGGCCGTCCGAGGAGCAGGTTCCAGCGCCCCGCCCGTCCGCTGAGGGCCGTCGCCGTCAGCGGCGGCACGTCGAGCCGCCAGAACGCCTCCTCGGGCGCCCCCAGGGCCACGACCGCCGCGGCACGGACGAACTCCGGCTCCACCACGGCGAGATGACCGCCCCCGGCCTCCCGCACCGACTCCAGCCAGCGCCGGGCCCGCGCGCACAGCGCACGCACCGACTCCCCGCCGTGGGGCGCGGCCCCGGGGTCGGCCAGCCACGCGGCGACCGCGGCGGGCTCGGCCGCGGCGACCTCGTCGAGCGTACGGCCGCGCCAGCGCCCCATGCCGAGGGCCGCCAACTCCAGTGCCCCGACCGCGTCGAGCCCCAGCGCGGACGCCGTTCGCCGGCAGCGCTCGGTGGGGGAGACCAGCACCCGCCCGGCCGCCCGGAGCGTCCCCGCGGCGGCCCGCGCCCGTGCCGCGCCGCCCTCGTCGAGCGGCCCGTCGTCGTCGAACCGCGCCGAGCGCAGGGACTCGCTCGTCGCGGGCGACACGAGGGTGACACGGCTGGTCGTCACGGGGGCGTTCCTCCAGTACGGGGACAGTTCACCCCGTACCGTACGGCCCTCGTCGAACAGGCCGTCACCACACCCCTCGTCACTCCCGTCACCGACCAGTTCCAGCCAATTCACCCACCCCGGCCCGGCGATCGGTGCTCCGACCCCGGTGATGACCGTGGCGCCGCGCGGGGGCGGGGGTGTTCGTCCCGTGGCCGGCTGATTCAGGGGGGTGACACAGGCCCGGGTCGGGTCGGTAGGGGTCGGCGGTGCCGGCCCGGCCCGGGCCTCGTCGCCGTCTCACATGAGGGACGGCGACGGTGTCGGACAGTGGTCGTGGGGCTGGTCCGTGCCCGGTTTGGGCCGGGTGCGGGTCCAGGACGGGTCGGCCATGCGGACGCCCGGGGCGCGGTTTCCGGAGAGCGGGGGCGCGGGGCGTCGCGCGGGCAGGTCAGGGCGGGGGAAAAGGTCCATGCGTCGGGATTCCTTCGGCCGAGTGGGGGGTGGGCCGGGGGTGCCGGGCGGGCGGCGGCGCGACCGCCGTGGCCAGCTCGGCCCAGACGACTCGTCCGGGCCGCTGCGGGGTGTCGGTGACACCCCAGTCGGTGCTCAGTGCTTCGACCAGGAGGAGTCCGCGCCCGTTCTGGACGTCCGGCTCGGGCCGCGTGAGGGTGGGCAGCGTGCCGCAGCGGTCCTGGTCCTCGACCTCGACACGGATCCGGTCGGCCAGCGCCAGCAGCCGGCACACGATCCGTTCGCTGTCGGAGTGCGTGACCGCGTTGGTGACCAGTTCCGACGTCACGATGACAGCGTTGTCGCGCGTCTCCTCGTCGGTGTCCCAGGCGATCAGCAGGTCATGCACGCCCCGGCGGGCCGTGCCGACCGACGCCGGGGTCGCCGGCAGGTCGAACGTACGGCTGCGGGGCGGGGGTTCCGCCCCGGAGGCGAGAGGGTCGGGGCCGAGGGGCCCAGGGAGTCGACCGGCTTGCTCGCCTCCGGGTGGTCTGGTGGTGGAGGCCGATGCCTCCGGTGTACGGCGCGGGACGTCGCCCCCGCGCTGGTACGGGATGTAGTCGGTGGCTGCCGTGAACCGGGCCGCCCGCAGGGGCTGAGCGGGCCATCTGTCCTCGGGCAGTCGGTCCAGCGGCTGGGGGAGGAAGCGCGGAGCCATCGCCGTACGCCTTTCGTCCGGCCTCGCGGGGTGGGGGGTGTCGGTTGTGTTGTCGGGTGTCGGCCGCTCGGGTGCAGCTGACAGCAACGCGCGCCGGTGGGCGCCCTGTTGCAGCCCGGTCTCCCCCAACTGGGCTTCGTCGCCTGCTCGTTTGCTGAGCCGGGACAGTGAGTCCACTGTGGCATCTGCCAACAACTGCTCGCAACCTACAAGTTGAAATTTTCAAGTGGCCACATGCATGCTGCTTCCGTCAACACGTGATCGAATGAGGCTGCCGCGAGCGATCGCATGAGACCGTGACCCTGCAACCTGGTGTGAGGGGGTAATGGCGTGACCGCGGAGACCGACTGGGGTGGCGCCCCTTCCGTGCTGCGGATGATCCTCGGCAGACAGCTGGAGGAGATGCGGAACCGGGCCGGTCTGACCTATGAGCAGGCGGCCGCGGCGATCGGGGTCAGCCACTCCACGATCCGCCGCATGGAGGCCGCGAAGGTCGCACGGCTGAGGTTCACGGACGCGGAGAAGCTGCTCCAGACGTACGGCGTGAAGGACCAGCAGGAGATCGACACCTTCCTCCAGTCCGTGCGCGAGGCCAACAAGCGCGGCTGGTGGCACACCTACCGCGATGTGATGCCGGACTGGTTCGCCGCGTATCTGAGCCTGGAACAGGCCGCGTTGCAGATCCGCGCCTACGAGAACCAGTTCGTGCACGGGCTGCTCCAGACACCGGAGTACGCCCGTGCCCTGCTCGGCGCGGGCAATCCGCACGCCTCGGCCGAGGCCACCGAACGGCGGGTGGCGCTGCGGATGCGCCGCCAGGAACTCCTGGCGCGTCCGGCGCCGCCGCGGGTGTGGGTGGTCATGGACGAGACGGTGCTGCGCTGGCCGGTGGGCGGGCCCGGGGTGATGCGCGCCCAGATCGACCACCTGATCGAGGTGAACCGGCTGCCGCAGGTGACCCTGCAGATCATGCCGTTCGCCAACGGTCCGCACCCGGCCATGCGCGCCGGGGCGTACCACCTCTTCCGGTTCCGGGCCCGTGAACTGCCCGACATCGTCTATCTCAACGGCCTGGTGGGCGCGGTCTACCTGGACAAGAACGACGACGTCGTGGTGTACCGCGAGGCTCTGGACCGGCTGGGCGCCCAGGCGGCGCCCGCCCGTAAGACCGAGGACCTCCTCGGTGCGATTCGCAAGGAGCTCTGACGTGCACCATCACATACACAACGGCATGCCGTCCCGGAACCTGGGCGCACGCGGCTGGGCCAAGCCGTGGAGCGACGACGCCGGCGGCGCCTGCGTGGAGGTGAAGAAGCTCGCCGACGGACGTGTGGCCGTGCGCCAGTCGACCGACCCCGACGGTCCGGCGCTGGTCTTCACGCCCCGTGAGATGACCAGTTTCCTCACAGGTGTGAAGGAAGGTGTCGCAGACTTTCTTTTCTGAACTCGTTTGTTATCGCTGATCGTTCACTCTTGCTTGACCAACCCCCCACCTCGAACTTCCTCTTCCCGAACCCTCTTACCCGAATGGGAGACACGGCGTTGCCCGACAACGGATGGCCGGCCGACCGCATCGACACCAATAACGCCCATTCCGCGCGGATCTACGACTACATCCTGGGCGGAAAGGACTACTACCCCGCTGATCAGGAGGCGGGCGACGCCATGGCCAGGGAGTGGCCCGCGCTCCCCATCCACATGCGCGCGAACCGCGACTGGATGAACCGGGCCGTCCGCTGGCTCGCCGAGGAGGCCGGCGTCCGGCAGTTCCTCGACGTCGGCACCGGCATCCCCACCTCGCCCAACCTCCACGAGATCGCCCAGTCGGTGTCCCCCGACACGCGGGTCGTCTACGTGGACAACGACCCGATCGTCCTCACCCTCTCGCAGGGCCTGCTGGCCAGCACGCCCGAGGGCAAGACGTCGTACATCGAGGCCGACTTCCGCGACCCGGCGCAGATCCTGGACGCGCCCGAGCTGCGGGACACCCTCGACCTCGACCGGCCGGTGGCGCTCACCGTCATCGCCATCGTCCACTTCATGCTCGACGCGGACGACGCGGTCGGGGTGGTCCGGCGGCTGCTGGAGCCGCTGCCCTCGGGCAGCTACCTGGCCATGTCGATCGGCACCGCCGAGTACGCGCCGGACGAGGTGGGGCGCGTCGCCCGCGAGTACGCGGCCCGCAACATGCCGATGCGGCTGCGCACCATCGACGAGGCCCACGCCTTCTTCGAGGGCCTGGAGCTGGTCGAGCCCGGCATCGTCCAGGTGCACAAGTGGCACCCGGACGGGCAGGGCGAGGAGGGCATCCGCGACGAGGACATCGCGATGTACGGCGCGGTGGCCCGCAAGCCGTGACCCCGGGGGCCGGTACCCGTCACGGTTCCCGGCCCGTCAGCGTTCGAGCCGTACGTCCGGGTCCTCCGTCCGCCGCCCGTGGTGGTGCGCCCGCGCGGGCGCGCGGTGGACGGCGACGACCGCCGCGTCGTCGTTCAGGCGCCCGCCGCAGTGCGCCAGCAGGTCGTGCCGCAGCCGCTGCACGAGCGCCTCGGGGGTGAGCGGGGACCACCGGGCGACACGTTCGGCCAGCGGATAGAAGCGGCCGTGGGCGTCGCGGGCCTCGATCACCCCGTCGGTGTAGAGCAGCAGGGTGTCGCCCGGCGGGAAGGCGACCTCGTCCACGGCGTAGTCGGCGGGCACCGTGCTGTGCACGCCCAGCGGCGGCGACGGATGCACCGCCGGCACGGTCACCGGGTGCCCGGGGCCGATCAGCAGCGGCGGAGGGTGACCGCAGCTGGTCAGCCGGGTGACCGGCTCGCCGTCCGGGATCTCGACCAGCAGGGCCGTCGTGAAGCGCTCGTCGGCCTCCTCGGGCGGGCCGAGGTCCGCGGAGTGGCGGGAGACGCTCTGCTCCAGGGCGACCGCGAGACCGGGCAGCGTGTGCCGGTGCGCGGCCTCACGGAACGCGCCGAGCAGCAGCGCGGCCTCGCCGACGGCGGGCAGTCCCTTGCCGCGCACGTCGCCGATCAGCACGCGTACGGCTCCGTCGGCGCGGGTGGCCGCGTAGAGGTCGCCGCCGATCTGCGCCTCGTCCTCCGCCGCGAGGTACAGCGAGGCGATCCGCAGCTCCCCGACGCGCTCCGGCAGCGGACGCATCAGGACGGTCTGCGCCACCTCGGCCACCGAGCGGACCCGGGCCAGCTGGGCCCGGCGCCGGTCGCGGATCGCGGCGTAGCCCACGATCATCGCCGAGAGCACGGTCAGGGTCACCGTCTGCACGACGTGGTTCGGGGTGTCCAGCCCGCCGTGGAGCATGGCGACGGCGATCTGTGTCGCCACCGCGAGCACGCCGACCAGCGCGGTCGTACGGGGGCCCGCGAACGACGCGGTGAGCGCGGGGGCGATGACCAGGGCGGGCCCGAGGTGGATGTCCTCGGGGAGGCGCAGGTCCAGCATGGCCAGGAGCACGATGAACGCGACGGGGAGCAGCAGCAGCGCGCGACTCGGCTGTCCCGGCCGCCACGCCTGTCGGAGAGCGCCGACGCCCCACGGAAGGCCCATGCCTTCCAGCCTGCCCCACCCCAGGTCACCCGGCCATCGCGAAACCGAGCAGCGCTCCGCGACCACCACCCCACCCGCCGGACCCGCCGATGCTCCGGCATCCCACGCGAGGGCCGTCCCGCCCCCTCCGGCAGAGTGCCGGGGCCGGGCGCATCCGGGTGGGGCGGCTGCCACCGTCCGAGCCGCGCCGTTCTCCCCTGTCCCACCGCCGTCCCGGGGACCGTGCCCCCTGGTGGGTCGGCCTCCTCGGCCGCCGTGCCCCCTGGTGGGTCGGTCTCCTCGGCTGCCGTGCCCCCTGGTGGGTCGGTCTCCCTGGCTGCCGTGCCCCCTGGTGGGTCGGTCTCCCTGGCTGCCGTGCCCCCTGGTGGGTCGGTCTCCCTGGCTGCCGCGCCCCCGGTGGGGTCGGCCTCCTCGGCCGCCGTGCCCCTGGCAGGTCGGCCTCCTCGGCCGCCGCGGTGCGGGATTCGCCGCCGTCTTCTCATCCGGCCCGCCCCGCCCGGCAGCGGGCCGGTACCGGCGCGGAGGGGGTTGTCAGTGGTGGCTGAGAGGATGCGGGTATGCCCTTCGCCGACGAACTCGTCAACGGTCAGACCGCACGCTCGCTCACCAAGGCCGTCCGCACCGCCCTCCCCGGCGCCGACCTCCCCGCGCTGCACGCGGCCGCCGGCGACCTGGGCACCCTGTCCCTGCGCGAGCGCGCCGACCTGCTGCGGGACGCCCTGCTCACGGACGTCCCCGGGGACTACGCGGAGCTGGCCCGGGTCGTGCGGGCCGCCAGGGACAAGGCGCCCACGTTCGACGGCTGGCTGATCTGGCCGGTCACCAGCGCCGTCGCCACCAAGGCCGTCGCCGAGGACACCGCCGAGGCGTTCGACGACGCCATGGCGCTGCTCGCCGAGCTGACCGGGCGGCTGACCTCGGAGTTCGCCGTCCGCGTCCTGCTGCGGCACGACGTCGACCGCGCCCTGGAGATCGCCACCGGCTGGACCGGATCACCCGAGGCCGACGTGCGCCGGCTGGCCTCCGAGGGCACCCGCCCCTATCTGCCCTGGTCGATCCGGGTCCCCGAGCTGATCGCCCGAGAGGGCGCGACCGTCCCCGTCCTCGACGCCCTCCGCCACGACGACAGCGAGTACGTACGGCGGTCGGTCGCCAACCACCTCAACGACCTCAGCCGCGACCACCCCGACCTCGTCGTGGCGACCGCCCGGCGCTGGCTCGCCGACCCGGCCCCGACGACCGAGCGGCTGGTGCGCCACGGACTGCGCACCCTCGTCAAGCGCGGCCACCCGGGCGCGCTCGACGTGCTCGGCTTCGCCCCCGCCACGCTGGAGATCCGGGGACCGCTGCTCGACCGCAAGGCGGTGCCGTTCGGCGGCAGCGTCCGCTTCACCGCGACCATCCGCAACGCCGGCGCCGAACCCGCCCGGCTGGCGGTCGACTACGTGGTCCACCACCACAAGGCCAACGGTTCGCAGAGCGCCAAGACCTTCAAGCTCACCACCCGCACCCTCGCCCCCGGCGAGTCGATGGCCGTGGAGCGCGAGCACTCCTTCCGCCCGATCACCACCCGTCGTTACCACCCCGGCCCGCACGCGCTCGCACTCCAGGTCAACGGCGTGCCGACGGACCGCGCGGAGTTCGAGCTCGGCGCACCCTGACGGCGCCCGCCGCCCCGGCGCCGGGGCGACCTCCCGCGGCCGGGGCGTGTACACTCGCCCGCGAATTTCATTCGGGCAGGTGGCCCGGGGTGTCTGGGGGGTCGGTGTGGTCGCAGGGCGTGTGGTGCGGTTCGACAGCACGCGGGGGTACGGGTTCATCGCTCCCGAGCACGGGGACGAGGACGTCTTCCTCCATGTGAACGATCTCCTCATCCCCGAGTCGATGGTCCGGACCGGACTCGTCGTCGAGTTCGACATCGAGGACGGCGACCGGGGACCCAAGGCGTCCTCCATCCGCCTCGCCCCCTCCTCGACCGCCACTGTCGCCGACGACTCGCTGTGCGACGTCCTCCAGACCGCGGAGTTCACCACGGAGATCACCGAACTCCTGCTGCGCGCCGCCCCCACCCTCACCGGCCAGCAGATCCTCCAGATCCGCCAGGAGCTCGCGCAGTTCGCGAAGAAGCACGGCTGGACCGAGGACTGACCCCGGCCCCCCTGCCGTTCGGCCGTCCCCCGGTGGCGGCGCCCGCCTCCCCACGGCTTGCTGGTGGCACACAGCCGTCGCAGGGGAAGCGAGCCGCGGATGCAGACGACCGGGCAGCAGGAGCGCGCCCTGCAGACCCCGCGGGCCGCCGGACTCGCCGGGATCGTGTTCGCGCTGCTGCTCGCGGCCGCCATCGTCCTGATCCGGCTCGGTCTGCCCCAGGGCCCCGAGGCCGCCACCGCGGGCAACACCGACTCCGCCCGGCGCGACGCCGTGCGCGCCGCACTCGCGCTCGTGCCGTTCGCCGGGATCTTCTTCCTGTGGTTCGTGGGCGCCGTGCGCTCGCACGTCGGTGACGCCGAGGACCGCTTCCTCGCCACCGTCCTCCTCGGCAGCGGCCTGGTCTTCGTCGCCAGCATGTTCGGCGGCGCCGCCGCGGCCGACGCCGTGCTGGCCACCGCCCACCCGCCCGGCAGCCCGTCCTCCCTGCCCACCTGGGACTTCGGCCGCCACTTCGCCTACACGCTGCTGATCGGCTACGCGATGCGCATGGCCGCCGTCTTCACCTGCTCCATGTCGGTGATCGGCCACCGCCTCGGCATCCTGCCCCGCTGGCTCACCCTCCTGGGCGCCGTCACCGCCGTCGTCCTCCTCTTCGTCTCCCCGAACGTGCCCTGGTCCGAACTGGTCTTCCCCGCCTGGTCGTTCGCCCTCAGCGTGCACATCCTCGTGGTCGCGGGCCGCCGCCGTACCGCGCCCTGACCCGCCCGCCGCCCCCGTCACTCGATCGGCGTGCCCCGGCGCGCACCCGCCGCCGGGCAGCTCCCATCCTGGCGAGGGGGAGATGACCGCCGTCCGGAGGTGCCCCGCCGAGCGTGTGGGCACGACGGACCTGGCCGCCGGAAGGGCGGAGCGCCGATGAGGCTTGTCGTCGATCTCAACAGGTGCCAGGGCTACGCCCAGTGCGCGTTCCTCGCGCCGGACGTCTTCACCATGCACGGCGAGGAGGCCCTCGTCTACGACCCGCAGCCCGGCCGCGAACACCACGAACGGCTCGCCCGCGCCGTCGCCGCCTGCCCCGTGCGGGCGATCACCGCCGACGGCCTCGACGCCCCGGCCGGCGGGCCCGCCGCGACCGCCCGGGAGAGCGCCGATGGCCGCTGACCCCGTGGAGCGGCTCAGGCGCGAGGGCCGCATCGTCGTCGTGGGCGCCTCCCTGGCCGGCCTCAGGGCCGCCGAGACCCTGCGCGAGGAGGGCTTCACCGGTTCGCTCACGATGATCGGCGACGAGCCCCACGAGCCGTACGACCGTCCGCCGCTGTCCAAGGCCGTCCTGCTCGGCCGGGCCTCCGCCCTCCGCACCGAGCTGCCCCGGCGGCGCGAGACCGACGCCACGTGGCGCCTCGGCGTCCCGGCGGCCGGGCTCGACATGACGGCCAAGCGGGTCTGGCTCGCCGACGGCGACGAGGTCGAGTACGACCGTCTCCTCATCGCCACGGGCGTACGCGCCCGGCCCTGGCCCAAGGAGGCCGAGGCCGACCTCGACGGAGTCCTCGTGCTGCGCACCCGCGACGACGCCGCGGCCCTGCTGCGGCGGCTGAAGGCCGGCCCTCGCCGGGTGTTCGTCATCGGCGCCGGCTTCGCCGGCTGCGAAGTCGCCTCCGCCTGCCGGGAGATGGACCTCCCGGTCACCGTCGCCGAACGCGCCGGAGCACCCCTCGTGGGCGCCCTCGGCGGGGTGATCGGCGCGGTCTCGGCGGAACTGCTCCACGAGAACGGCGTGGACCTGCGCACCGGAGTCACGGTGACCGCCCTGGAGGGCGACTCCGCCGGACGCGTCAGGACCGCGCACCTGTCGGACGGGTCCGTGGTGGAGACGGACGTCGTGGTCGTCTCCCTGGGCGCGCGGCGCAACACCGAGTGGCTGGCCGGGTCCGGGCTCGGCGCCGGGCCCCGGGGCATCGCCTGCGACGCCGGCTGCCGCGCCTTCGACTTCCGCGGCATCGTCACCGACGACATCTTCGTCGCGGGCGACGTGGCCCGCTCCCCGCACGCCCTGTTCGGCTACCAGTTCCTCTCCCTCGAACACTGGGGCAACGCCGTCGCGCAGGCCGAGGTCGCCGCGCACAACATGATCAGCCCCAGCACCGACCGCCGCCCGCACCTGTGGGTGCCCGCCTTCTGGTCCTCGCAGTTCGGGGTGAACATCAAGTCGGTCGGCGTCCCGCCCATGGGCGACCAGATCATGATCACGCAGGGTTCGCTCGCCGAGCGGCGCTTCGTCGGCGTCTACGGCCACCAGGGCCGGATCGTCGCCGCCGTCAGCTTCGACAACACGCGCTGGCTGGAGTTCTACCAGCGGCAGATCGAGCGGGGCGCCCCCTTCCCCGTCGAGTACCCGACCGTGGACCGCCGTCCCGAGGGCCGCCGTCCGGTGCCGGCGGACTTCCCCGACCCGTCCCTGCCCACCCACGGACCGACCGTCACCCTCAGCGGTTACTCACCGGCCGACCAGCGCCTGGTCTTCACCCCCGGCCGCCACTGACGGCCGGGGCCGCCTCGACACCCCACGCCCAAGGACCGCACATGACGCGAGCCCCGCTCCTGCGCCAGATCACCGATTACGCCAACCGCGCCGACCCGTACCCGCTGTACGAGGAGCTGCGCAAGACCCCGGTCCTGCACGAGGAGGAGCACGGCCCCTACGTCATCAGCTCCTACTGGGACATCGAGAGCCTGCTGCACGACCCCCGGATCAGCTCCGACGCCGCCAACCTCGCCGCCGCGGGCGACGACGAGCCGGGCGGGGCGGAGGCGACGGGACTGCCGCCGAGCTTCATCCGGCTCGACCCGCCGGAGCACGACCGGCTGCGCCGCATCGCGGGCAGCTCCTTCGGACCGCCGCACCGGCCCACCCGGATCGACGCCATGCGCGGTGAACTGGCGCAGATCGTCACGGAGTTGATCGACGGCTTCGGCGACGACCGGCAGATCGACGTCGTCGACCGGTTCGCCTACCCGTTCCCCGTCACCGTGATCTGCCGGCTGCTCGGCGTGCCCCGCGAGGACGAACCGCGCTTCCGCGCCTGGGTCGACCCCCTGGTCGCCAGCCTCGACCCGGACACCCGCAAGGGGGCCGACGCCGAGTTCACGGAGGCGGCGCAGGCGGCCCGGATGCAGCTCGGCATGTATCTCGCGGGGCTGGTCGAGCAGCGCGCCCAGGAGCCGCGCGACGACATGCTGTCCGACCTGGTGAACAGCCACGGCCCCGACGGCTCCATGACCATGATGGAGGTGCTCAGCACGGCCGTGCTGCTGCTCGTCGCCGGCCACGAGACGACCGTCAACCTGATCACCAACGGCATGCTCACCCTGCTGCGCCACCCGCAGTACCTGCACCGGCTGCGCGAGGACCCGGGCCTGTCCGTGCGGATCGTGGAGGAACTGCTGCGGTACGAGCCTCCCGTGCAGCTCGTCCCGCAGCGGACCTGCATCGCCGACATCGAACTGCGGGGCGTCACCATCCCGAAGGGCTCCCGCATCTGGCTGGTGCTGGCCGCGGGCAACCGCGACCCGGAGCGCTTCGCCGACCCGGAGCGCTTCGACCCGGACCGCGAGGACATCCAGCACCTCGGCTTCGGCAGCGGCGTCCACAGCTGCTTCGGCGCCCCGCTCGCCCGGCTGGAGACCCAGATCGCCCTCACCGAACTGGCCCGCCGGCTGGAGAACCCGCGCCTGGTCGAGGACCCGCCGCCCTACCGCCGGAACGCCGTCCTGCGCGGCCCCCGCCATCTGAACGTCGCCTTCGACGGCCTGACACCCTGATCAAGCCGTCCCGCACGGGAGTCGCCGCCCCGCACGGGAGTTAGGGTCGGGGCCGGCGTACAGGGCCGTGCTCCGCGCGGGGGCGCGGTGCGACGAGGAGGTGGCGGTGGCGGGGCGTGCGGCGGGGGAGCGGGGCGCGGGGCTGTTCGTCGGTCTGTGCACCCTGGACGTCATCCAGCTGGTGGACCACGTGCCGGGCGCGGACGAGAAGGTGCGGGCCCGTGACCAGGTGGTGGCCGCGGGCGGGCCCGCCGCCAACGCCGCCGCCGTCTTCTCCCATCTGGGCGGGAGGGCGACGCTGCTGACGGTCCTCGGCGGCCATCCGCTGGCGCGGGCGGCCAGGGCCGACCTCACCGGACTCGGGGTGACGGTGGAGGACCTGGCGGCGGAGACGGACGAGCCGCCCGCCGTCTCCTCGGTGCTGGTGACGGCGGCGGACGGACGCCGGGCCGTCGCGTCCACCAACGCGGCGCGCCACCGGCCGCGTCCGCCGGGCGGGCTGGCCACCCTGGTGGCCGCCTGCGACGTCGTGGAGCTGGACGGCCACCACATGGAACTCGCCCTGGCCGCCGCCCGGTCGGCCCGCGAGGCGGGCCGTACGACGCTGTTCGACGGTGGCAGCTGGAAGCCCGGCACGCACGAACTGCTGCCCTGCGTCGACGTCGCCCTCTGCTCGGCCGACTTCCGCCCGCCCGGCACGGAGACCACCGCCGACGTCCTGGACTTCCTGCACGATCACGGGGTGCCCCGGGCCGCCGTCAGCCGTGGCGGCGACCCCCTCGTCTGGTCCGGGCCCGAGGGCCGGGGCACCGTCGGGGTGCCGCCCGTCCGCGCGGTGGACACCGTGGGCGCGGGGGACTTCCTGCACGGCGCGTTCGCCCGCCACTGGAGGCCGGACGGCGGTGACTTCGCCGGGGCGCTCGCCCGCGCCGCCGAGGTCGCCGCCCGCTCCTGCGCCTCCT
The DNA here is from genome assembly GCF_040638185.1 of Streptomyces sp. NPDC026672. Taxonomy (NCBI): domain Bacteria; kingdom Bacillati; phylum Actinomycetota; class Actinomycetes; order Kitasatosporales; family Streptomycetaceae; genus Streptomyces; species Streptomyces sp. NPDC026672. The sequence continues at coordinate 14,554 of NZ_JBEZXS010000086.1, forward strand.
TCGGCACCCGCTCCTGGATGCTCCGCCCTAGCTGTATTGATCACGAGCGTTGTTAACGCCGCCGGGCTTGATCATGGCGAAGGCCTCCGTGTGTGGTGGAGGTGTCGAATCTTCACCGCACG
>NZ_JBEZXS010000087.1:0-14624 GCF_040638185.1 Streptomyces sp. NPDC026672
GCCCTCGTACTGGATGTACTCGGGCGTTCCGACAACGCAGCGAGTGTGCGTGCCAGGCGTCGCGGGCCAGGCGGGACTTTCGAAACACGCCCTAGCGTTCCGGGGACGGACGATCCCCGGGTGGCCGGGGATTGCGATGCGACCGGGTCCACGGGGGCGGGCCGGTGCCGGGAGCCCTGAGCGGCGGTTCCCGGCACCGGCCGACGGTGTCCGTGGGCCCGCGAGCCGTGAGGAGGACATACGTGCGGGCTGTGGTGTTCGAGCGGTTCGGGGAGCCGGCCGAGGTGCGGGAGGTGCCCGATCCGCGGCCGGCGGAGCACGGGGTCGTGGTGCGGGTCGAGGCCACGGGGCTGTGCCGCAGCGACTGGCACGGCTGGGCGGGCCACGACCCCGACATCACCCTGCCGCACGTGCCCGGACACGAACTCGCCGGTGTCGTCGAGGCGGTGGGCCCCCAGGTCACCGGCTGGTGCGCGGGAGACCGGGTCACCGTGCCGTTCGTCTGCGCCTGCGGGAGCTGCGCCGCCTGTGCGGCCGGTGACCAGCAGGTGTGCGAGCGGCAGACCCAGCCGGGCTTCACCCACTGGGGGTCCTTCGCGCAGTACGTCGCCCTGGACCATGCCGACGTGAACCTGGTCGCCGTGCCCGACGACATGGCCTTCGCCACCGCCGCCTCCCTCGGCTGCCGTTTCGCGACGGCGTTCCGGGCGGTCGTGCAGCAGGGCCGGGTGCGGGCGGGGGAGTGGGTCGCGGTGCACGGCTGCGGGGGTGTGGGACTGTCGGCGGTGATGATCGCGGCGGCCTCGGGGGCGCGGGTGGTCGCCGTGGACGTGTCGCCCGGGGCGCTCGACCTCGCGCGGCGGTTCGGCGCGGCGCACTGCGTGGACGCCACCCGTACCCCGGACACGGCGGCGGCCGTCCGTGAACTGACCGGTGGTGGCGCGCATCTCTCGCTGGACGCCCTCGGGTCCCCGGCGACCTGTGCCGTGTCGGTGAACGGACTGCGCCGCAGGGGCCGCCACGTCCAGGTGGGCCTGCTGCCCTCCGCCGACGGCACGACGCCGGTGCCCATGGCCCGCGCCGTAGCCCTGGAACTCGAACTCCTCGGCAGCCACGGCATGTCCGCCCACACCTATCCGGCCATGCTCACCCTGGTCCGCGCGGGCACCCTCCGCCCCGACCTCCTCACCACGTCGACCATCCCCCTGAACGAGGCCCCCGAGTCCCTGACCACCCTGGCCGACACACCCACCCCGGGCATTACCGTCATCGAACCGTGGAGCTGAGCGGGATCGCGGGAGGGAGCGCCGCCCGTGGGGTACGGCCTCGCCGAGGGGGTGTGGTCGACGGCGAGGCCGGGCCGGCCACTTCGGGGCCGTGTCAGTGGGTTCTGCGGCCCCGGTTGCTCGGGCGGGAGGCCACCCAGGCGCGGACCGTGTCGGCGTACCAGAAGGGCTTGCCGGCCTCCACGTGGTCGGGTGGAGGAAGCAGTCCGTGCTTGCGGTAGGAGCGCACGGTGTCCGGCTGCACCTTGATGTGCGCCGCGATCTCCTTGTAGGACCAGAGCCTTCGGTCGGTCATGAGCCGCACCTCCCTGCACGCGCCGCGGCGGCGGCCGGGGACGGCCGTCGGGGGAGCCGGGCGCTGCGCTGGCGATCACCAAGCCTGTGCCCGGTCAACGACGCACGGTGACCGGCCGAAAGGGCCTGTCGACCGGGTGTGACGCAGAGCCCGCGTACACGAGACATGTGTGACAGGAAGGTGGTCTTTGTGACAGAGGTGAAGCAAAGGCGTACGCCCGCACATGGGCGGGGCGTGTTGACACGGCGGGCCCGGGTGCCCTTCCGGAGGGAAGGACACCCGGGCCCGGGCCACGGCCGTACCGTACGGCCGGTGGGGTGCGGTGCGGGTCACGCCCCGCAGGAACGCAGGAACGCCCGCGTCCGCTGAGCGATCGGCAGGGGCTTGTCCGGGTCGCACGGGTACATGTCCTGCTCGACGATCGCGAACAGGTCCACGTCCAGCTTCTGCGCCGCCTCCAGCACCGGCCCGAGCGCGGGCACGCCCGTCGGCGGCTCGCACATCACGCCCTGGGCGACGGCCGGTCCGAACGGGGTCCCGTTCGCCCGCACGTCCGCCAGGATCTCCGGGTCCACCTGCTTGAGGTGCAGATAGCCGATGCGCTCCCCGTAGGTCTCGATCAGCTTGACGCTGTCCCCGCCGCAGTACGCGTAGTGCCCGGTGTCCAGGCACAACGACACCAGCGACGAGTCGGTCCCGTCGAGGAAGCGGACGACGTTCTCCTCGCTGTCGATGTGGGTGTCGGCGTGCGGGTGGACGACGATCGACAGGCCGTAGCGCTCCCGCACCTCCCGCCCCAGCCGCTCGGTCAGCCCGGTGAGGTTGCGCCACTGCTCGGGCGTGAGCGTGTCCGGCTCCAGCACCTCACCGGTCTTGTCGTCCCGCCAGAACGAGGGGATGACGACCAGGTGCCGCGCGCCCATCGCCTGGGTGAGCGCGGCGATGTCGGAGACGTGCGCCCACGTCTTGTCCCACACCGCCTCGCCGTGGTGCAGCCCGGTGAACACGGTGCCGGCCGACACCTTCAGGCCACGGCGGGAGGTCTCCTCGGTGAGGGCGGCGGGGTCGGTCGGCAGGTACCCGTACGGGCCCAGCTCGATCCATTCGTAGCCGGAGTCCGCCACCTCGTCGAGGAAGCGCTGCCACGGCACCTGAACAGGGTCTTCCGGGAACCACACGCCCCAGGAGTCGGGCGCCGATCCGATCCGGATACGGGAGAGTGAGGACTGAGGTGACAACGACGTCATGGCCACCAGAGTGCGGCTCGGAGGAGGGGTCGTCAAGGTCTGGTCCGAATGTCTGGACAAAACATTGACAGGGCTCCCCGGACGGGACTAGAAAACCGGAGGAGAGCCGTGACGAAGGGAAGCCGATGGCGTACGACCTGATCACCATGGGGCGGATCGGGGTGGACCTGTATCCGCTCCAGACCGGCGTCCCACTCGCCCAGGTGTCGACCTTCGGCAAGTTCCTCGGCGGGTCCGCGTCGAACGTCGCCGTGGCCGCCGCCCGGCTCGGCCGCCGCACCGCCGTGATCACCCGCACCGGCGACGACCCCTTCGGCACCTATCTGCACGAGGCCCTGCGCGGCTTCGGCGTGGACGACCGCTGGGTCACCCCGGTCCCCGGACTGCCCACCCCGGTCACCTTCTGCGAGGTCTTCCCGCCGGACGACTTCCCGCTGTACTTCTACCGGCAGCCCAAGGCGCCCGACCTGGAGATCGACGCCCACGAGCTGGACCTCGACGCCGTCCGCGAGGCCCGCATCTTCTGGGTCACCGGCACCGGCCTCAGCGAGGAGCCCAGCCGCACCGCGACCCTCGCCGCCCTCGCCCACCGCGCCAGGGCCGGCACCACCGTCTTCGACCTCGACTGGCGCCCCATGTTCTGGCCGGACCCCGACGAGGCCCGCTCCTTCTACGCCGAGGCCCTGCGCCACACCACGGTCGCCGTCGGCAACCTCGACGAGGTCGAGGTCGCCACCGGGGTGCGCGAACCCCACGCGGCGGCCCGCGCCCTCCTCGACGCCGGCGTCGAACTCGCCGTCGTCAAGCAGGGCCCCAAGGGCGTCCTCGCGGTGAACCGCCGGGGCGAGTCGGCCGAGGTGCCGCCCCTGCCCGTGACGGTCCTCAACGGACTCGGCGCGGGCGACGCCTTCGGCGGCTCCCTGTGCCACGGACTGCTGGCCGGATGGGACCTGGAGACGATCATGCGGCACGCCAACGCGGCCGGCGCCATCGTCGCCTCCCGCCTGGAGTGCTCCTCCGCGATGCCCACCCCGGACGAGGTGGCCGCCGCGCTGGACGCCGGGGAGGTGCGATGAGGGCCGGCCAGGTGGGCGGCGCCCACCGCGACGGCGGCGACGGGAGCGCTCCCCCGCGCGTGGACGTCGCCGCGCTGGTGCACACCCGCACCCATCACCCCGAGGCCGTCGCCGAGGCCGCCGCGCGCCGGCCCCGCAGATCCCTGATGGGCGACAGCGGCCGGCTGATGATCGTCGCCGCCGACCACCCCGCGCGCGGCGCCCTCGGCGTCGGCGACCGCCCGCTCGCCATGGCCAACCGCGCCGACCTGCTGGAACGGCTGTGCCTCGCGCTGTCCCGCCCCGGCGTGGACGGCGTCCTGGCCACCGCCGACATCCTCGACGACCTGCTGCTGCTCGGCGCCCTCGACCACAAGGTGGTCATGGGCTCCATGAACCGCGGCGGCCTCCAGGGCGCGTCGTTCGAACTCGACGACCGCTTCACCGGCCACCGCCCCGAGGACATCCACCGGCTCGGCTTCGACGCGGGCAAACTGCTGCTGCGCATCGGCTACGACGACCCCGGCTCCCTGAACACCCTGGAGGCCACCGCGCGGGCCATCGACGACATGGCCGCGCGCCGGCTCCCGGTCTTCGTCGAGCCGTTCATCAGCCGCCGCACCCCCGAGGGCCGGCTGAAGAACGACCTGTCCGCCGAGGCCGTCACCAAGTCCATCGCCATCGCCTCGGGCCTGGGCGGCAGTTCGGCCTACACCTGGCTCAAGGTCCCGGTCACCGAGAACCCCGACGACATGACCCGGGTCATGGAGACCTCCACGCTCCCGGCCGTGCTGCTCGGCGGCGAGGTCGGCGGCTCCGTCGAGGAGCAGAGCGCGGCGTACGAGAAGTGGCGCGGCGCGCTCCAACTGCCCACCGTGCGCGGCCTGGTGGTCGGCCGCACCCTGCTGTACCCGGCGGACGGCGACGTGGCCGCCGCCGTGGACACCGCCGTAGGACTGCTGTGAGGGCCGTATGACCAGCACCGAACTGCACCTTCCCAAGGGCTCCACCGCGGGCCCGCAGTACGCCGTCGACATCGACCCGAAGCGGGCCGGATGGGCGCACAGCAGCCTGCGGATCGTCGAGCTGTCACCGGGTGGCACGCATATGTTCACCACCGGGGACAGTGAGTGGATCGTGCTTCCGCTGAACGGCGGCTGTACCGTGCACATGGAGGACGAGGAGTTCCAAGTCCTGGGCCGGGACAGCGTGTTCACCTCCGTCACGGACTTCGTGTACGCGCCCCGGGACACCCGGGTCCAGATCGCCTCCGGCGCGGGAGGCCGCTTCGCCCTGGCAGGAGCGAAGTGCGAGCGACGACTCCCCGCCCGCTACGGCCCCGCGCCGGAGGTCCCCGTCGAACAGCGCGGCAGCGGCAACGCGGCACGTGAGGTGCGCAACTTCGCCTCCGCCGACGCGTTCGACTGCGACCGGCTCATCGCCGTCGAGGTGATCACGCCCGGCGGCAACTGGTCCTCGTACCCGCCGCACAAGCACGACGAGCACCGGCCGGGCGAGGAGTCCGTGCTGGAGGAGATCTACTACTTCGAGATCCAGGGCCCGAACGGATACGGATACCAACGCGTATTCCCCTCCCGTGAGGGCGGAGCGGACGTCCTCGCGGAGGTCCGCTCCGGCGACGCCGTCCTCGTCCCCGACGGATGGCACGGCCCGTCGATCGCGCAGCCCGGACACGCCATGTACTACCTGAACGTCATGGCCGGCCCCGGCGCGACGCGGGAATGGCGGATCTGCTTCCACCCGGCCCACGTAGAAAGCACAGGGGGTTACCGATGACGGTGCAGACCTCGACGACGAGGCTCACGGTCGCGCAGGCGCTGGTGCGCTTCCTGTCCGCCCAGTACACGGAGCGGGACGGCGTACGGCAGCGGCTGATCGGCGCGACCTGGGGCATCTTCGGCCACGGCAACGTCGCGGGCATCGGCCAGGCACTCGTGGAGCACGGCGACGTGATGCCGTACCACCAGGGCCGCAACGAACAGGCCATGGTCCACGCGGCCGTCGGCTACGCCCGGCAGTCGAACCGGCTGTCCACGCACGCGGTGACGACGTCCATCGGCCCCGGCGCGACCAACCTGGTGACCGGCGCCGCGCTCGCCACGATCAACCACCTCCCCGTCCTGCTGCTGCCCGGTGACGTCTTCGCCGCCCGGCCCGCCGACCCGGTCCTCCAGCAGCTCGAAGTCCCGTACGCCGGCGACGTGTCGGTCAACGACGCCCTGCGCCCGGTCTCCCGTTACTTCGACCGGATCAACCGCGCCGAGGCCCTGATCCCGAGCGCCCTCCAGGCCATGCGGGTGCTCACCGACCCGGTGGAGACCGGCGCCGTCACCCTCGCCCTGCCGCAGGACGTCCAGGCGGAGGCGTACGACTGGCCCGACGAGTTCTTCGCCGACCGGGTGTGGACCGTGCGCAGGCCGGGCGCCGACCCCGTCGAACTCGCCGAGGCCGTCCGCGCGGTCCGCGCGGCACGGCGGCCCCTGGTGATCGCGGGCGGCGGTGTCCACCACAGCCGTGCCGAGGCCGCCCTCGCCGAGTTCGCGGAGACCACCGGCATCCCGGTCGCCTCCACCCAGGCCGGCAAGGGCGCCCTGACCTGGGACCACCCGCAGGACGTCGGCGGCGTCGGCCACACCGGCACCGCCACCGCCGACGAACTCGCCCGCACCACCGACCTGGTGATCGGCGTCGGCACCCGCTACACCGACTTCACCACCGCCTCCGGCACCCTCTTCGAGAACCCGGACGTCCGCTTCCTCAACCTCAACATCGCCCCCTTCGACGGCCACAAGCTCGGCGGACTGCCGCTCGTCGCGGACGCCCGCAGCGGCCTCCAGGAGCTGACCGAGGCCCTGGCGATGCACGACCACCGGGTCGACGCCGGCTACGTCACCGCGTACAGCGAGGACAAGGAGCGCTGGGAACAGCGTGTCGACGCCTGCTACGAGGCCGACGAGCCGGACGTACGGCCGACGCAGCCGCAGGTGCTGGGCGTGCTGGACTCGATCGTCGACGAGACGGACGTCATCATCAACGCGGCCGGATCGCTCCCCGGCGACCTGCACAAGCTGTGGCGCACCCGCTCGCGCGACCAGTACCACCTGGAGTACGGCTACTCCTGCATGGGCTACGAGATCCCGGCCGCGATCGGCGTGAAGCTCGCCGCCCCCGACCGGCCCGTGTGGGCGCTGGTCGGCGACGGGACGTACCTGATGATGCCGACCGAGATCGTCACCGCCGTGCAGGAGGGCGTCGCGATCAAGATGCTGCTCGTGCAGAACCACGGGTACGCCTCGATCGGCGGGCTGTCGGAGTCGGTGGGCGCCGAGCGGTTCGGCACCGCCTACCGCTTCCCGGCCGAGGACGGCGGCTACACGGGCGCCCCGCTGCCGGTCGACCTGGCCGCCAACGCGGCCAGCCTGGGCATGCGCGTGCTGCGCGCCAAGACCGTGGGCGACCTGCGGGCGGCCCTCGCCGAGGCACGCGCCGCCGACACCCCCACTTGTGTCTACGTGGAGACCGAAACCGCAGACACAGTGTCGGGGGCGCCCCCGGCGCAGGCCTGGTGGGATGTACCCGTGGCCGAGACCGCGACGAGGGCGTCCGCGGTCAAGGCACGGGAGCTGTACGAACGGCATGTCTCGACCCGACGCCGCCATCTGTAAAAGGAGTTACTGGGCATGACGAAGATCGTCAACCACTGGATCGGCGGCAAGTCCGTCGAGGGCGCGTCGGGCACCTACGGTCCGGTCACGGACCCGGCGACCGGCGCGGTCACCACGAAGGTCGCGTTCGCCTCCGTCGAGGAGGTGGACGCCGCGGTCGCCGCCGCACAGGACGCCTTCGCCACCTGGGGCACGTCCTCGCTGGCCAAGCGGACGGAGATCCTGTTCCGCTTCCGCGCCCTGCTGGACGCCAACCGGGACGCGATCGCCGAACTGATCACGGCCGAGCACGGCAAGGTGCACTCCGACGCGCTCGGCGAGGTCGCGCGCGGCCTGGAGATCGTCGACCTGGCGTGCGGGATCAACGTGCAGCTGAAGGGCGAGCTGTCCACACAGGTCGCCAGCCGCGTGGACGTGGCCGCGATCCGCCAGCCGCTCGGTGTCGTCGCGGGCATCACGCCGTTCAACTTCCCGGCGATGGTGCCGATGTGGATGTTCCCGCTGGCCATCGCCTGCGGCAACACCTTTGTGCTCAAGCCCTCCGAGAAGGACCCGTCGGCCTCCCTGAAGATCGCCGAGCTGCTCTCGGAGGCGGGGCTGCCGGACGGTGTCTTCAACGTCGTGCAGGGCGACAGGATCGCCGTCGAGCGGCTCCTGGAGCACCCGGACGTCAAGGCCGTCTCGTTCGTCGGGTCGACCCCGATCGCCCGCCACATCCACGCCACGGCCACCGCGAACGGCAAGCGCGTGCAGGCGCTCGGCGGCGCCAAGAACCACATGCTGGTCCTGCCCGACGCCGACCTGGACGCGGCGGCGGACGCGGCCGTGAGCGCCGCCTACGGCTCCGCGGGCGAGCGCTGCATGGCGATCTCGGCCGTCGTCGCGGTCGGCTCGGTCGGCGACACCCTGGTGGAGAAGATCCGCGAGCGCGCCGAGAAGATCAAGATCGGGCCCGGCAACGACCCCTCCTCCGAGATGGGCCCGCTGATCACCAAGGCCCACCGCGACAAGGTGGCCTCCTACGTCGAGGGCGCGGCGGCCGAGGGCGCCGAGGTCGTCCTGGACGGCACCGGCCACACCGTCGAGGGCTACGAGGACGGCCACTGGATCGGCATCTCCCTGCTGGACAGGGTGCCGACCGGCGCGAAGGCGTACCAGGACGAGATCTTCGGCCCGGTGCTGTGCGTGCTGCGCGTCGACACCTACGACGAGGGCGTGGCGCTGATCAACGCGTCGCCGTTCGGCAACGGCACCGCGATCTTCACCCGGGACGGCGGCGCGGCCCGCCGCTTCCAGCTGGAGGTCGAGGCGGGCATGGTCGGCGTCAACGTGCCGATCCCGGTGCCGGTGGGCTACCACTCCTTCGGCGGCTGGAAGGACTCCCTCTTCGGCGACCACCACATCTACGGCAACGACGGCACGCACTTCTACACCCGCGGCAAGGTCGTCACCACCCGCTGGCCCGACCCCTCCGACGCCCCCACCGGCGTCGACCTCGGGTTCCCGCGCAACCACTGAGGGTCACCCGCACCCCCACGGGGGCCGTCCGGCATTCGGGCGGCCCCCGTTTTTTTGCGGAGCGGCGCTGCGGTTCCCGCACGCCCGGATTCCCGTCCGGTACGCGGATCCCGCGCCACGCCGACCCGCGCCGGACGGGCCCACGACCACGGATTCCGTAGGCAAACGGGTATTGACGTGCTGGTTTTCGCCGGGGTTCCATGCAGCACCGCCCCAGTCGCCGAAAGCACCCGCCCTCCCAGCCGCCGGAGGCATCCGCACCAGTCGATCGGAACCGCCGCATGACCGACACGCTTCAGAAGTCCGTGGCCGAGGAGGCCGTGCCCTCCCCGTCGCCGGGGCTGAAGCGCTCCATCGGGGTCACGGGGGCCACCCTCCTCACCCTGTCGTGCGTCACCCCCGCCTCCACCCTCTTCGTCGTCGTCCCCGACCTGTTCGGCTCCCTCGGCACCGCCACCGCCCTCACCATCGCCATCGGATCGCTCCTGTGCATCGCGGTGGCGTTCTGCTACGCGGAGCTGGGCACCCTCATCCCCAGCGCGGGCGGCGAGTACGCCATGGTCTCGACGATGGCCGGACGGCTCGCCGGCTGGCTGGTCTTCGTGCTGTCCCTGCTGGTCGTGGTGATCGTGCCGCCCGTCATCGCCATGGGCACCGCCGACTACCTCGCGCCGATCGTCCACCTCGCCCCCGCCCCGACCGGCGCGGGCGTGATGCTGCTCGCCACCCTCGCCGGACTGCTCGACCTGCGCGCCAACGCCTGGATCACCGGCGTCTTCCTGGTCCTGGAGGTCATCGCCGCCGCGGTCGTCGCCCTGCTCGGCTTCACCCACGCCCACCGCGGCCTCGGCAGCCTCACCTCGATGCAGGTGACCGGCGCGCACGGGCACACGGACACCGTGACGGCCATGCTCGTCGTCTCCGGACTCGCCATCGCCCTCTTCGTCACCCAGGGCTTCTCGACCGCCGTCTACCTCTCCGAGGAACTGGAGAACCCGCGCCGCAACGTCGCCCGCACGGTCCTCGCCACCCTCACCATCTCCACCGTGATCATCCTGGTCCCGGTCGTCGCCATCACCCTCGGCGCCTCCGACGTCGGCGAGCTGACCGGCGGCGACATCAGCTCCATGGTCACCGCCTGGTCCGACTCGGCCGTCGGCACCTTCGTCAGCCTGTGCGTCGCCCTCGCGATCATCAACGCGGGCATCGTCATGGTCATCCAGAACTCCCGGGTCCTGTTCGCCTCGGCCCGTGACAAGGCGTGGCCCGGACCGGTCAACGGCCTCTTCTCCCGGCTCGGCCGCTTCGGCTCCCCCTGGGTGGCCACGCTCGCCGTCGGTGTCCCCGGCGCGCTGCTCTGCTTCGTCGACCTGGACACCCTCTACGGTGTCACCGGCGTCTCGGTGACCGGCATGTACCTCCTCGTCGCCGTCGCCGCCCTGCTCGCCCGGCGCGGCGCGCACCGGCACACGCCCGCGTGGCGCATGCCGCTGTGGCCCACGGTGCCGGTGCTGCTCATCGCCGTGCTGACGTACATCCTCAGCCGGCAGGAGACCGGCTACCTGCTGTGGACCGGCGGCATCACCGCCGTCGCCACCCTCTACTGGGTCTTCTACCTCCGCCCGCGCCGCGACACCCGCTGGCTCGTCTCCCTCCCGGAGGACACCTCCCTTCCGGAGGACACCTCCCTTCCGGAGGACACCTCCCTCCCGGAGGAGACCCGCGCCTGACCCGCGCCCGACCCGCGCGGCACCGTCCGCGCCCGGTCCGCGCGTACCGCAGCCGTGGTACACGGGGCCCCACCCGTACGCCCCGAGGAGGGGCGGGGGTTCAACCCGGCGGCTGCATCGCTCGCGGACCCCGGACCGTACCGTTGAGGGCATGGATCTTCGACTGCCCGGCGTGCGCGGGCTGCTCCGGAAGCCGCGGCGGCTGCTGGCCGCCGCGGCGGCCGTCGTGGTGCTCGCCGGCGCCGGTACGTGGACGGCCGTCGCCTCCGACGACGCCCCCGCGGTACGGCGGGCCGACCGCGTCATGGACATGGGCGGCGGCGTCCGCCTCGACACCTCCTGGTTCACCACGGCGACGGGCGGCCGCCGCCCCGCCGTGCTGCTCGCCCACGGCTTCGGCGGCAGCAAGGCCGACGTGCGCCAGGAGGCCGAGGACCTCGCCCGCCACGGATACGCGGTCCTCACCTGGTCCGCACGCGGCTTCGGGCACTCCACCGGCAAGGTCGGCCTGAACGACCCGGAGCACGAGGTCGCCGACGTCTCCCGGCTCATCGACTGGCTCGCACGGCAGCCCCAGGTCCGGCTCGACCGGGCCGGCGACCCGCGCGTGGGCGTCGCCGGGGCCTCCTACGGCGGCGCGGTCTCCCTGCTCGCCGCCGGGTACGACCGGCGGGTGGACGCCATCGCCCCGTCGATCACCTACTGGAACCTCGCCGACGCCCTGTTCCCGAACGGCGTGTTCAAGAAGCTGTGGGCCGGGATCTTCTTCAGCCAGGGCGGCGGCTGCGACAAGTTCGAGCCCGCCCTGTGCGCGATGTACAACCGGGTCGCCGAGTCGGGCAAGCCGGACGCCGCCGACCGGCGGCTGCTGGAGGAGCGCTCGCCGTCCGCCGTCGCCGCCCGCATCAAGGTGCCCACCCTGTTCACCCAGGGCCAGACCGACTCGCTGTTCACGCTCGCCCAGGCCGACGCCGCCCAGAAGGCGATCCGCGCCAACGGCGCCCCCGTCGACGTCGACTGGATCGCGGGCGGCCACGACGGCGGCGACCTGGAGGCCGACCGCGTCCAGACCCGGGTGACGGCCTGGTTCGACCGCTACCTCAAGGGCGACACGGCGACCGACACCGGCCCCGGCTTCCGCGTCACCCGCACCGGCGGCGTCGACTCCACCGACGGCGCGGCCCTGCTGCGCGGCGCGAGCGCCGACACCTACCCCGGACTGGAGGACGACCGGCGCGCGATCACGCTGACCGGCGGCGCCCAGCGCGTCGACAACCCGGCGGGCGCCAGCCCGCCCGGCGTCTCCGCCCTGCCCGGACTCGGTGCCGCCGGTGGCCTCACCCAGCTGTCCGCCCTCGGCGTCGGCCTCTCCCTCGACTTCCCCGGCCAGTACGCCCGCTTCGACTCCGCCCCGCTCCGCGACGACCTGCGGATCACCGGATCGCCCACGGCCACCGTCCACGTGCGCTCCAGCGGCGGCGACGCCGTCCTGTTCGCCAAGGTGTACGACGTCGGACCCGGCGGCACCCGGCAGGTGCTGCCCTCCCAGCTCGTCACGCCCCTGCGGATCGAGGGCGCCGAGGCCGGCAAGGACGTCACCGTCACGCTCCCGGCGATCGACCACGACGTGCAGAAGGGCCACCGGCTGCGCCTGGTCCTGGCCTCCACCGACCTCGGCTACTCCTCGCCCGTCGCCCCGGCGACGTACACCGTCGGCCTCAGGGGCGCGCTGAACGTGCCGACCGCGCCCGGGGTCACCAGCGCGGCCGCGCCGCTGCCCGCCTGGGTGTGGTGGCTGCCGGCCGCGGGCGCGGTGCTCGCCGCGGGCCTGCTGCTCGCCGGCCGCCGCCGCACCGCCGTGCCCGCGCCGCCCGACCCGGCGCTGGCCGGCGTCCCGCTCCAGATCACCGGCCTGAGCAAGCGGTACGCGGGCTCGGCGGACCGGTACGCGGTGCGGGACCTGTCCTTCCGCGTGGAGCGCGGCCAGGTGCTCGGACTGCTCGGTCCCAACGGCGCGGGCAAGACGACGACCCTGCGCATGCTCATGGGCCTCATCAAGCCCGACGGCGGCGAGGTCCGCGTCTTCGGGCACGCGATCCGGCCCGGCGCCCCGGTGCTCTCCCGGGTGGGCGCCTTCGTGGAGGGCGCAGGCTTCCTGCCGCATCTGTCCGGCCGGGAGAACCTGGAGCTGTACTGGCAGGCCACCGGGCGTCCGCCCGAGGACGCGCACCTGGAGGAGGCCCTGGAGATCGCCGGCCTCGGCGACGCCCTCGCCCGGGCCGTGCGCACCTACTCGCAGGGCATGCGCCAGCGGCTCGCCATCGCCCAGGCCATGCTCGGCCTGCCCGACCTGCTCATCCTGGACGAGCCGACCAACGGCCTCGACCCGCCCCAGATCCGCGAGATGCGCGAGGTGATGATCCGCTACGCGGCCGGGGGCCGCACGGTGATCGTCTCCAGCCATCTGCTGTCCGAGGTCGAGCAGTCCTGCACCCATCTGGTGGTCATGGACCGCGGCCGGCTGGTCCAGGCCGGCCCGGTCGCGGAGATCGTCGGCACGGGCGACACCCTGCTCGTCGGCCTCGCGACGGACGTGTCCGACCCGCTGGTCGAGAAGGTCGCCGCACTACCGGGCGTGGACTCGGCGCTGCGCACCGAGGACGGCCTGTTGATCCGCCTGACCCCGTCCGACGACCACCTGCCGCCCGGCACGGCCACCGGGCCCGGTGGCGCCGGGGGCTCCGCCGCCGCTCGGCTGCTCACCGAGTTGGTCCGCCTTGAGGTGCCGGTCTCCTCGCTCGGCCCCCACCGCCGGCTCGAAGACGCCTTCCTCACCCTGATCGGAGGTTCCGCGTGAGTACCGTCGCCGAACCCGTCGAGGTCGCCTCCGGATACCGCGCCGGGCGGACCCTGCCGCTGCGGGTCGAGCTGGTGCGCCAGCTCAAGCGGCGCCGCACGCTCGTCATGGGCGCGATCCTCGCCGTCCTGCCGTTCGTGCTGGTCGTCGCCTTCGCGATCGGCGGCGAGCCCAGCGGCCGGGACGGCCAGGTGACCCTGATGGACACGGCCACCGCGTCCGGCGCCAACTTCGCCGCGGTCAACCTGTTCGTGTCCGCCGGCTTCCTGCTGGTCGTCCCGGTCGCCCTGTTCTGCGGGGACACCGTGGCCTCCGAGGCCGGCTGGTCCTCCCTGCGCTATCTGCTCGCGGCGCCCGTGCCCCGCGCCCGCCTGCTGTGGTCCAAGCTCGTCGTCGGACTCGGCCTCAGCCTCGCCGCGATGATCCTGCTCCCGCTCGTGGCGATCGCCGTCGGCACCGTCGCCTACGGCTGGGGCCCGCTGGAGATCCCCACCGGCGGCGCCCTCGACCCGGGCACCGCGGCGCAGCGCCTGGTGGTCGTCGTGGCCTATGTGTTCGTGTCCCAACTGGTCACCGCGGGACTGGCGTTCTGGCTGTCGACGAAGACCGACGCCCCGCTCGGCGCGGTCGGCGGAGCGGTCGGCCTGACCATCGTCGGCAACGTCCTCGACGCCGTCACCGCCCTCGGCGACTGGCGCGACTTCCTGCCCGCGCACTGGCAGTTCGCGTGGGCGGACGCAGTACAACCGCACCTGGAGTGGTCCGGCATGATCCAGGGCACGGCGATCTCGGTCACGTACGCACTGGTCCTGTTCGCCCTGGCCTTCCGGGGCTTCGCCCGCAAGGACATCGTGTCCTAGGTGTATTGATCACGAGCGTTGTTAACGCCGCCGGGCTTGATCATGGCGAAGGCCTCCGTGTGTGGTGGAGGTGTCGAATCTTCACCGCAC
>NZ_JBEZXS010000088.1:0-13400 GCF_040638185.1 Streptomyces sp. NPDC026672
CTCGTACTGGATGTACTCGGGCGTTCCGACAACGCAGCGAGTGTGCGTGCCAGGCGTCGCGGGCCAGGCGGGACTTTCGAAACACGCCCTAGGCGGCAGGGCCGCACATCGCCGGAGCCCCGCGCCCCTCACGGGGTGCGGGGCTCCGCGTGTTCCAGGGGGTCAGCCCTTGTCCTTCGTGGACTTCTTCTCCGCGCTGTCCGCGATGACCGCCTCCGCGACCTGCTGCATCGACATGCGGCGGTCCATCGACGTCTTCTGGATCCAGCGGAACGCGGCCGGCTCGGACAGGCCGTACTCGGTCTGGAGGACGGACTTGGCGCGGTCGACGAGCTTGCGGGTCTCCAGGCGCAGGGTGAGGTCGGCGACCTCCTGCTCCAGCTGCTTCAGCTCGGTGAAGCGGGAGACGGCCATCTCGATCGCGGGCACCACGTCGGTCTTGCTGAACGGCTTGACCAGGTAGGCCATGGCGCCGGCGTCACGGGCGCGCTCGACGAGGTCGCGCTGGGAGAACGCGGTGAGCATGAGGACCGGGGCGATGGACTCGGCGGCGATCCGCTCGGCCGCGGAGATGCCGTCCAGCTTGGGCATCTTCACGTCGAGGATCACCAGGTCGGGCCGGTGCTCCCGGGCCAGCTCGACGGCCCGCTCACCGTCACCGGCCTCGCCGACGACGGTGTACCCCTCCTCCTCCAGCATCTCCTTGAGGTCGAGCCGGATCAGGGCCTCGTCCTCGGCGATGACGACACGGGTCGTCAGCGGAGGAACGTGCGACTTGTCGTCGTCGGGCACGTCGACGGGCTGGGGCGACTCGGGGGAGGTCACTCGGGCTCCTCGTCACAGGCTGGGGCAGGTGGTACTGCTCATGCAGCCTACCTAGAGGCGGCGAGCCGCGGTGACCCGGTACACTCTCCGCAGTGCCTGGCCGGGTTGGTGGAACGGTATACACGGAGGTCTCAAACACCTCTGCCTGTGAGGGCTTGCGGGTTCGAGTCCCGCACCCGGCACACTTCTTGGCGCGGAGCACCGGCGCCATGTGAAAGGGCCCCTCGACACCGAGGGGCCTTTCGTGTTCCCGCCGCCTACTTCGGGCCGTCGTCCTCGCCGATGTGGTGGACGCGGACCAGGTTGGTGGCGCCCGAGACCCCGGGCGGGGAGCCCGCCGTGATCACGACGACGTCGCCGGGCTCGCAGCGGCCGTACGTGAGCAGCAGTTCGTCCACCTGGGCGACCATCGCGTCCGTGGACCCGGCGTGCGGGCCGAGGAACGTCTCGACGCCCCAGGTCAGGCTGAGCTGGGAGCGGGTCGCCTGCTCCGGGGTGAAGGCCAGCAGCGGGATCGGCGAGCGGTAGCGGGAGAGCCTGCGGGCCGTGTCGCCGGACTGGGTGAAGGCGACCAGGAACTTCGCGCCCAGGAAGTCACCCATCTCCGCCGCTGCACGGGCCACCGCGCCGCCCTGGGTGCGCGGCTTGTTGGACTCGGTCAGCGGCGGCAGCCCCTGGGCCAGCAGGTCCTCCTCCGCGGCCTCGACGATGCGGGCCATGGTGCCGACCGTCTCGACGGCGTGCTTGCCGACGCTGGTCTCGCCGGAGAGCATCACCGCGTCCGTGCCGTCGATGACGGCGTTGGCGACGTCGCTCGCCTCGGCGCGGGTGGGGCGCGCGTTGTCGATCATCGAGTCGAGCATCTGGGTGGCGACGATGACCGGCTTGGCGTTGCGCCGTGCGAGTGTGATGGCCCGCTTCTGCACGATCGGCACCTGTTCGAGGGGCATCTCGACGCCCAGGTCCCCGCGCGCGACCATGATGCCGTCGAAGGCCGCCACGATCTCGTCGATGTTCTCGACGGCCTGGGGCTTCTCGACCTTGGCGATCACGGGGAGGCGGCGGCCCTCCTCGTCCATGATGCGGTGGACGTCCTCGATGTCCTTGCCGGTGCGGACGAAGGAGAGGGCGATGACGTCGCAGCCGGTGCGCAGGGCCCAGCGCAGGTCGGCCTCGTCCTTCTCGGAGAGCGCGGGCACGGAGACGGCGACACCGGGCAGGTTGAGGCCCTTGTGGTCGGAGACCATGCCGCCCTCGACCACCGTGGTGTGCACCCGGGGCCCGTCGACCGCGGTGACCTCCAGGCAGACCCGGCCGTCGTCGACGAGGACGCGCTCACCGGGGGTCACGTCGGCGGCGAGGCCCGCGTGGGTGGTTCCGCACTGGTGGCGGTCGCCCTCGACGCCCTCCTCCACCGTGATGGTGAAGGTGTCGCCGCGTTCGAGGAGTACGGGTCCTTCGGTGAAGCGGCCGAGGCGGATCTTCGGGCCCTGGAGGTCGGCGAGGATGCCGACACTGCGGCCGGTCTCGTCGGCGGCCTTGCGCACCCGGTGGTAACGCTCCTCGTGATCGGCGTGATCGCCGTGGCTGAGGTTGAGGCGGGCCACGTCCATTCCGGCGTCGACCAGGGCCTTGATCTGGTCGTACGAATCGGTGGCGGGTCCCAGAGTGCAAACGATCTTTGCTCGGCGCATGAATCGAGCCTATGACTTACCGGCCGGTAGGGAATTGGCCGGACGTGACTACTCAACAACCTTTGCGTGAAGCACCCTTGACAAGTGTTGAATTGTGCGGTGCTCCGCTCCTATGAGCATCCCGCGGCAGGAACACGGACCGTCACAGAATCGGCCGGGTGATCGTGAAACGCGCCGTGACCTGGGCGTGGACCTGCTGCCGCTGGGGTTCGAGATCGATCGGCGCGGCCATGTCCTGCGCGTCGGCGGAGAAAGAACGGGAACGGGTGCGGCCGGCGGCACGGAATTGCGGTCCGCCCTCCTCCGCGCCGATGTCGGCGAGTTCGATCAGATCGGCGAGTGCGGCACCGAGTGCCTCCGCGTATTCACGGGCCCTCAGGACCGCGTCGCGCACCGCCTCCTGACGGGCCCGGCGGTGCACCGGGGAGCCGGGGCGCAGCGACCACCAGGGGCCGTCCACCCGGGTCAGCTCCATATCGGCCAGCCGGGTGGTGAGTTCCCCGAGGACGGTGAAGTCGCGCAGGTCGGCGGTGAGGCGCACCTGCCCGGTGTACGTGCGCACCCGCTCGCCGCGGCCGTGCGCGGACAGCTCCGGGGTGATGGAGAGGAAGCCCGTCTCCAGTCGCTCGACGGCCTCGCCGTAGGACTTCACCAGGTCGAGTGCGGCGGCGTTGCGCCGGGTGAGGTCGTCCAGGGCCGCACGCCGGTCCCGGCCGCGGGAGCCGACGGTGACGTGGAGGCGGGCGAGCTCCGGGTCGACGTCGAGGTGGGCCTCGCCCCGGACCGAGACCCGGGGTGGTTCCGCCGGGGCCTGCGCGGGCGAGTCGGAGGTCATACGTCCCACTCTGTCATGCCCTTCCCGCCCCGGGAGGGGGAGTTCACCCCCGGGGTCACCAGATCGAAACCTCCCGGACCTGTTCTCGTCAGTCATGACCAGGTCAGAATCTACGCGCGTCGTTGACCGTTTCCCGAGGGGACCCAGACATGCCGTTGAACCGCCGGAAGTTCCTGACGAAGTCCGCCGTCACCGGGGCGGGGGTCGCGCTCGCCACGCAGGCGGCGGCTCCGGCGGCCCAGGCCGCGCCGGCCCACCACCCCCGGCCCCGGAAGCGGCCCAGGCGCCACTCCCTGACCGTCATGGGCACCACCGACCTGCACGGTCATGTCTTCAACTGGGACTACTTCAAGAACGCCGACTACGCCGACCAGGCCGGCAACGCCATGGGCCTGGCCCGGATCTCGACCCTGGTCGACCAGGTGCGCGCGGCGAAGGGCCGGGCGAACACGCTGCTCATCGACGCGGGCGACACCATCCAGGGCACCCCGCTGACGTACTACTACGCCAAGGTCGACCCGATCACCGCGAAGGGCGGTCCGGTGCATCCGATGGCGCAGGCGATGAACGCGATCGGCTACGACGCCGCGGCGCTCGGCAACCACGAGTTCAACTACGGCATCGAGACCCTGCGCGCGTTCGAGGACCAGCTGGACTTCCCGCTGCTCGGCGCCAACGCGGTCGACGCGAAGACGCTGCGGCCCGCCTTCCCGCCGTACGTCGTCAAGACGATCCGTGTGCCCGGCGCACCGCCGGTCAAGGTGGGCGTCCTCGGCCTGACCAACCCGGGCATCGCGATCTGGGACAAGGCGTACGTGCAGGGCAGGCTGGCCTTCCCCGGTCTGGAGGAGCAGGCCGCGAAGTGGGTTCCGCGGCTGAAGGCGCTGGGCGCGGACGTCGTGATCGTGTCGGCCCACTCGGGTGCCTCGGGCACGTCGTCGTACGGCGACCAGCTCCCGTACGTGGAGAACGCGGCCGCCAACGTGGCCCGTCAGGTCCCCGGCATCGACGCGATCCTGGTGGGGCACGCGCACCTGGAGGTCCCGGAGCAGAAGGTCGTCAACGAGCGGACCGGAAGGACGGTCGTGCTGTCGGAGCCGCTGTGCTTCGCCGAGCGGCTGAGCCTGTTCGACATCGAACTGGTCCTCAGGAAGGGCCGCTGGGAGGTCGAGTCGGTCTCGGCGTCGCTGCGCAACACCAACGAGGTCGCCGACGACCCGAGGATCACCCGCCTGCTGAAGTCCGAGCACGCCAAGGTCGTCGAGTACGTCAACCAGGTCGTCGGCAGTGCGACCGAGACCCTGACGACGGTCGACGCCCGTTACAAGGACGCCCCGATCATCGACCTGATCACCAAGGTCCAGGAGGACGTGGTCAGGGCCGCCCTGGCGGGCACCGAGTACGCCGCGCTGCCGGTGCTCTCGCAGGCGTCGCCGTTCTCCCGCACCTCGGAGATCCCGGCCGGCGACGTGACGATCCGGGACCTGTCGAGCCTGTACGTGTACGACAACACGCTGGTCGCCAAGTTGCTGACGGGCGCTCAGGTGCGGGCGTACCTGGAGTACTCGGCGGAGTACTACGTCCGGACGGCCGCGGGCACGGTGGTCGACGTGGACGCGCTGACCAACGCGAACGGCCGCCCGGACTACAACTACGACTACGTGTCGGGGCTCCGCTACGACATCGACGTGGCCCAGCCGGCCGGCTCCCGCATCAAGAACCTCACCCACGACGGCGCCCCGCTGGACGACACGCGGCAGTTCGTGTTCGCGGTGAACAACTACCGGGCCAACGGCGGCGGCGCGTTCCCGCACGTCGCCTCGGCCCAGGAGCTGTGGTCGGAGTCGACGGAGATCCGGACGCGGATCGCGGAGTGGGTGACCGCGAAGGGCGTGCTGGACCCGAAGGACTTCGCCTCGGCCGACTGGCGGCTGACGCGGGACGGCGTGCCGGTGTTCTAGGGCTCTGGGGCACGGCTCCGGGGCATGTGTGCCGGCGCTCACCGTCCGTCGCCGAGCGGGGTGAGTGCCGGTGCGCGGCGGGCGGCCGGGACCCGGGTGCGTGCTTCGAGGCCGAACGTGGTGAACGCCGTGCGGTCGGGCAGCGGGTAGGGCTCCTCGGCCATGAGGGAGTTGAGGATCGTCGCGCTGCGCCAGGCGGCGAGGCCGAGGTCGGGTGCGCCGACGCCGTGGGTGTGCCGTTCGGCGTTCTGCACGTGGACGGCCCCGGTGACGGACGGGTCGAGGACGAGCCGGAACCGCTCGTCCACGCGCGGGCGTCCGGCGGCGTCGCGGCGCACCTGGGGTTCGAGTCCGGCGAGGAGGCGGTCGAGGGGGCGTTCGCGGTAGCCGGTGGCGAGGACGACCGCGTCGGTGGTGAGCCGGGAGCGGGTGTGCTGCTGGACGTGTTCCAGGTGGAGTTCGACCCTGGTGGTGGCGATGCGGCCCGCGGTGCGGACGTCGACGCCGGGGGTGAGGACGGTGTCGGGCCAGCCGCCGTGCAGGCTGCGCCGGTACAGCTCGTCGTGGATGGCGGCGACGGTCTCGGCGTCGATGCCCTTGTGGAGCTGCCACTGCGACGCGACGAGCCGGTCGCGGACCGGTTCGGTCAGGGCGTGGAAGTAGCGGGTGTAGTCGGGCGTGAAGTGCTCCAGGCCGAGCTTGGAGTACTCCATGGGCGCGAACGACTCGGTGCGGCCCAGCCAGTGCAGTCCCTCGCGGCCGGGGGGCCGGTGGCGCAGCAGGTCGAGGAAGACCTCGGCGCCGGACTGTCCCGCGCCGACGACGGTGACGTGCCCGGCGGCGAGGAACGCCTCGCGGTGCTCCAGGTAGTCGGCGGCGTGGACGACCGGCACGCCTGGCGCGTCGGCGAGCGGCCTGAGCGGTTCGGGCACGTGGGGCGCGGTGCCGACGCCGAGGACGACGTTGCGGGTGTACGTACGCCCCAGGGCCTCGGCCTCCCCGTCGGCGTCGAGCTGGGTGAAGTCGACCTCGAACAGCTCGCGTTCGGGGTTCCAGCGCACGGCGTCGGCCTGGTGGGAGAAGTGGAGTCCGGGCAGGTTCGCGGCGACCCAGCGGCAGTAGGCGTCGTACTCGGCGCGCTGGATGTGGAAGCGCTCGGCGAAGTAGAAGGGGAAGAGGCGGTCGCGGGTCCTGAGGTAGCTGAGGAAGGACCAGGGGTTCGCGGGGTCGGCGAGGGTCACCAGGTCGGCGAGGAACGGGACCTGGAGGGTGGCGCCCTCGATGAGCAGGCCGGGGTGCCAGTCGAAGGCGGGGCGCTGTTCGTAGAAGACGGCGTCGAGGCCGGCCAGGGGGTGGGCCAGGGCGGCGAGGGAGAGGTTGAACGGGCCGATGCCGACGCCCACCAGGTCGCGGGGGGTGTCGGGCGCGGGGTGTGGGGGGCGGGTCATGCGGGGGTGGTTCCTTCCACGAGGTGCAGGAGGTGCGCGAGGTCGTCCGCGCGGGTGTGGGGGTTGAGCAGGGTGGCCTTGAGCCAGAGGCGGCCGTCGGGGCGGGCCCGGCCGAGGACGGCGCGGCCGTCGAGCAGCAGGGTGCGCCGCAGGGCTGCCACCTCGTCGTCGCCGGCTCCGGCGGGCCGGAACAGGACGGTGCTGATGACGGGCCGGTCGTACAGCTCGAAGCCGGGGTGGGCGTCGACCAGGGTGGCGAACTCGTGGGCGAGGGCGCAGACGCGGTCGACGAGGGCGCCGAGTCCGGTGCGGCCGAGGGTGCGCAGGGTGACGGCGGTCTTGAGAAGGTCGGCGCGGCGGGTGGTGCGCAGGGAGCGGCCGAGCAGGTCGGGGAGGCCCGCGTCGGTGTCGTCGTCGGCGTTGAGGTAGTCGGTCCGCTGCCGCAGGACGGCCAGGTCCTCGGGGCGGGCGACGGCGAGGAGGCCCGCCGCGACCGGTTGCCAGCCGAGTTTGTGCAGGTCGAGGGTGACGGTGTGGGCGGCTTCGAGGCCGGCGAGCCGGGCGCGGTGGCGGTCGCTGAAGGCGAGGCCGCCGCCGTACGCGGCGTCGACGTGCAGCCGGACGCCGTGGGCGGCGCACAGCCCGGCGATCTCGGGGAGCGGGTCGACGAGCCCGGCGTCGGTGGTACCCGCGGTGGCGGCGACCAGCAGCGGGCCGCCGATACGGGTCAGGGCCTCGTCGAGGGCGGCGGGGTCGAGGGTCCCGTTCGGGGCGGGGACGGCGACCGGTTCGGGCAGGCCGAGGAGCCAGGCGCCGCGGGGCAGGGAGTGGTGGGCGTTGGCGCCGTGGACCAGGCGGACGCTGCCGCCGTGGGCCTCCCGGGCGAGCAGCAGGGCGAGTTGGTTGGCCTCGGTGCCGCCGGTGGTGACGAGGGCGTCGGCGAAGCCGATCTCGTGGGCGAGCGCGCGGGTGACGGCGGCTTCCAGGGCGGTGGCGGCGGGTGCCTGGTCCCAGGAGTCGAGGGAGGGGTTGAGGGCGCTCACGGCGAGGTCGGCGGCGGTGGCGACGGCGAGCGGCGGGCAGTGCAGATGGGCCGCGCAGAGGGGGTCGGCGGGGTCGGCGGCGCCTTCGGCGAGGGCGGTCACGAGGGTGCGCAGGGCGTCGGGGTCGCCGTGCTGCGGCAGGACCTCCCCGAGGGCGACCGTGACGCGGGCGGTGACGGTGTCGGGGCCGCCGGCGGGCAGCGGTCCGCCGCGCGCCCGGCCGCCGTCCCGGAGCGCGTCCAGGACGGTGCCCAGCAACGGCCGCAGGGCGTCGGGGCCGTGGGGGCCCGAGGCCAGGGGCGGCAACGCGGTCATGGGCTCTCCTCGGGGCGTGGGCAGGGGGTGTCGCCGTGGGAGCCTCCAGCTTGGGGGCGGGGTCGCCGGGGTGCGCGGGAAGTACGGCGAAGGAAACCCGAAAGGGGGTACTGCCGTACGGGGAAAACGTGTCGGGGCACCGGCGGGTACGGAGTGGCGGCGGGTACGGAGTGGCGGCAGGTGCGGAGCGGCGGCAGGTGCGGAGCGGCGGCGGCCGGTTCACGGCGGCGCCGGGGCTGCCCGCCGGGCCGGGTGACGTGCGGCCCGCCCGGACGAACGCCCCGGTCGGCGCTTCACGGAACGGCTGGGTTTCGGCCCGGCCCTGCCGCACCGCCCGACGGGCAGCCGCCGGGCGGGCCCACGCGAGGGCGAGGTGCGCCGGGGCGCACTGGGCCGCGGCACCATGCGCCGGGACGTGACACCGCGGGACGGGGCACGCGGCGGCGAGGAGGAGCGGCGGGGCACCGCGGCGGCGCGCGGCAGGACGGGAACCGGCGCACGGCAAAGGCCCGCGGGGCGAGGCGGGACCGACCGTGCGGCGGGGCCGGGGGAGAAATGCCCCGCCGCACGGGGGGTCAGGCGTTGCGTACGCGCAGGGCCCTCGTCAGGTCGTCGAGTTCGTCGATCAGGCGGCGGCGCAGCGCGGCGACCGGTTCGGCGTCGCGCAGGCACGCCTCGCCGAGCGCGAGGTTCTCGGCGTCGACGGCGTGCGCCGGGAAGGCCCAGCGTCCGGCGGCGGCCGCGATGGCGGGGCCGCGGCGGGCGGCGAGGCCGACCACGTCCTCGTAGTAGCGCGGCACGTACTCCCGTACCAGCTCGGCCTGTTCGGGCTGCCAGAAGCCCTGGGCGGTGGCCGTGAACAGGTAGTTGGAGAGGTCGTCGCGGCGGAACATGGCCTCCCAGGCGGTGCGCTTGGCCTCCGGGTCGGGCAGCGCGGCGCGGCAGCGGGCGGCGCCCTCCCGGCCGGTGGCGCTCGGGTCGCGCTCCAGTTCGGCGGCGACGGCGGCCTCGTCGGTGGCGCCGAGGACGGCGAGCCGGCCCAGGATGCGCCAGCGCAGCTCGGGGTCCAGCTCGGGTCCGCCCGGCACGGTGCCGTCGGCGAGCCAGGCGCTGATGGTCTCGGGGTGGGCGGCGACGTCGATGAAGTGGCGTACGGCGATCAGCCGCAGGCCGGGGTTGTCGCCGTCCTCGGTGCGCCGGATGAGGTCGCGGCACAGGGAACCCAGCGTGGCCAGGGCGGCGGGCCGCTCCTCGGGGGTGAGGTAGCGCCCGGCGACCTGCCCCGCGGCGAAGGCCAGCACGCCCTGGACGAGGGCGAGGTCGCTCTCGCGCGGGAGGTGGGTGCGGGCGGTCTCCAGGTAGGCGGCGGGCGGGAGTTCGCCGTCGCGGACGGCGTCCCGCAGCGCGTTCCACACGACCGCGCGGGTGAGCGCTCCGGGCAGGCCCGACAGGCCGGCGCGGACCGTCTCGAACGACCCGGCGTCGAAGCGGACCTTGGCGTAGGTGAGGTCGCCGTCGTTGAGCAGGAGCAGTGCGGGCCGCTTGCCCAGGGGCTGCGGCCCGGCCTGCGGGACGTCGAGGTCGACGCGCTCGCGCAGGGTGAGTCCGCCGTCGCCGATGACGTCCTGGTCGTAGAGGCCGACGGCGATGCGGTGCGGGCGGCTTCCGGTGTGCTCGACGGTGAGGGCGGGGGTGCCGTCGACGGTGGTGAGGGCCGGGGTGAGGGTGTCGACGCCGGTGGTGCGCAGCCACTGTCCGGCCCAGGCGTGCACGTCGCGTTCGGTGGCGGAGGCCAGGGAGTCGATGAAGTCGGCGAGGGTGGCGTTGCCGAACCGGTGCCGGGAGAAGTGGGTGTTGATGCCGGCGAGGAAGTCCTTCTCGCCGAGCCAGGTGACCAGTTGACGCAGCGCGGAGGCGCCCTTGGCGTAGGAGATGCCGTCGAAGTTGAGCAGGGCGGCGGCCGTGTCGTCGACGGCGTCGGGGGCGACGGGGTGGGTGGAGGGGCGCTGGTCGGCGTCGTAGCCCCAGGCCTTGCGGGCGACGCCGAACTCGACCCAGGGGTCGTCGAAGCGGGTCGCCTCCAGGGTGATCTGGTAGCCCATGTACTCGGCGAAGGACTCGTTCAGCCAGATGTCGTCCCACCACTTGAGGGTGACCAGGTCGCCGAACCACATGTGGGCCATCTCGTGGGCGATGACCATGGCGCGGGTCTGCCGCTCGGTGTCGGTGACGGCGGAGCGGAAGACGAAGTCGTCGCGGAAGGTGACGAGTCCGGGGTTCTCCATGGCGCCGGCGTTGAACTCGGGGACGAACGCCTGGTCGTAGGAGTCGAAGGGGTAGGGCTCCTCGAACTTCTCGTGGAAGCGGTCGAAGCAGGCGCGGGTGATGTCCAGGATCTCGTCGACGTCGGTGTCGAGGTAGGGGGCGAGGGAGCGGCGGCAGTGGATGCCGAAGGGCAGGCCGCGGTGCTCGGTGCGCACGGAGTGGTAGGGGCCGGCGGCGACGGCGACGAGGTAGGTGGAGATCGGCGGGGTGGTCGCGGCCCGCCAGCGGCCCCCGCCGAGGTGCTCGGTGATGCCGTTGGCCAGCACGGTCCAGCCCTCGGGGGCGGTGACGGCGACGTCGAAGACGGCCTTCAGGTCGGGCTGGTCGAAGGCGGCGTAGATCCGCTGCACGTCGTCGAGGAAGAGCTGGGTGTAGACGTAGGTCTCGCCGTCGCTGGGGTCGGTGAAGCGGTGCATGCCCTCGCCGGTGCGGGAATAGGCCATGCGCGCGTCGACGGTCAGTTCGTGCTCGCCCGCGGTGAGGTCCTTCAGGGCGAGGCGGCCGTCGTGCAGGCCCTCCGGGTCGAGGGGCTGTCCGTCGAGGGTGACGGCGCGCAGCTCGGTGGGCTTGACCTCGATGAACGTGTCCCCGTCGGCTCGGGCTTCGAACCGGATCACCGTGCGCGAGTCGAAGCCCTCGTCCCCGGTGGTCAGGTCGAGCTCGATCGTGTAGTGGCGGACGTCGATGAGGTGTGCTCGGAGCTGCGCTTCGTCGCGCGTCAGTACGGACATGCACGACATGCTGCCCGATGGCCGGGACAGCGCACAGGGGCGGATCGCTACACGGCTTATGTCCGGTCCGGCGCGCGCCTGGCGCGCCGGACGTCGCGCTGCGGCGGGACCAGCGCCTCGGGGTGGACGCGGCGCGTGCGCTGGTCGTGCTCCCCCTCCGCGCGGGCCCGCAGATCGCGGATCTCCTCCTCCAGGGCGAGGTGGCGCTGATGGGTGTCGTACAGGTGGCGGACCTTGGTGCGCAGGGCCCAGGGGTCGACCGGTTTGAGGACGAGGTCGGCGACACCGAGGGCGAAGGCGGTGGCGGCGAGTTCGTGGTCCGTGCCGAAACCGGTGAGCAGGACGACCGGAATGTGCTGGGTCTGTTCCAGTCTGCTCATGTACCGGACGACCTCCAGCCCGTCGACGCCGGGCATCCGCACGTCGAGCAGCAGGAGCCCGACCTGTCCGCGCAGCACCTGTTTGAGGGCCTCGTCACCGCTGGTGGCGCGGTCGAGGCGGTAGCCCAGCGGGGCGAGGACGCTCTCCAGCGCGTACAGCGTGTCCTGGTGGTCGTCGACGATGAGGATCCTGGCATCCGACGGCATGGCCCGGCGTCCCTCCCACGTGGACGACCAGCTTACGTCTCCGCGCTGACCCGCAGTGCGGACGGGATGACAGGGAGTACACATCACGTCATCCCACCGGGGCTCCGGGCGGGTCGTCGTGCGAGTCGACCGCCAGGCGCTCGTGGTGTCTGATCACCTCGGCGATGATGAAGTTGAGGAACTTCTCGGCGAACGCGGGGTCGAGCTTGGCGTTCTCGGCGAGGGTGCGCAGCCGGGCGATCTGGCGGGCCTCGCGGGCCGGGTCGGCGGGCGGCAGCCGGTGGCGGGCCTTGAGCCGGCCGACCTGCTGTGTGCACTTGAAGCGTTCGGCGAGCATGTGGACGACGGCGGCGTCGATGTTGTCGATGCTGTCGCGCAGCCGGTCGAGTTCCTCGCGCACGGCGGGCTCGACGTCTCCGGTACCGGTGTTGCTGGTGGTCATGGGCGACCACCCTAATCCGTGATCCGCGACGGTCCTCCGGTGTCCGGCCGCGGAGCGGGGGCGTGCCGACGCCGGCGCGCGCGGGCGTGCCCCCGCATACAGTGGACGGGGAACGCAGGGCGTCTTTGGGGGTACGGACGTGGCGAACGGCGGACCGGTCGAGCACGGCTACCCGCACCTGGAGACGGTGCGGGCCGCCGTCACTGCCCTCTACCGGCGGCTGTCGTACGACACGGTCCGCACCTTCGACACCAGCGTGGTCCCCGCCGACGTGGCCTTCTGCGACACCGACGACCTGTATCTGGGGGCGCAGCGGGTGGCCCGGGAGATCGTGCGGCACTTCCGGCTGCCGGACGCCCGGCTGATCGTGAGCTTCCGGGAGATGACCCACGCGGCGAACGTCGAACTCACCGCGGGGCCCGAGTACTTCGTGGAGCTGAACGACCGGTTCCGCACGCACCGCCGGGACATCGGGGCGGCCCTGGCGCACGAGGTGGCGCACGTCTATCTGCACCGGATGGACCTGGCCTTCCCCAGCACGGCGGAGAACGAGATCCTCACGGACACGACGACGACGTACCTGGGCGCGGGCTGGCTGCTGCTGGACGCCTACCGGGAGGACTCGGCGTCCTCGCAGAAGCTCGGTTACCTCACGCCGGAGGAGTTCGGGTACGTCCTGGCGAAGCGGTCGCTGGTGTTCGGGGAGGACCCGTCGGTGTGGTTCACCAGTCCGCAGGCGTACACGGCGTACGTCAAGGGCATGGAGCGGGCCCGGCACGACGAGCGGCAGCCGCCGCTGACCGCCGCGGGCTGGGCGGGCCGCCGCCGCTACGCCCACGACCGCCGGCACGCGCCGGCCGCACAGCCCGGAGCACAGCCGGGTGCGCAGCCCGGTGCCCCCTACGCCTTCACGCCCGACGGTGTCGGCCGGCTGCGGGTCTCCTTCCCCTGTCCCACCTGCCACCAGCGGATCAGGGTGCCGGTGCGGGGCCGGGTGCGGGCACGCTGCGGGCTGTGCCGCACGGTCCTGGAGTGCGACACCTGACGCACGGCCCCTGGCAGACGGCACCCGACGCCGGGCGCCGGGCACATGGCACCCCTAGGGCGTGTTTCGAAAGTCCCGCCTGGCCCGCGACGCCTGGCACGCACACTCGCCGCGTTGTCGGAACGCCCGAGTACATCCAGTACGAGGGC
>NZ_JBEZXS010000089.1:0-12252 GCF_040638185.1 Streptomyces sp. NPDC026672
CACTTCCGATCCGCCCGTCACAACCCCCAACTCGCAGGTGCTAAGGTGGGGTCACGGGCGGCCCGCCCCTGGGGGGGGGCCGGTCGGCCCCCCGCCCGGGCGGGGACCGACCGGCCACCGGTTCCTAGGTGCGGTAGCCCAGGATGGTCATCATCCCCGACTCCGAGTGGTACTGGTTGTGGCAGTGCAGCATCCACAGGCCGGGGTTGTCGGCGTCGAACTGCACGTCCAGCTTGCGGTGGGGCAGCACGATCGCGGTGTCCTTGCGGGCGCCCACCCCGTCGATCCCGGTCAGCGCGAACGTGTGGCCGTGCAGGTGCAGGGGGTGCCACATGTCGGTCGCGTTGATCATCGTCAGCCGGATCCGCTCGCCCGAGCGGATCGGGTGACGCTGACTCACGGAGTACGGCTTGTGGTCGAAGCCCCAGTTGTAGTCCTTCATGTTGCCCGTCAGCCTGATGCGGATCTCCCGGTCGGGCTTGCGCTCCGGCAGCCGCACCGACTCGTGGGGCCGCAGCCGCCGGGCGGGCACGCAGCGGCCGTCCAGCTCGTCCGGACGGGCGTTCAACGGCGGCGCGGCGGCCTTGGGGCTGGTCCGCAGCAGTGCCAGACCCCGGGCGTTCTTGCCCTCGGCGACCGCGACGAGCGGGAAGACGCCGTCGCCGGCGGTGACGATCACGTCGTACCGCTCCAGCATGCCGAGCAGCAGGGTGTCGGTCTCCGCGTGCTCCACGGGATAGCCGTCGGTGTGGGTGATCGTCATGGTGTGGCCGCCGAGGGCGACCCGGAACGCCGTGTCCGCACCGGCGTTGATGATGCGCAGCCGGATGCGCTCGCCCGGGCGGGCCCGGAACACCTCGGGGTGGGCGGGTGTGCGCCCGTTGACGAGGTAGTGCGGGTAGGCCACGCTGCCGGCCTCGCTGTGCAGCATGCGGCTGTGGGAGCCGTGCAGCACCCGGGACGGCCCGGCCGGCGGCTTGCGGGAGGCCGCCGCCGAGGGGTGTGGCGCCGAGGGGTGCGGGGCCGTCGAGCCGCCGTGGCCCGCCGGCATGCCGCCGGGCCCCATGCCCATGGTCATGCCGGCCATGGACCCGCTCTTGCCGTGCAGGAGTTGGGCGAGCACCTGGTCAGGGGTGGAGCCGCCGATCCCGTCGACCCAGTCGTCCAGGACGATGATCCACTCCTTGTCGTAGGACAGGGGCTCCTTGGGGTCGTCCACGATGAACGGGGCGTACAGCCCGCGGTCGGGCTGGAGCCCGGAGTGGGAGTGCAGCACATAAGTGCCGGGGTGACTGACCGTGAAGCGGTAACGGAAGTCCGCGCCGGGCGGAACGGCGTCCTGGGTGAGGCCGGGCACGCCGTCCATGTCGCATCGCATGCGCACGCCGTGGGAGTGGAGCGTCGTCTCGACGGGCAGCCGGTTGGCGAGGGTGAGGCTCAGCACCTCACCGGCGGTGACCCGGACCAGCGGTCCCGGCACGTGCTCGCCGTAGGCCCAGGTGCGCACATGGCGCCCGTCCAGGTCGACGGTCGTCTCGGCGGCGGTGAACTCGAACATGCGGACGGAGCCGGAACCGCGCCTGCGCTCGGCCGCGCGGACCTCGGGGCCGGACGGGTTCACGTACCCCTTGGGGCCCGGTGGGACGAAGTCCCGGTTGTCGAGGAGGACTCCGGCCCCCGGATGCGGACCCGAGCGCGGATGCGAGTCGTTCCCGGAGCAGGAGGCCACGAGTCCCGAGCCGAGGGCCGCGACCGAGGCGGTGAGCAAAGTACGCCGCGAAGGTTTGTGCATGAATGAATAACACACGTTTTAGGGTGATATGTGCAGTATCTGGGGCGGCGCGTCTCGGATGTCGGGGCCAAGGGGCCCCACCCGCACGCACGACGGACCGGGCGGTGTGCCGCCCGGTCCGTCCTGTGCGCCGTGTCGTCGTCAGCCGTGGGACACGGTCAGCCCGTAGAAGGCCACCCGCGCGCCGTTCGTGGTGCTGTCCGAGGACGACTGGTTGTACGAGCCCGCCTTGAAGTACTGCTTGTAGGGGAAGAACGAGGACGGGATCGCGTAGTGCGTGGTGCTGCCGTTGACCGTCAGGTCGATGGTGTTGCCGCCCGAGATGCCGATCGTGTACTGCCAGGTCTTGCCGATCGACACATGGCCCACCGTGTGGGTGGTCTGGCCGCCCGACGGGGAGTTCTCGGTGCCGAGGACGATGTCGCCGTTGGACCGGTAGTACAGCTCCAGCAGCGGCTTGGTCGAGGAGCCGCCGGAGCCGAGGTGCACCTGCCCCACGCACACGTTCTTCGTCACGGACACCACCCGCAGCGTCGCGCTCATCCGGTGCGAGCCGCTCAGCGACCAGTCCGCGGCGCTGCCGCTGCGGTTCATCTCCCGCAGTTCGCTGCGCGCGTAGTTGCTGTTGGGCGTGGTGACGCCCTTCTCCGGCGCCCAGAAGGTCATCGCGCCGTCACGGGTGTCGGTGTAGAAGTAGGAGTCCTGGTACCCGTTCGCCCCCTGGAGCCGCGACGAGGAGATGGTGGTGGGGGAGCCGGGGGAGCCGACCGGCTCCTGGAGCTGCCAGATCGACAGGTCGAAGTTGCCGCCGGGCGCGACGTTCGGGTTCGCCGCGCCCGCGCTGCCGGAGCCGAGGAACGTGAGCGTGCCGACGAGTCCCGCGACGGTGGCGATCGCGGAGAGCCTGGAACGAGTCATGCGGGGGGTCCTTCCGCGGTGCGGAGAAGTGGGGCGCGGTGCGGTCAGGGCACCTGCGTGAGCTGGAAGCTCTGCGCGGCGGAGCCGTCGCAGCCGCGCTGCGTCAGCTGCACGCTGTCGGCCGACGAGGCGGCGGCGGTCAGGCACTTGCCGCTGTGCCGGGCCACGAAGTGGTACCGCCCGCCCGACTCGGCCACCGGCTGCCACTGCTGGTTCTGCCCGCTGCTGTAGGACCACAGCTGGAGCGGGGCGTTGTCGGCGGTGGAGCGGTCGGTGACGTCGACGACCTGCTGCGGGTTGCCCCGCGCGGCGATCCGGACGTAACCGCTGTCGGTGGCGCGGAACTGGTACTGCTGGGCCGCGCTGTTGTTGCAGGCGTACTGCTGCACGACGGTGCCGTTGGCGGTGGCCGCGGCGCGGGCGTCGACGCAGGTGCCGTTGCCGGCGTTCTGGACGGCGTACCAGGCGGTCTCGGAGATGGGCCCGCCGGCGGGCGGCGGGGTGGTGTCACCGGCGCCGCCGAGCCACTTGAGGCCGTCCAGCAGGAAGCGGTTCTGCGTGGCGCTCGCGAAGGTGGACGACAGGGTGGTGTTGGTCGCGTAGTCCATCGCGTTGTGCCCGAAGTTGGCGTACAGCATCCGGTACTTGGTGTTCGTCCAGAGGATGGGGTAGTAGCCGCTGTACCAGGTCTGATTGGGGTCGGTGCCCAGCGGGAAGCTGCTCTGGTCGATCGACGCCAGGATCTTGATGTCCGGGTTGGTGCGCAGGTCGTTGGACCAGCTGTACCACTCGCTCACCGACGAGGTGAACGTCGCCGGGAGGTTCTTGGTCGCCGCGTGGGTACGGTCCTCCACGCGCAGCACCGCGGTCGTCGGGCCCCAGGTGTTGGAGCGGAAGTTGCCGGTGCCGAGGAACTGGTTGTGGTACCAGGACCAGCTGCCCGCGTCGGTGGTGAACGCCGAGACGTGGAAGCCCATCCACGCGCCGCCGCCCCGCATGTACTGCTCGAAGCCGGAGCGCTGCGCGGCCGTCTGCGGCAGGTCGTCGAGGAAGAGCACCACCTGGTAGTCGCGCACCCCGCCGTTGGCGAGCAGGTCCCAGTTGTTGCTCGCGGTGTAGGTGAAGCCGTTGGCGGCGGCCTGCTGCGGGAACCACTGGTTCGCCTCGTGCACGAAGCTGATGTGCGCGGCGTCCCAGGTGCCGTTGTAGAGGGCCAGCACCTTGAACGGTGCCGCCGCGGCGCGGCTCGTGGCCTGCGCGGGGGGTGCGGCGAGGCCGAGCAGGGCGGCCAGCAGGACCAGCAGGCGCAGGACCGTGCGGGCGGTACCGGCGGATCTCGTGCCGTCGGTGGAGCCGGTGGGGGGAGGTACGGCCATGGAGTCACAGCCTTTCGTGGCGGCTGACGGTGGGGGAGGGAAGCAGTGCGGGGTGAAATGCGGCGGAATGCAAAGGAATGCGACGATGGTTCATCGATCTGAACGCTGGGCGCATCCTTGTATCGTCAGTGCTTCGTGAAGTTAAAGGTCTGAACCAGACACGTCAAGAGGTGAAGCAACGGGCGGCCTGCGCGGGGGAGTCGGGCGCATTCCTTGAATGCGGACGGCACGGGAGGAAAGCGGTGGCGCACGGGCGCGGTCGTCTGGTGCGATGACGCGATGCGGCACGAGACGGCGATCCTCCCGGACCGGGGCAGGTACCCGGACGTGATCACCCCCTGGGAGGGGACGGACTGGCGCCGGGCCGCCCTCGGCTGGGCCGAGGGCGAACTGGCCGCGCGCGGGCTGCGGGTGACCGGGCCCCCGCGGGTGCGGCTGCGCCCGTGGTCGGTCCTGGCGCGGCTGCCCGTCGAGGGGCCGGGCGCCGTCTGGTTCAAGGCGAACCCGCCCGCGAGCGCCTTCGAGGGCGCGCTCACCGCGTTCCTCGCCCGCCGGGTGCCGGGGCACGTCCTCGCGCCCCTCGCGGTCGACCCCGCGCGCGGCTGGTTGCTGCTGCCCGACGGGGGCGACCTGTTCCGGGACGTGCTCGACCGCGAGCCGCCCGGTGTCCGCGCGTGGGAGGAACTGCTGCGCCAGTACGCGCGGGTGCAGCACGCGGTGGCGCCGCACGGCCGTGAGATCGAGGCCCTGGGCGTGCCCGGCGCCCGTACGGCCGAACTGCCCCGCCTCTTCGACCGGCTCGTGGAGAGCAACACCGCGCTGGCGCCCGGTGAACGCGCGCGGCTCGCCGCGCTGCGGCCCCGCCTGGCCGACTGGTGCGCACGGCTCGCCGCCGTGGGCGTGCCGGACACCCTCGACCACGCGGACCTGCACGAGGGCCAGGTGTTCCGTCCGGCACCGGGCCGGTTCGTCTTCTTCGACTGGGGCGACGCGCTCGTCACCCACCCCTTCTGCAGCCTCCCGGTCCCGGCCGCGAGGGCCGCCGAGCGCCACGGGTCCGAGGTGCTGCCGCGGCTGCGGGACGCCTATCTGGAGGTGTGGACCGGCGCGGGGCACACGGCGAAGGAGCTGCGCCGCGCCGTCCGCCCGGCCTGGCGGCTGGGCGTCCTGGGCCGGGCCGGCGCCTGGGGCCGGCTGTTCCCGTCGGCCACGGTCGGCACCCCGGACGACGCGGGCGCCGCGGACGCGGCCCGCTCCCTGCTGCGCCTGTTCGACGAGCCGCCCCTGTGAGGGGAGCGGCGCCGTGCGGAGGGGTGCCGTGGGGGAGGGGTGCCGTGCGGAGCGGTCCGCGGCCGTTGTCAGTGCCGGGTGCGACCCTGAACCGCATGGACGAGCAGGACTTCATGCGCGGCAGGGTCTACGGCGCCGATCACGAGGACGCGGGCCCCCGCCCGGGCCGTACGTACGCGGAGCTGGTCGGGGGCCCGCTCGACGGGCTGCTCCTGGACATCACGGACCGGCCCGCAGGGACCCTCGGCGGGCCGGTCTCGCTCCCGACGGAACTGGGCCGCCACGGGCCGGGCGGCAGGACGCTGTACACGCCCCGCCGCCCGGCCGGCCGGCACTACGACTGGCACGGGGACATACCCTGAGCGGCGTCCCGGCCGGTCCCGCGCCTCAGCAGGCGCCCTCGTCCTGCCAGGGGCCCCACTCGGAGGCGCCGGGGACCTCGTTCTGGGTCCACCACTTGGCCTTCCAGTTGTGGTGGTCGTACGACGCCTCGTCCCCGCCCACGTACACCGAGGCGGAACTCCAGGCCGCCTTGCAGGCGCTGCTCGGCGGCGGGGTCGGGGAGGTCGGCGGCGGGGTGACCGGCGGGGTGGCCCCGGCGAACTTCACCGAGTACTTCGCGAAGTCCCACGCGCTCTGGGGCACGCTGGAGCAGGTGCCGGAGGTGCGGCCGCCGTTGTCGGGAGGCGCGCACTGGCGGTCGCGGTTGAGGGACCAGAAGGTGAACCGGTCCATGTGGTGGCCGGTGGCGTAGTCGAGGACGGTCTGGAAGTCGGTCTGCGAGAAGTACTCGCCGGTGTCGCTGCGGCCGTTCATCCCGGAGAAGCCCTCGTGGGCGTAGGCGGTGGCCTGGTCCCAGCCGAAGGTGGACTGGAGGATCGTGTTGAAGTTGGTCAGCGCGCTCGTCTGGCTCGCCGCCCCGTTGAAGCCGCCGTCGAACGGCATGATGGAGAAGTTGTTCGGGGTGAACCCCTGCGACTTCGCCTCCAGCAGCATCTGCTTGCCGAACCAGCCGGTGCCGTCGGCGGTGCCGGCCGTGGTGACGGAGACGTAGAGGCCCGGGTTGTTCTGCTGGAGGATCTTCGCGGCGCCGATCTCGTTCCTGATGGCCGTCGCGTTCTCGTACTCGGGTTCCTCCAGGTCGAAGTCGATGGCGTGCAGCCCGTACTTGGTGACGACCTGCTGGTAGGCGGCCGCGGTGGACGCCGGGTCCGCGCACGCCTGGCCCAGCTTGGTGCCGCCGTACCCGCCGATGGAGACCGAGACGTCGCCGCCCTTGCCGCGGATCGTGTTGATCACCGACTGGACGGCGGTGTCCGAGGAGACCGGCGCGGTGCCGCCCCAGGTGGGGGAGCAGCCGCCGCCGTTCGGGGCGAGGACGAAGGCGAGCTGGAACGCCTTGAGGCCGGTGGCGTCCATGATGGCGCCGGCGCTCGGCGGGTCGTTGTCGAGCGGCATCAGATAGGGGGCGGCGGCGTACCACCGGTTGCTCAGCGCGGTGGTGGCACCCGAGGCGTCGACCGCGACGAGGGCGGTCGTGCCCGCGGCGGCGAGCGCGACGGCCGCCGCCGCTCCCAGACATGCGCGAAGAGGTCTCACAGCCTGCCTCCAGAGGGGGGTGGGGGAGTCGCCCCAGCCTCCGGGAGCTGTTGGGTTCACGTCAATGGATTGGACTAGACCTGAAAGCTACTTGGACTAGACCATAGGGTTTCTTTACCGGGGGCCGGGGGCCGGGAATGTGCGGGGCGGTGGTGCTGTTGCACGGACTGCGGCTGGCATGCGCAGAACAATCATGGCGCGTCGGCCGCGGGAAAGGAGAGTCTCCGTGGCACGCAACACCGTGCGTCCCGTCGTCCGGCTGACGTCGACGGCCGGGACCGGCGTCACCTATGTGACCCGCAAGAACCGTCTCAACGACCCCGACCGGCTCGTCCTGCGCAAGTACGACCGGGTGGCCGGGCGGCACGTCCTCTTCCGCGAGGCACGCTGACCCGCCGCACAGGAAGAAGCCGGAGCAGACAGGAAGAGGATGGAGCCGTGAAGGTGCGCAAGTCGCTGCGCTCGCTGAAGTCCAAGCCCGGCGCGCAGGTGGTGCGCCGCCGGGGGGTCACCTACGTGGTGAACAGGAAGAACCCGCGCTTCAAGGCCCGCCAGGGCTGAGCGCGGACGGCCGGGCGCCGCGAGGAGCGGCGCCCGGACCGGGCGGCAGGCCGGTCAGACCGTGCCGCTCGCGCTGATCTTGATCGTGGCGCGGGTACGGCCGTTCTGGTTGCCGTAGGACTCGATCTTGTCGACGATGTCCTGGCCCTCGACGACCTCGCCGAAGACGACGTGCTTGCCGTCCAGCCAGTTGGTCACGATCGTGGTGATGAAGAACTGCGAGCCATTGGTGTTCCGGCCCGCGTTGGCCATGCTCAGCAGGTACGGACGGTCGTGCTTGAGGTCGAAGTTCTCGTCCGCGAACTTCTCGCCGTAGATGCTCTTGCCGCCGGTGCCGTTGCCCGCGGTGAAGTCGCCGCCCTGGAGCATGAACTGCGGAATGACACGGTGGAAGGTGGAACCGGCGTAACCGTAACCGTTCTGGCCGGTGGCCAGCTCCCGGAAGTTGCGCGTGGTCCGGGGCACCACGTCGTCGAAGAGCCGGAACACGATGCGGCCCGCCGGCTGGTCGTCGATGGTGATGTCGAAGTAAACGTTGTCGCTCATACCGATCAACCTATCGCGCGTCGGCCGATGTCTCGCGCGAAGGTACCCGGTGTGCGATTCCCCCGGAACCCGGACAGCGGGGCGGGCGCAGCCGGTGTGAATATGGTGCGGAAAAGGTAAAATCTAGGGGTTTGTCCTCAATGGGCTGTCACCCCGACGGAGTGATCCATGCGTCGCAAGCGCTCAGTGGACGACGGCGACGAACTGCTGCTCAGGCTCCGGTCGCTCACCGCCCAGGCGCGCGAGCGCGCGGAGCTCCAGCGCTCCCAGGTGGAGCTGGCCATCGCGCTCCAGCGCGGCATGCTCCCGCCCGACCTGCCCGAGGCGCCCGGCTTCCGGCTCGCCGTCCGCTACGCCCCCGCCTGCCACGGCCTGAACGTCGGCGGCGACTGGTACGACGCCTTTCCGCTGCCCGACGGCCGCATCGGTCTCGCCATCGGGGACGTGCAGGGCCACAACATCGAGGCCGCCGCCTTCATGGGGCAGGTCCGGGCCGCGCTGCGGGCCCTCGCCTCCGTCACCGGCGAGCCGGGCGAATTGCTCGCCCGCACCAACGACCTGCTGGTCTCCCTCGGCAGCGATCTCTTCGCCACCTGTACGTTCCTGCGCCTCGACCCGTCCTGCGGGGTGCTGGAGAGCGCGCGGGCGGGGCACACCCCGTCCGTCTGGGCGACCGCCGACGGCAAGTCCGGTGTCGCCGACGACGAGGGCGGGCCGCCGCTCGGCATCCAGACGGGGACGGAGTACCCGGTGGCCCGGCACCGGCTCACCACCGGCGGGGTGTTCGTGCTGCTCACCGATGGTGTCGTCGAGGGGCCCTCGCTCTGTCTCGAGGACGGACTCGACCGCGTGGCCCGGCTCGCCGGCATCGCCGCCGTGGCCGGTCTGACGGCCCCCGCACTCGCGGCCGCCGTGATCAAGGGCGCCGAACACGTGGGCCACGAGGACGACGCGGCGGTCCTGGTCATCGGCCACGACGAACACACCCCCCGCCCCTAGGCCCGCCACCGGGCCCTGGACACGCCCCCCGGCTCCGGCTGCACCGCCCGGCTCCGGCTGCGCCACCCGGTGCCGGGCTCGTCGGCCGGTCTTGGGCGTGCCGTCCGGTCCTGGGTGGGGCGCGCGGTTCGCCGGCGGGTTTGTCGGCTTCCGGCGGGCCGCCCGGGGCCGGGTCCGGGCGTCGGGGTGGGGTGTGTCGCCGGGGCCGGGGGTGGGCGGCGGTTCTCGGCCCCTTCGGGGGGAACTCGTCTCGCCGTCGGGGGGCGGTCGGTGTCTGATGGCTGGTGTGGTGGGTCTTGCGAGGGTGCGGCGGCCGGCCGTCGTCCTCGCGCGGACGGCGGCCATCGCCGTCTGCTACTACGCCGCCGGACGTCTGGGACTGCTGCGCCGGCTGGTCGTCGACGGCGCCGTGTTCACCCCCATCTGGCCCCCCACCGGCGTCGCGGTGACCTGTCTGCTGATCTTCGGCATACGCGCCTGGCCCGGCATCACCCTCGGCGCCCTCCTCGTCGGGCTGTCGGTCGGCCCACCCGGCCCCGACCTCGTCGGCATCGTCGCCGGCCAGACCGCCGCCCCCGTCTGCGCGTACCTGCTGCTGCGCCGTGTGGGCTTCCGCACCGACCTCGGCCGCCTCCGCGACGGCCTCGCCCTCGTCTTCCTCGGCGCCCTGACCGCCATGCTGATCAGCGCCACCGTCGGCGTCGGCCTCCTCGTCACCACCGGCAAGCTCGACGTGACGCGCTTCTGGGTGGTCTGGCTCGCCTGGTGGGTGGGCGACGCCATGGGCGTCCTGATCGTCACCCCGATCCTGCTGATGCTCCACCGCTCCCGCCGCCTCCCCGGCCTCGCCCGCTGGAAGGAGGCCACGGCGCTGCTGCTCGCCTCCTGCGTCCTGGTCCCCGTCGCCGCGCTGAGCGTCATGAGCGTGCTCTTTCTGGTCTATCCGCTCCTCATCTGGGCCGCCCTGCGATTCCGGCTCGCGGGCAGCATGCCGTGCGCCCTGTTCGCGTCCGTGACGACCACCCTCGCGGCGACCGAGGGCGCCGGTCCCTTCCGGGGCCTCACCGACGTCCAGGTGATGATCAAGCTTCAGGCGTTCAACGGCACCATGGCCCTCACCGCGCTGCTCCTGTCGGCGGTCATCGCCGAGCAGCGCAACACCCGGATGTCCGTCGAACAGGCGTGCAAGGAGCTGGCCGAGGTCCTGGAGCACCTCACCGCCGGCGACGTACCCCCGGGCCGGACCCCCGCGGACGGCGACGAACAGCGGCCCAAGGCCGGACCGGGCTGACCGCCGCCCCCGCCGCACGTGCCACCGCCCCCGCCGCACCACCACCCACCGCCCACTCGCGCATCCGCACCGCGACGGGGAAAGATGGGGCGTCGAGCGATCATCGACCCAAGCGGAGGATACGGACCCATGCCGCACGAGCGAGCGGGCACCCCGGCCGGTCCCGAGGACCTTGTCGACGTGGCCCGGCTGGTCACGGCGTACTACGCACTGCACCCCGACCCGGCCGACCCCGCCCAGCGCGTGGCGTTCGGGACGTCGGGGCACCGCGGATCGTCCCTGGCGACCGCCTTCAACGAGGACCACATCGCCGCCACCAGCCAGGCGATC
This sequence comes from Streptomyces sp. NPDC026672, assembly GCF_040638185.1. Lineage (NCBI taxonomy): Bacteria > Bacillati > Actinomycetota > Actinomycetes > Kitasatosporales > Streptomycetaceae > Streptomyces > Streptomyces sp. NPDC026672. The sequence continues at coordinate 10,703 of NZ_JBEZXS010000089.1, forward strand.
TGCGAGTACCGCGCGGAACAGGGCACCGACGGGCCCCTCTTCCTCGGCGCCGACACCCACGCCCTGTCCGAGCCCGCGAAGGTGACCGCGCTGGAGGTGTTCGCCGCCAACGACGTCACGGTCCTCGTCGACAGCGCCGACGGCTACACCCCCACCCCCGCGGTCTCGCACGCGATCCTCACCCACAACCGCGGCCGTACGACGGGCCTCGCGGACGGTGTGGTCGTCACGCCCTCGCACAACCCGCCCGCCGACGGCGGCTTCAAGTACAACCCGCCCAGCGGCGGCCCCGCCGCCTCGGACGCCACCGCCTGGATCCAGGACCGCGCCAACCGCATCATCGCGGGCGGCATGAAGGACGTACGGCGCGTCCCGTACGCCCGCGCGCTCGCCGCCCCCACCACCGGGCGGTACGACTTCCTGGACACCTACGTCGCCGACCTGCCCTCCGTCCTCGACCTGGACGCGGTGCGGGCGGCCGGGGTGCGCATCGGCGCCGACCCGCTCGGCGGGGCCTCCGTCGCCTACTGGGGGCGGATCGCCGAACGGCACGGGCTCGACCTGACCGTGGTCAACCCGCACACCGACCCCACCTGGCGGTTCATGACGCTGGACTGGGACGGGAAGATCCGCATGGACTGCTCGTCGCCGTACGCGATGGCCTCGCTCATCGAGCGCCGCGACCGCTTCGACATCTCCACCGGCAACGACGCCGACGCCGACCGGCACGGCATCGTCACCCCGGACGCCGGCCTGATGAACCCCAACCACTACCTCGCCGTCGCCATCTCCTACCTCTACGCCCACCGCGACCGCTGGCCCGCCGCGGCCGGCGTCGGCAAGACCCTCGTGTCGTCCTCGATGATCGACCGTGTCGCCGCCGACCTCGGCCGTGAACTCGTCGAGGTGCCCGTCGGGTTCAAGTGGTTCGTGGACGGACTGGCCGACGGGGGCATCGGCTTCGGCGGCGAGGAGTCGGCCGGCGCGTCCTTCCTGCGCCGCGACGGCTCGGTGTGGACCACCGACAAGGACGGCATCCTGCTGGCCCTGCTCGCCTCCGAGATCACCGCCGTCACCGGCAGCACCCCGTCCGCGCACTACGCCGCGCTGACCGACCGCTTCGGCACCCCGGCCTACGCCCGCGTGGACGCGCCCGCCTCCCGCGAGGAGAAAGCGCTGCTCGCCCGGCTCTCCCCGGCCCAGGTGACCGCCGAGACCCTCGCCGGCGAACAGGTCACCCGGGTCCTCACCGAGGCTCCCGGCAACGGCGCCGCGATCGGCGGGATCAAGGTGTCCACCGCCAACGCCTGGTTCGCGGCCCGCCCTTCGGGCACCGAGGACGTCTACAAGATCTACGCCGAGTCCTTCCTCGGCGAGGACCACCTCGCCCGGGTGCAGGAGGAGGCCAGGGGAGTGGTCCTCACGGCACTGGGCGGCTGAGCGACGACGGCGGCGGCGGGGGGGGCCCCCCGCGGGGGGGGGGCGGCCCCCCCCCGCGGGGGGGGCCGGGCCGCGGCGGCCCCCCCCCGCGCGGCCCGCCCCCCCCCCCC
>NZ_JBEZXS010000090.1:0-10894 GCF_040638185.1 Streptomyces sp. NPDC026672
GGCGGCGTCCCCATCACCCTCGACGGCCACATCATCGGCGGCATCGGCGTCTCCGGCGCCCCCACCGGCGAACTCGACGCCGACTTCGCCAACGCTGCCCTCAACACCCTCAACTGACCCACCGTCGCATCACCCGGTGCCGCCCGGCCGTCACACCGGCCGGGCGGCACCGTCACGACGACCGACGGCAGCGCCGACGACATGGAGAGGAGAACAGCGATGGAGTTCCTGGAGACGGAGGACGCGAAGATCGCGTACACGGACACGGGGAAGGGCGACCCCGTGCTGCTTCTGCACGGTTCGTTCTCGGCGGACTGGTTCTCGCCCGTGGCCGACCACCTCACCGAGGACGGGCACCGGGTACTGCGCGTCCACCGGGCCGGCTACGGGCGGAGCCTGGACCTGGTGGGCGGGGTGAGCGTGGGGGCGCACGCCCGTCACGCGGCCGAGGTGCTGGAGGCGACGGGTGCCGGGCCCGTGGATGTGGTCGGACACTCCTCGGGCGCCGACGTCGCCCTGCAACTCGCCCTCGCCCGGCCCGATCTCGTGCGCTCCCTCGTCCTGTTGGAGGCCGCCTTCCCCTACGCGCCGGACGAGCCCAAGAGTCCGGCCATGCCTTTGGCGATCCAGGCCGCGCGTGAAGGGAACTTCGAGGCCGCGTTCGACCTGTTCCTCGCCGGGGTGAGCGGGGAGGGCTTCCGTGAGGTGTTCGTGCGCCAGCTCGGTGAGGACGGACTGCGGGAGGCCGTCGCGAGCAGCCGGTACTTCTTCACCGCCGAGGCCGGCGCGCTCTCCTCGTGGCCCTTCGGCGCCGCCGAGGCGGCCACCGTCGAGGTGCCCGTGCTGCTCGTCGTGGGCGGGGAGGGCGAACGGCTCGGCACACCGCACCGGGCGCGCAGCGCCCAGCTCGCCTCCTGGCTGCCGCGGTCCGAGACCCGGATCGTGCCGGGTGTGAGCCACGCGATGCCGCTGGAGCGACCACGGTTGATCGCCGAGGTCGTCGAGGAGTTCCTGGCGTCGCACCGGTGAGCACGGCATGCCCGCGCGGCGGACCGGAGGAGGGTCAGGCGGAGGCCGGGGCGACGGAGGTGTCACGGCGGGTGCGCAGGGCGCGGTGGAGCACACCCACCAGGGCACCGGCCACGACCGGGGAGAGCATGTACGTCCAGAGGTGGTCGTACTGCCCGGACAGCAGCGCGGGGCCGAAGGCGCGGGCCGGATTGATGCTCGCACCGGTGACCGGACCGAGCGAGGCGACGACCACCCCCACGCCGACGGCGATGACGGCGGGGACGAGGACGTGCAGCCGGGGACGGATCATGACCAGGGCGACGGCGGCGAGGACCGCGGCCAGCGCGGCGGTCTCGATGAGGAACAGCGCCACCGGCCCGGTCTCCGGCGCGGGCGCCACCGCGGCGTAGCCGATGGTGGTGACGGGGTCCCCCCACAGCAGTCGGGCCAGTCCGGGGCCCGCCACGGATCCGGCGAGCTGTGCGACGACGTACGGCACGACGGCCCGTCCGGGAAACAGGCCGTCCGCCCAGAGGAACACGGTGACTCCGGGGTTGAAGTGGCCGCCGGAGGCACGGCCGGTGGGCGCGTACATGAGCGCGCCGAGCAGCAGGGCGACCAGCGCTCCCGCCGTGGCGAACATGAGGCGGGGCGTGCCGATCGCGAGCGGTGAGTCCGGCAGGGCGAACAGGCGCACCATGCTGACGACACCGGCGAACAGCACGGCGGTGGAGACGAACTCGTAGCAGGCGTGTCGGGCGAGCTCTGCGCGGCCTTGAACAGATGAAGCCATGGCGGTCCTCGGGAGTTGGGCCGGACGGCGAGGGACTTTCCGCTACCCGGAGTCCGATGTTTTTCGCTCAGTGAACTTTTGTTCACCCTTGGCGAGCCCGAGTCTGGGGCGCCCACCGCTGCCTGTCAACACTCGGCGCACGGATCCGCACGACGGTGGTTAAAATTGGAACCATGGGAGCGGTGCCACGGAGGGCTGCGGGAGCTGAAGGGATGCCGGTGAGCGACGACACGAAATGGCTGAATGAGGACGAGCTCACGGCGTGGAGGAACTTCCTGCTGGTGAACACGCTGATCGAGCGCCAGGTCGAGCAGCAGCTGAAGGACGACGCGAGGCTGTCCCACCAGCAGTACGAGGTCCTCAGCCGGCTCGCGGACGCGCCGGACCGGGAGCTGCGGATGACGGTGCTGGCCGACGTCGCCCTCACGTCCAAGAGCGGTCTGACGTATCAGGTGACGCAGTTGGAGAAGGCCGGTCTCGTGCGCCGCCGCTCCTGTGACGGCGACGACCGCGGGGTCGTCGCCTCACTCACGGAGGAGGGCATGCAGAAGGTGCGCACCGCCGCACCGGGGCACGCGGGTCTCGTCCGCGAGCTGTTCCTCGACAGCCTCTCCGACGAGGAGTTCGACGGCCTCAGCAAGGGCCTGAACACCCTCGTCGCCCGACTGACCGGCCCCGCGACCCCCGCTTCCTGACCGGCCGATGCGACGATTCCGGTCCCGGCGGAGCGATTGCCGCCGGGCGGTGCCTCGTGGCGGTGTGCGAGACGCCCGGCGGGCGGCCTCCCCACCCGAGGGGAGAGACCGCCCGCCATCCGGACATTCGCCGCACGGGCCGCACGGGCCGCACGGGCCGTGCGGTACGGCTACGCGGCGACCGGGGTGTAGTGGGAGGCGTCGCCCTCGATCGTGTGGCTCTCCTTGCCCTCGACCCCGACCGGGACGTCACCGGCGACGGTCACCCGGTGCAGCCGGCGCGGCCGGTCGTCGTAGTTGTCGACGGCGTAGTGCTGGGTGATGCGGTTGTCGAACAGGACCAGTTGGTCCGGGGACCAGCGCCAGCGCAGCACGTTCTCGGGGCGGGTGACGTACGACTGGAGCAGGTCCAGGATCTTGCGGGACTCCCCCACCGACAGGCCGACGATCCGCTGCGCGAACCCGCCGATGAACAGCCCGCGTTCGCCGGTGAGGGGGTGGACGCGGACCACCGGGTGGACGGTGCGGTACGTGATCGAGGTGAACTGGGCGCGGTGGGCGGCCCTTTCCTGGTCGACGTCCTCGTCCGGCACCGCGTAGTCGTAGTCGTTGGTGTGCTCGGCCCACAGGGTGTCCGCGAGGCGACGCAGCGGTTCGGGCAGGTCGCGGTAGGCGGCTGCCGAGCTGGCGATGAGGGTTTCGCCGCCGTACGGCGGGATCGTGATGCTGCGCAGGGAGGTGGCCTGCGGCGGGTTGAGGACGAAGGTCACGTCCGTGTGCCAGTGGTTGGCGCGGCCCCGCTCGCTGTCCACGGGCAGCACGTTCGGGGCGCCCTCGACCGCGCCGACCGTCGGGTGGGCGGTGGTGAGGTCGCCGAAGTGGCGGACGAATTCCTGCTGGCCGGTGTCGTCGAGGTTCCCGGCGTCGAAGACGAGCGCCTTGTGGACGTTCAGGGCCTCGCGGACGGCGACGACCTGCTCCGGCGCGAGCGGCCGGGTGATGTCGACACCGGAGACCCGGGCGCCGATGCGTGCGGTGACCTTGGTGACTTCGAGGGACATGGCGGGTTTCCTCTCAGGAGACTCGGACGAGGGCGGGGCCGAGGTACTGGTTGGCGGGGCGCGGAAGGCCGTAGCGGTCGCGCAGGGTCCGGCGGGGGCCGTACTCCGTGCGGAACAGTCCGCGGGCGCGCAGGATCGGGACGACGTGGTCGACGAAGGCCGTGAGGCCGGAGGGCAGCACCGGGGGCATGATGTTGAAGCCGTCGGCCGCGCCCTGGGTGAACCAGCTCTCGATCCGGTCGGCGACCTGCTCGGGCGTCCCGGCGAAGGTGGAGTGCCCGCGCCCGCCGCCGAGCCGCCCGATCAGCTGCCGTACGGTGAGCCGCTCGCGCCGGGCCAGCTCCACGACGAGGGTGTAACGGCTCTTGGCGCCCTCGACGGCCGACTCCGGCGGCAGGTCGGCGGGCAGTGGGGCGTCCAGTTCCAGGGACCCGGGCTCCCGTTGGAGCAGGCTCTCCAGCCGCCGTACGCCGTGCTCGTGGACGATGTGGTCCTCCAGGACCTGCTCGGCGGCGCGTGCCTCGGCCTCCGTCGAGCCGATCACCGGGACGATGCCGGGCAGCACCTTGATGTGCTCGGGGTTCCTTCCGGCCCGCCGCGTACGGGACTTGAGGTCCCTGTAGAAGGTCTGTCCGTCGGCGAGGGTCTGCTGGGCGGTGAACACGGCCTCCGCGTACCGGGCGGCGAAGTCCTTGCCGTCGTCCGACGAGCCCGCCTGCACGAGCAGCGGGTAACCCTGCGGTGAGCGCGGCACGTTGAGCGCGCCCGCGACACTGAAGTACGTCCCCCTGTGCCGGGGCGGATGGATCTTGGCGTCGTCGCCCCAGACGCCGGACGCCTTGTCGGCGACGACCGCGTCGTCCTCCCAGCTGTCCCAGAGCTTGAGCGCGACGTCGAGGAACTCGGCGGCGCGGGCGTACCGCTCGGCGTGCGCGGGCTCGGCGTCGAGGCCGAAGTTGCGGGCGGCCTCGGCACCCGCGGTGGTGACGATGTTCCAGCCCGCCCGGCCGCCGCTGATGATGTCGAGCGAGGCGAACTTGCGGGCCAGGTTGTACGGGGAGTTGTAGGAGGTGGAGGCGGTGGCGATCAGACCGATGTGTTCGGTGGCCGTCGCCAGGGCGGTGAGCAGGGTCAGCGGTTCCAGGGCGCCGGCCGGGCGCTGGGCGAGGTCGCTCCACAGCTGGGGGCCGTCCGCCAGGAACAGCGAGTCGAAGGTGCCGCGCTCCGCGGTCCGGGCCAGGTCGACGTGGTGCGCGAGGTCGACATGGGCGTACGGGTCGCTCTCCGGCAGCCGCCACGACGCCTCGTGGTGACCGGTGTTCATCAGGAACGCGTTGAGGTGGAGCCGGCGGGTCATGCGTGGTCCTCCGTCACCCCGAGGGCGGCGAGGAGCCGCTCCCGGTACTCGCCCAGCACCGGCTCGCGGTAGGAGCGCGGATGGGGGCGGTCGATGGTCAGGTCGAGGCCGATGCGGCCCCGGTCGAGGACGAGGACCCGGTCGGCGAGCACGATCGCCTCGTCCACGTCGTGGGTGACGAGCAGCACCGAGGGGCGGTGGCGCTGCCACAGGTCCCGCAGGAGGTTGTGCATCTTGATGCGGGTGAGCGCGTCGAGGGCACCGAACGGCTCGTCGGCCAGCAGCAGTTCGGGCTCGCGGACCAGGGAGCGGGCGAGCGCCGCGCGTTGTGCCTCGCCGCCGGACAGCTCACCCGGCCAGGCCCGCTCGCGGCCCCCGAGGCCCACCTCTTCGAGGGCGGCCCGTCCGCGGGCCCCGGCGTCCTTGCCGTCCAGGCCGAGCAGGACGTTGTCCAGGACGCGGCGCCAGGGCAGCAGCCGGGAGTCCTGGAAGACCACCGACACCCGCTGGGGCGCGGACAGTTCACCGCCGCCCGCGACGCCGTGGTCGAGCCCGGCCACCGCACGCAGCAGCGTGCTCTTGCCGGAGCCGCTGTGTCCGAGCAGGGCCGTGAACTGGCCGGGCGGCAGGTCGAGGTCGATGCCGTCGAGGACGGTGCGCGCGTCGAACGACCGGGTCAGGCCCCGCAGTCGTACGGCCGGGCGGGTCAGTTGCCGAGTGTGCGGCGCCATGACAGCACCCTCCGTTCGACGAGCCGGACCACGCTGTCGGAGACCAGGCCGAAGACGCCGTAGATCAGCAGGCCGACGAGGATCACGTCCGTCTGGCCGTAGTTCTGGGCCTGGAACATCATGTAGCCGAGACCGCTGGTGGCATTGATCTGCTCCAGGACCACGAGTCCCAGCCAGGAGCCGGTCACCCCGAGCCGCAGGCCGACGAAGAAGCCGGGCAGGGCGCCGGGAATCACGATCTGCCGGACGAAGCCGAACCTCGACAGGCCCTGTACCTCGGCAAGTTCGACATAGCGGCTGTCGATGCCGGACAGCGCGGCGTGCGTGTTGAGATAGACGGGGATGTAGACGACGATCGCGATGATGGCGACCTTGAAGGTCTCGCCGATGCCCAGCCAGAGGATGAACAGCGGGATCAGACCCAGCGTCGGGATCGCCCGGTTGAGCTGTACGGTCCCGTCGATCAGCGCCTCACCGACGCGGCTGAGCCCCGAGGCCAGCGCCAGCAGCACACCGGCGGTCAGCCCGAGCGCGAAACCGTACGCGGCCCTCCGCAGCGAGGTCAGCACATCGGTGGGCAGGGTGCCGTCCGTCCACAGCCGGCCGGCGGTCCTCAGGACCGTCCAGGGCGCCGGGATCGCGCCGGGGTCGAGTTGTCCGGCGGCGGAGGCGATCGCCCACAGCGCGGCGAACAGGAGCGGCCCGACGAGCCGGGCTGCGGGCAGCCGCCGGCCCGGGGAGAGGCGGCGTCGTCTGCGGACCCGGTGCTCCCCCTCCTCGGGGACGACGGGCGCCGTGCTCACGGTGGTCGTCACGGCCGTCACCTCCGGTACTCCGTGGGTACGGCCGCGGCGGCGATGCCCTCGAAGCGGCGGTCGAAGAGCGGGGAGACGTCGAACTTCTTCACGAAGCCGCCCTCGGCGAGCAGGTCCGCCGTCTCCTGCTCCCACTTGATCGCCTCGTCCCAACGGGGCGGGAACAGCGGCTTGTTGGCGAGATCGCTGATCGACTTCGCCTGTGCGAGGGTCAGGTTCTGCGTCCCCACGTAGAACTCCTCGTTCCAGATGCCGGGGTTCTCGTACTGCCAGACCTGGCCCTTGGCCCACTGCGGGACGTACGCGGCGATCGCGGCCGCCTTCGCCCGGTCGTCGAGCACGGACTGCGGCGCCCAGAGCAGATTGAGCAGGTCGACGACGTCGGTGTCGATCGTGCGGGCGCCCTTGGCCGCGTACTGTTTCAGATACGCCGGGGCCTGGCTGTTGGCGAGCGGCGCCACGTCGACCTGGCCGGACTGCAGTGCGGTGAGGAACTGGTTGCTGGTCAGCGGGATCAGCCTCACGTCGTCGTAGGCGAGCCCCGCGCTCTTCAACGCCCGCAGCAGGACGACGCCCTGGGCCTGTCCCTGGGAGAATGCCAGCCGCTTGCCCTTGAAGTCCTCGACGGTGCGGATGCCGCTGCCGGGCTTGGTGGCGAAGAGGTAGTTGGGCTTACGGGTGATGTCGATCGCGACGATCTTGGCGTCGTAGCCCTGGAAGTGCGCCTGGATCGGCGGGATGCCCGCGTTGTTGGCGAGGTCCAGGGAATTCGCCCGGAACGCGTTGATGACGTCGGGTCCCGCTCCGATGTTCAGCCAATTCGACACCGTGAACGGCAATTCGGGCAGTTTCGCCAGCTTGAACTGGAGTTGCTGGACGTTCTGGTAGGAGGCGATCTTCAGGCTGGTGCCGGCCGGCACCTTGGCCGCGAGCGGCGCGGACGAGGCGCCCGTGGTGTCGGCGGCGGCGCTGCCGCCCGCGCAGCCGCTCAGTCCGGCCACGGTGGCGGAGGCGCCCAGGAGCGAGGTGAGGAAGAGACGGCGGTCGATTCCGGAAGCAGGAGGAGAAGGCATGAGGGAACTCCACGATTTCCAACGGCGTGCAGGGGTCGGGCGGGGAATGAGGGCATACGGAATTCCACGGGGTGGCCACGCCTGGAGGGAGGACGAACCACGGGAGAAGGGGGAATCCACGCAGCGGGAGATACGCGCTCCGGGCGCGTCAACTCGTCAGCAACAAAGAGTGCGACAGCTCATGAACAGGATGCTCCTGGTCAGCGGCGATCCCTGTCAATATTCCGAGTTTCTGAATTAAATAGCCTCAGGTGACGCGCCGAGCGGATCGCGGTACAGCACATCCAGAACCACCGATCCGCCCGCCACCGCGAGCACCGAGTCCGGAAAGCTCGTGGGAACGACATGGGTGGCACGCTCCGCGCCGACCGCCTCCCGCAAGGCGGCGAGGCAGTCCTCCCGGTGGATGACACCCACCTCGGTGACGACCACGGACTCCGGATTGAGGATGTCGAGCAGCAGCCCCGCCGCGCGCCCGGTCATCCGGGACCGCTCCACCAGCAGCCGTGCGGCCATCCGGTCGCCGGACGCCGCCGCGGCCACCACACCCATCGGATGCGTGGCGTCGACGACGCCCGCCTCCCGGGCCCGTCGGCACAACGTCCGTTCACTCAGCTCCACTTGGAGGCACCCGGTCCGTCCGCACGCACAGGTCTCGATGCCGCCCGGCAGCGGCAGATGCGCGATGGCTCCCGCCTGCGAGCGGGGACCGTAGTGCACCTCGTCGTGGGTGGCGAACGCCGCGTCGACCATGTTGCCGACGAACAGATGCAGCACGCTCCGGCTGCCGCGCACCCTTCCGAAGAGCCGCTCCCCGTTGACCAACGCCCGTGCGTGCCCGTCCACATGGACCGGCAGGCCGGTACGCGCGCCGAGCACCTCGCGCACCGCCACGTCCCGCCAGCCCAGCAACGGGTGTTCGACGATCGTCCCGGAGTCCCGGTCCACCCATCCCCCGGCCGCCACACCGACCCCCAGGGCACGTCTGCCGCGGGCCTCGTCGAGCAGTGCGGCGAGCCCGTCGCCGGCGCGCGCCAGCACCCACGCGGGATCGGTCCGCACATGCTCCGTCCGACGCCGCGCCACCACCCGCCCCCGCAGATCGAGCAGTGCGACGGTGGTGTGGGGAACGGCCACATGGACCCCACCGACGAGGAACCGTGAGTCATCCAGGTCGACGGGCACATGGGGTCGCCCCACACCGCCCGACCGCCGGGGCGCGGACGCCTCACGGATCAGGCCGAGTTCCGTGAAGCGGGCGCAGTGGTCCGTCAGGGAGGCCGGGGAGAGCCCGGTCAGCCGGGCGATGGTGCTGCGCGCCACCGGCCCGTGCTCCAGCACGGAGCGCAGGACGACGCTGGCGTTGGTGCGCCGCCGGTCGCGGTCGGCGACGCGGGGCACGGACGAGGTGAGCAGGGATGCCGCGGTACGGGGCATGGATGACCGTCCTCGGGAACGGGGCCGACACGTCTCGGAGAAGGAGGCGTGCCGGAGCCCGCCCCTATACCGGGCGGCGACAGGTGGCCGTGCCCTGGCGTCGCAGGTCGACATAGCGACGCGACGTGAGGTTCCGGGCCTGGGCATCCATGAGCCGAAGCTAGCAAACGGCTCCCGCGCTGCCCAGACGGCGACCAACGGGCGAGACGGCGAACGGGACGGGTGCCGGACGGAGGGCGCCGGTGAGCTGCCGTGCCGGCAAGCCGTGGCCGGCCCGGCGGAATCCGCGGGAGCTGAACACCCCTGCCCCACCCGACGTATACGACGAGGTGACCGGGCACGACGGCGGTGGCGCAGCAGGCCGGGCCGGCCACACGAGTACGTGTGTGCGGGCCGGTCTGTTCGCCGTGCTCGGAACCGTGCTCGCCACGTTCGGACACCACTCCGTCGCCCGGACGACCGTGCCGTGGCAGCTGATCGGCGCGGCGATCGCGGTCCAGTTCGTGGCCGTGTGGCCACTGGCCCGCCGTCGCTACTCCCCCGTCGCCACGGTCGTGTTCACCCTCGGTGCGCAGGGTCTGCTGCACCTGGCGCTGTCGTACGCGGACGGTGACGTGCCGGGCGGGACGCCCGGCCACACGATGCCCATGGGGCACACCGCGGCGATGTCCGGGGACGGGCACACCTGGCACCACAGCGGGACGGCGATGACAACCGTGCACACGGTCGCCGCCCTGGTGGTGGCCTGGCTGCTGCACCGCGCCGACGCGCGGACGACGGCGGCCCTCGGCGCGATGCGCACGCTGGGCCGGGCGGCCGTGAACGTCCTGGCACGGATGCTGCCGCACCCCGTCGTCCGGTGCGGCGCGGGGTCGTCGCGGCCGCCCGTCCGGCCGGTGTCCGCGGCCGACGACCGTACAGCCCCACAGGAAGAGGTGCTGGAGCACGCGGTGGTGCGCAGGGGCCCACCTCGACGGGAGAGAGCCCGCTCCGTCACCGGGTCCGGTGTCCGCCGGTCCGGATCTTCCCGTACCACCGAGGAGTTCCCCTGTGTCCATGTCCATGTCCATGGCCATGTCCATGCGTCCATTCGCCCGTACGACCCGTCGCGCCGCGCTCGTCGGCGCCGCCGCCCTGACGGCCGCCCTCGCCCTGGCCGGCCCCGCCTTCGCGCACGCCGAGGTCGAGGCCGACACCCCGCGGGCCCTGGCCACCGACGTCACCCTCACCTTCGTCTGCGAAGCCGAGTCCGCCTCCGCGGGCTTCAACCAGGTGCGTGTGGTCCTGCCCGAGGGCATCGCCCCTGGGGACGTGACCCTCGGCGACGCGCCCAAGGGCTGGAAGCTGACCACGGCGAGTGACGGTTACACCGTCGCGGGGCCGGCCCTGAAGCAGGGTGTCGACGCCGAGCACAGCATCAAGGTCAAGCAGCTCCCGAACGCCAGGGAACTCGCCTTCAAGACCGTCGAGACCTACAGCGACGGCGAGATCTCCCGCTGGATCGAACTGCCCTCCGGGGGCAAGGAGCCGGAGCAGCCCGCGCCGATCCTGAAGCTGAAGGCCGCGGCACCGGGGGCCGCCACGCTCGCCCCCAGCAGCCCCAGCCCCAGCATGAGCGCGACGCCGGCTCCGGCGCCCTCGGTCACCGCGTCGGACACGGCTCCGGCGTCGACCCCCGCGGCCGACGAGGCCGACGGCGGCGTCCCGGCAGGGGTGGTCGTCGCCGGGGTCGCGGTGGTGGTCGTCGTCGGCGGCGGGGCGTGGTGGCTGGTCAGGCGCCGCTCGTCGACGTCCGGGAGCTGATCGGACTCCCGGCCGGCCCGCCGCCGCGCGGCGGGCCGGCGACACGCGGCCGTCGCCGGACGTGGGCCTCAGGAGGGTGGGGCCGTGGGAACCGGGCCGCCGGGGCGGTGACCCGACC
>NZ_JBEZXS010000091.1:0-9900 GCF_040638185.1 Streptomyces sp. NPDC026672
ACCGGCCCCCCGGGCTGACGCCCCGCACCCCCCTCGGGCGGGCCGGCGCCGCGGCGCAGGCGGGGCGGCGCCCCGGCGGCCGGGTCCCCGCCGTGTGCGGGCACCTTTGGATGCCTGTACCTGCGCAGCTGGATATTGTCCCTGTATGAGGTGTATGCGATGGGGCTGGTCGCCCGAGGGCGGGTGACACGCCGTGCAGCCGGCCGTCCGCGGTTCCGCCCGGGGGTGGGACGACCTGACCGTCCTCTTCCGCCGGCTGATGCGGGACGCCGAGCCGTCGAGCGGCATGCTGTTCCTCCTGCCGCCCCAGGAGAAGGTGCTGCACCTGTCCCTGCTCTACGGGACGTCGTGGCACATCGTCGCCCCGTGGGCCCGTATCCGGGTGGACGAGGCGATCCCGGCGGCCGCGGCGGCGCGGGAGGCACGCCTGATCTGGGTCGGCAGCCTGGAGGAGCTGGCCCTGCGCTACCCGCGGCTCGCGCTCGTGGTGCCCGACCACACCCTGGCCGCCGCCCCGATCCTCACCGAGGACGCCGTGTGGGGGACGGTCTGCCTGCTCTGGCCGTCCTCCCACGGCGCGCGGCTGGGCCGGGGCGAGCGCCAGGCCATCGACGCCTTCTGCCGTGACGCGGGCCCGGTGCTCCGGCACGCGGCGGACGCGGGCGCCCCCCTCCGGCCCGGCGCGTGCGCACGGGTGCTGGAGGCGGTTCGTCCGCGCACCCCCGACCCGGCCGAGGCGCTGGCCGCCCACGACTTCGCCGCCCGGCTGCCCGGGGCCATGTCGCTGGACCTCGAGGGCCGGGTCGGCTTCGTCACCGACGCGACCGCCGACCTGCTCGGCACCCAGGCGGCCGACCTCATGGGCGTCCGCCCGTGGGAGCTCCTGGAATGGCTCGGCGACTCCGTCTTCGAGGCCCGCTTCCGCGACACCGTCATCGGCCACCAGTCCGCCCACTTCACGGCCCGGCGCGCACCGGCCGGCCGGCTGTCCTTCCGGCTGTACCCCGACGCCTCGGGCGTCAGCGTCGACATCGCCCCGTGCCCGCACACACCCTCCGCCGAACCCGAGGAGGCCGGACGGCCGCCCGCGGACCCGGTGGGGGCCGTGACCCTCTACCACCTCATGCACCTGGCGGCGAGCCTGACGGAGACGGTACGGGTCGAGGACGTGGCCGACCGGGTCGCCGACCAGCTCGTACCCGGCTTCGGGGCCGCGGGCCTGGCCCTGATGACGGTGGCGGACGGGCGGCTGCGCGTCGTCGGCCACCGCGGCTACTCGGTGGAGTTCATGGCGCGCTTCGACGGGGACTCCCTGGCCGCCCCCAGCCCGCCCGCCCAGGCGCTGACCAGGCAGCGACCGCTCTTCTTCGCCAGTTTCGACGACTTCCGCGACGCCTATCCCGAGGCCGTGCGCTACGGCAACAGAAACGCGTGGGCCTTCCTGCCCCTCGTCATCCGGGGCCGTCCCGTCGGGCTGCTGGTCCTGTCGTACGACGAGCTCCGGCCCTTCACACCGGCCGAGCGCAACCTGCTCATCTCGGTGGCCGGACTGATCGCCCAGGCCCTGGACAGGTCCCGGCTCTACGACGCCAAGCACAGCCTCGCCCGCACCCTCCAGAGCGGGCTGCTGCCGCGTCGGCTGCCCGCCGTGCCGGGCCTGGAGGTCGCCGCCCGCTACCTGCCCGCGGGCCACGGCATGGAGATCGGCGGGGACTTCTACGACCTCATCCGCTGCGGTGCCACCGGCGCCGCGGCGACCATCGGCGACGTCCAGGGACACAACGTGCGGGCCGCCGCGCTCATGGGACAGCTGCGCACCGCCGTGCACAGCCACGCCGCCGCCGGAGCACATCCGGCGGAGCTGCTGGCCCGCACCAACCGCCTGATGTGCGACCTCAACCCGGGGCTGTTCGCGAGCTGTCTCTACATCCGGCTCGACCTGGACCTGCGGTCGGCCTGTCTGGCCACCGCCGGCCACCTGCCGCCCCTCCTGCGCCGCCCGGACGGCCGGACCGAGGTGCTGCGGCCGCCGGCCGGACTGCTGCTCGGCATCACCCCGGACACCGACTACCGCGCCGTGGAGGTCCCGCTGCCGCCGGGCACCACCCTCGTCCTGTACACCGACGGCCTCGTCGAAGCGCCGGGCGCCGACATCGACCAGGCCATCGGCGATCTCGCCCACCGGCTCGCGCTGGCCCGGGACGACGACATGCACGCCCTCTCCGAGGTCCTCCTCGCCCACGCCCCGCACGGTGTGCCGCGCGTCGACGACATCGCCATGCTGCTGATCCGGACCACGGACGTCACCTGACGCGGGCCGCTGTTCCGCGCGGGTGTTCCCGGAGCGCTCCCGGGCCCGTCACGGTGTCCCGCCGTCCCTGCCCTCCAGCATCCGCTCCAGCCGGTCGAAGCGGTCGTGCAGGGCCCGGTCCGCCTGCGCGTACAGGTGCTCGGCGGCCTCCTCGGAGCGGCGCACGAGACGGTGCCGGCGCTCCTGGTCCCGTCCGACGAACCAGGTGGCCAGGGCCGCCGTGACCATGCCGTAGGCGGTGATCCCGACGACCATCACCACGACGGCGACGACACGGCCCCACGGGGTCACCGGGTAGAAGTCCCCGTAGCCGACCGTCGTCGCGGTCTCCACCGACCACCACAACGCCCTGGGGTAGGTGGTCAGCTGGGCGCGGGGAGCACCGCGCTCGGCGACGACGACGGCGTACGAGCCCACCAGTATCACGGCGACGAGGACGGCCGTGGCGGCGCCGGCCGCCCGCACGTGGAGGGAACGTCCTCGGCGGCCGAGCAGTACCTCGACCGCCCTGGTCAGGAAACCGGGCAGCATGCCCCGCATCCTCGGGCACGGCCCGCCCGGGCGGCGCCGGAGCACGGGGCCCCGGCGCGAACTCGACCCGAACGGCGGCCCGGGGTCACACGGCGCCGCGGCGGGCGGCGACGAGGACGGGGCCGCCGGGGACGGTGGGGAAGCGCCGCACCTCGTTCAGTCCCGCGGCGGCTAGGGTCTCGGCCATCCGGTCGGTGTCGTACGAGTTGCCGCCGCCCCGTACGGCCGTCCAGCGGGCGACGGCCTGGCGCAGGGGGTCGGAGGCGGCCGGGTTGGTGCCGGTCACGATCCAGCCTCCCGGCCGCAGCGCGTCGATCAGCCGGGGGAGGGCGGTGCGCAGGGCGTCCTCGGACAGGAACGGGGCCGGCAGCCAGACGAGGTCGTACGCGGCCGGGTCCGCCAGCTCGGCGACGTCCAGCAGACGCAGGCTCACCCGGCCGGCGACGGACGGATCGGCGCCGGACAGCTCCGTGCGGGCGAGGTCCAGCGCGCGTCGCAGGACGTCCACGCCGACGATCCCGGCGCGGGGGAACGCCTCGGCGAGGGCGAGGGCCAGCGCCGCCACGCCCGTGCCGACGTCCAGGACCCGGCCGCCGGGGGAGTCGAGGCGCTCGGCCAGCCCGGCCAGCTGCGGGACGACCCTGGTGGCGAGTGCGCGGCCGGTCGCCGCCGACGCGCGCCCCTGGTGCAGCAGCACCTCGTCGGCCTGGTCGGCCCAGCCGCCGCCGGCGCCGTCCGACGCGTGGTCCTCCGCCGCGGAGACCGCCTGGCGCAGCGAGCTGAGCCGCGCCGCGACCGCGCTGCGGGTCGTCTCGGCGTCGGCGCGGGAGAGCGCGCCGTGCGGCACGAGCCCGTCCCCGTCCCGTCGTACGAGCCCGACGGCCTCCAGGACGGCCGTGCGCTGCGGGTGCGCGGCCAGTACCTCGGGGAGGGGCGCGGTGAGCGCGTCCCGCATCGTGCCGATCATGGCCGCGAGGGCCCAGGCCGCCGCGTCCAGGGCGCCCTCCGGATCTTCCCCGAGCCCCGGAAGAATCGGTGGAACGTCGCTGGACGGTGTCTGAGCGGACATGCTGCTCTCTTTCGCGTACGGCGCCCCGCGCACGGCGGACCCGCCCCGGTTCGTCACGCGACGATTCTGGCCCACGTCCCGCCACCGCACGGACCGGTCGTGCCGAGGGTGGTGGTGAGCGGCACTCAGGAACGGCTGACGCGGCTGTCCCAGAGGTCGACGGCTCCCAGGCGGTCCGCTCCCTGGGTGTCGAGCATCCAGCCCGGGTATTCGAGGGGGAGGCGGCTGACCTCGTCCAGGGCGCGCAGTTCGTCCTCGCTCAACGTGATGTCAGCGGCGGCGAGGTTGTCCTGGAGCTGGCCGAGCCGCTTCGCGCCCACGAGCACCGATGTGACCGCCGGCTGGGCGAGCAGCCAGGCGAGGGCGATCCTGGCCGGGCTGCAGTCGTGGGCCTCGGCGATCGGACCGAGCACGTCCAGGACGTTCCAGGCCCGTTCCTTGTCGACCACGGGGAAGTCGAAGTCGGAGCGCCGGGCCCCCTCCGGGTTCTGGTTGTCGCGGCTGAACCGGCCCGACAGCAGACCGCCGGCCAGCGGGCTCCAGACGAGCAGACCCAGGCCCTCCTCCTGGAGCAGTGGCACGATCTCCCGTTCGAGGTCACGTCCGGCGATCGAGTAGTACGCCTGCACGGTGTTGAGCGGCGCGTACCCGGAACGGGCGGCGATCCCGAGGGCCTTGGCGATCCGCCACGCCTGCCAGTTGGACACGCCGAGGTAGCGGACCTTGCCCTGCCGGACCAGGTCGTCCAGCGCGCGGAGGGTCTCCTCCAGCGGTGTCACCCGGTCGGTCGCATGGATCTGGTAGAGGTCGATGTGGTCGGTCCCCAGCCGGCGCAGGCTGGCCTCCACCGCGTCCATGACGTGCCCGCGGGACGCGCCGACGTCGTTGGGTCCCGGTCCCGTACGGCTGTACGCCTTGGTCGCGAGGACGTATTCGCGCCTGGGCACGCCGAGGTTGCGGAAGGACCGGCCCAGGATCTCCTCGCTCCGTCCCTCCGCGTAGACGTCGGCGGTGTCGAAGAAATTGACTCCGGCGTCCAGAGCGGCCTTGACGAGTTCGTCCGCACCGGATTGGTCGACGTTTCCGATGTGTTCGTAGACGCCGCTCGTGCCGCCGAATGTCATCGTCCCCAGACAGAGTTCGGAGACGAGCAGACCGGTGTTGCCCAGCGTTTTGTATTTCATGGGAGTCATCCTGTTTCACGGGATTTCCGGGGATGTCGAAATCCTATGCACGGGAGACATCCACGCGCATGCGCGGGAACCTCAAGCCGAAGTCTTCGAGGACATGAGCCTTCACGGGAAAGCTTCCTGGTGATGTGTGGCCCGATATCACGGGTGCCGTGCGCATGCGTCACGGGAAAAGCGTCGACGATCGGTCCGACCACACGAACAGCGGCTCCCGGCCCTTTCAGCGGGGGCGCAGACCGTCGAGCAGGGTGCGGACGGTGCCCGTGACCAGTACGTCGGGGTCGCGGTCCCCCGCCATGTGTCCCAGGACGAGGGTGGCCAGGCCCTGGATGACGGCGAGGATCGCCATGTCCGTGCGGTCCGGGTCGGAGGCGTCGATGTCGCCGCTGCGGCGCGCCCGTCCGACGAGTTCGGCGGCGGACGCGAACGCGCGCCGCTCCGCGGCGCGCACCTCCTCGCCGGCCGCCGCCGTCTTGCGCAGGAACATCAGCTCCAGCATCTGCGGACTGCGCGTGGCGAAACCGACGTACGCCGAGGCGAAGGCCGTGAACTGCTCGGCGAACCCCTGGCCCCCGGAGGCCGCGAGGGCGGCGTCCACTTCCTCGCCCAGGCGTTCCAGGCCGACGACCGCGAGGGCGTCGAGGAGCGCGTGCTTGTCCTGGAAGTGGCGCCGCGGCGCTCCGTTGCTGACGCCGATGTCGCGGGCCAGCTCGCGCAGGGAGAGACCGTCCACACCGGTCTCGGCCAGTTTGCGCTCGGCCGCGTCGAGCAGGGCGGCCCGGAGGTTGCCGTGGTGGTAGGAGGTGTGCGGTGTTGTCATTCCTCGACCCTACCCAACGAAGTATTCAGCGGTGACAATGTGCGCGATGCGCACATTCGGGACGCCGGTGCCCGTGGCCGGCCGGTCCCGCCGGCCACAGGCGGGGCGGTCAGCCGTCGATGGCGAGGAACTCCTCGCGCAGGACGCACTGCCCGTACCCTTCGCACCGGTTGAGATCGACCGTGATCTTCATGGGTGCGCTCCTCGCGCGGCCGGGACGTCCGTGCCGCGGTGGGGGGGAGGGCGGACGGCCGCGGTCGTGCCGCGGCCCGTCCTGCCGTGGGGGTGTCAGACGCCGATGGTGCGGGCCTCGGTGAAGGCGAGGATGCCGTCGGCGCCGCCGAGTTCGCGTCCGGTGCCGGAGGCCCCGAACCCGCCGAAGGGGGCGTCGAAGTCGAAGTCCATGGCGGAGTTGACGGTGATGATCCCGGCGCGGAGGCGGCGGGCGACCGCGACGGCCGCGTCGGTGTCGGGGCCGAAGACGGCGCCCGAGAGGCCGTAGGGCGTGTCGTTGGCGATCCGCACGGCCTCGTCGAGGGTGTCGTAGGTGAGCACGGAGATCACGGGGCCGAAGATCTCCTCCCGCACGATGCGCATGTCCGGGGTGACGTCGGCGAACACGGTGGGCTCGACGAAGTGGCCGCGCTCCTGTCCCGCGGGCCGTCCGCCGCCGCGCACGAGCCGGGCGCCCTCGTCCAGACCGGACTCGATGTAGCCCATGACCTTCTCGTACTGGGCCCGGGAGACGAGCGGGCCGAGGACGCTGGCGGGGTCGAGCGCGGGACCGACGACGATCTCGTCCAGGGCGGCGGCGTAGGCGGTGAGGAACTCCTCCGCGCGCTCGCGCGGGACCAGCAGACGGGACAACAGGGTGCACGCCTGGCCGGAGTTGCACATGGTGCCGCCGACGACGGCGGGCATCACCGCGGCGAAGTCGGCGTCGGGCAGCACGATCCCCGCGGACTTGCCGCCGAGTTCGAGGCCGACGCGCTTGATGTCACCGGCGGCCAGCTCCATGATCCGCCGGCCCGTGGCGGTGGAGCCGGTGAAGGAGACCTTGTCGACGCCGGGATGGGTGGCCAGGTACTCGGAGACCTCGCGGTCGGCGGGCAGCACGCTCACGGTTCCGGCGGGCAGTCCGGCGGCCGCCACGGCCTCGGCGATCCCGAACGCGCTGTAGGCGGTCTGCGGCGCGGGCTTGACGATCACCGGGCACCCGGCGAGCAGCGCGGGCACCATCTTCTGCACGGTGAGGAAGACCGGCGCGTTCCACGGGACCACCGCGGCGACGACGCCGACCGGCACCCGGTCGACCAGGCTGGGCCGGAACGCGCCCGCACGGCGCTCGCTGAAGCCGACACCACCGGCGACGGAGGCGAAGTGGCGCGTCAGCCCGATGGCGCCGGCCACCTCGCGGGCGCCGCTCAGCGGTGTGCCCATCTCGTGTGCCAGCTGTGTGGTCATCTCCGGTGCGCGGCGCTCCAGTTCGTCGGCGAACCGCAGCAGGTGCGCCACGCGCTTCTCGACGCCGAGCGCCTCCCAGCTCCCGGACTCCAGCACCTCCCTGGCCGCTGCGACGGCCCTGTCGACATCGGCGCGGGTCGCCTCGGGGACCGTGTACACGGGCTCCTCGGTGTTCGGGTCGACGATGGTCAGCGTGCCGTGGTCACGGGCGTCGATCCAGGTGCCTGCGATGAACAACTCCTGCTTGGCGGCGATGTCCTGGGTGGTCTCGGGCATGGCGGAGCTCCTTGGTGGCGGGGGTGGGAGAGCGGCGCGGAGGCGTCGGTCGCCGTGTGCGGTCCGCGCCGTTCCGCGTGGGCCGCCGCAGTCGCGACACCCCTAAAGTATTCATCGGAGACATTGTTGTCAACGGGTACATCGCCCCTGCTGGTAGGCGTAGACGACCGCCTGTACCCGGTCGCGCAGGCCCAGTTTGGCGAGGATGCGTCGTGCGGGGCGCCCTGGACGGGCCGGATGCGCGCCGCGTACCGGCCCACGAGCCGGCGCGTCACCTCCGGGTCCAGCAGCGCCGCGCCCGTGGCCACGGTCCTGATCCCGTGCAGGAGCCGGTCCGGCGGCGCGTCCTTGAGCAGGAACCCGCTCGCCCCCGCGCGCAGCGCCTCGTGCACGTACTCGTCGAGGTTGAAGGTCGTCACCACGGGCACCTTCACGGGGTGCGGCACCCCGGCGCCGGCCGGCAGGCGCGCGGCCTCGATGCCGTCGACGCCGCGGAACAGGACTTCCTCGGTGACCGCGGCGGCGGCCATGAAACCGAACAGCCCCACCGCGCCCGTCACCGAACCCCGGCCGTCGACCTCGTAGTGCCCGAGGAACGCGATGTTCACGATGACGGCCCCGAACAGCGCGACGCCGAGCAGCACGCCCCGCCCGGTCGCGGCAGCTTCCCTCGCCGGTCCGCGGCCGGAGCGCCGCGGCTGCGGGGAACGGTACGGATCCGGTGATCGGGAGTCGTCACCTCACGGTGGACACCTGTCCGTAGCTCGCGCGGGGGACGGCCCGGCCGGGTCGAGCCGGCCGGGACGGGGCGTTTCCTTATTGACGTGTACATTGCGCGGCCCGTATTTTGCGGCGGGGGCGGATTCATCATCGAGTTCACTGTTCATATATATGAACCAGTGTCAGAGATCGGAGGGCGCTCTCCATGCGCTTCGGAGTGAAACTGCGACTCGTCGGACTCGCCGCCGCACTGGGCACGGTGGCCACGGCGGCGCTCATGGCACCGGCCTCGGCCTCCACGACCCCCACGGAGCCCGGTGGCGCACCCGCCGTCGCCGCCTCGCCCGCGGTGTTCGTCCATCCCGGAGTGAACCTCAACTCCGCCCAACTGGCCTTCGTCCGGAGCAAGGTCCAGGCGGGCGCCCAGCCGTGGAAGAGCGCGTACGACCAGATGATGGCGAGCCCCTACGCCTCGCTGTCGCGTACGCCCAAGCCCCGTGCGACCGTCGAGTGCGGGCCCACCTCGAACCCCAACTTCGGCTGCACCGACGAGCGTGAGGACGCGATCGCGGCCTACACCGACGCGCTCGCCTGGTACATCAACCGCGACGAGCGCTACGCGCAGAAGTCGATCCAGCTGATGGACGCCTGGTCGGCGACCGTCAAGAACCACACCAACGACAACGCCCCGCTCCAGACCGGGTGGTCGGGCTCCTCGTGGCCCAAGGCCGCGGAGATCATCAAGAGTGTGCACGGCAACTGGGCCAACTCCGGCCGGTTCGCGTCCATGCTGCGCGACGTCTACCTCCCGGTGGTCGTCAACGGCTCCAACCGCACCGGCAACTGGGACCTGACGATGCTGGAGGCGGCCGTCAGCATCTCCGTCTTCCTGGACGACCACGCCAGTTGGGACCGGGCGATGGGCCACTACCTGGAGCGGGTGCCGGCCTTCGTCTACCTCTCCTCCGACGGCGCGCTGCCCAGGACCGTGGCCAGCCAGCACCTCACGACCCGGGACCAGATCGTCGGCTTCTGGTTCGGCGCCAGTACGTTCACCACCGGCATCACCCAGGAGACCTGCCGGGACTTCACGCACACCGGCTACGGCATCTCCTCGATCTCCCATGTGCTGGAGACCGCCCGCATCCAGGGACAGGACCTCTATCCGCAGGTCGGCGAGCGGCTGCGGCAGGCGCTGGGCTTCCAGTCGACGTACGAGATCGGCACCGCCGTCCCGTCGAGCGTGTGCGGCGGGAGCGTCAAGCGCGGGCTCGGCCCGATCACCGAGGTCGGGTTCAACTACCTGAACACCCTGCACGGTGTCGCCATGACCAACACCCAGGCGCTGACCGAACGCAACCGCCCGGCCGGCTCCAACAACCTGTTCGTGGCCTGGGAGACCCTCACCAACGCCCAGAACCCGAACTAGGGTCCGTCTTCAAAGATCGTTCGGGTGGTAGATGATGGTGTTGTGGTACGCCGTCATGAACTCACTGACCAGGAGTGGGAGTTACTCGCT
>NZ_JBEZXS010000092.1:0-9882 GCF_040638185.1 Streptomyces sp. NPDC026672
GCCGTCACCGTCAGCTTGTCGTACTGCGAAGAGGTGGTGGTCTCGTCGGAGTCGACGTGCAGATAGAAGGTGAGGGTGGCCCGGCAGCCGGCCGGGACGGCCACCGACTGGGACAGCGTGTCCGTGTGCGCCGAGCCGTAGCCGTCGAGCCACGCCTTGTACGAACCGCCGTGCGCCGCCTGACCGGTGTCGTTCGTGATGACACCACTGCTCGCACTCCACACCGTGGCACCCGACTCGAAGCCCGGGTTGCCGAGCAGCTGCGCAGAAGTGCAGCCGCCGCCGGTGGCGCTGACGGTCCAGCCGAAGGAGGCCGTGCCCTTCGCGCCGGTCGGGTCGGTCACCGTGACGGTGGTGCTGGAGGTGCCCGCGGTGGTGGGCGTGCCGGAGATCAGGCCGGTCGAGGAGTTGATCGACAGGCCGGCCGGGAGTCCGCTCGCGGAGTAGGTCAGCGCGCCGGCGTTGGTGCTGCTCGCCGAGATCTGGAGGCTGACGGCGGTGCCCACGCGGGAGGACTGGCTGCCCGGGGAGGTGACCGTGACACCGCTGCTCGGCGGGGTGATGTGGCCGCCCACGGCGATGCCGGCGAAGGCGTTGCCGACGGCGGCGTACTGGGCGGAGCCGGTGCCGTAGAGCGCGGCGGCCGCGTTGAGGGCGGCGGTGCGGGCGCCCGCGTAGTTGGTGCTCGACGTCATGTACGTCGTCAGCGCCTTGTACCAGATCTGGAGGGCCGCGGCCCGGCCGATCCCGGTGACGGCGACGCCGTCGGAGGTCGGGCTGTTGTAGGTCACGCCGTTGATGGTCTTGGTGCCGCTGCCCTCGGCCAGCAGGTAGAACATGTGGTTCGCGGGGCCCGAGGAGAAGTGCACGTCGAGGCCGCCGAGGCTGGAGGACCAACTGTCCTTGGACGCACCGTCCTTGCTCGGCTTGTCCATGTAACGCAGCGGCGTGCCGTCGCCGTTGATGTTGATCTTCTCGCCGATGAGGTAGTCACCGGGGTCCGAGGCGTTGTTCGCGTAGAACTCCACGCCCGTGCCGAAGATGTCGGAGGTCGCCTCGTTCAACCCGCCCGACTCGCCCGTGTAGTTGAGTCCCGCGGTGTTCGACGTGACGCCGTGGCTCATCTCGTGCCCGGCCACGTCCAGTGACGTCAGGGCGTGGGTGTTCCCTGAGCCGTCGCCGTACGTCATGCAGAAGCAGCCGTCGTCCCAGAAGGCGTTGACGTAGTTGCTGCTGTAGTGGACGCGGGAGTAGGCGGCGACACCGTCGTTGCGGATGCCGCTGCGACCGAAGGTGTTCTTGTAGAAGTCCCAGGTCTCCTGGGCGCCGTAGGCCGCGTCGGCGCCCGCGGTCTGGGTGTTGGAGCCGGAGCCGTTGCCCCAGACGTCGTCGGCGTCGGTCATCAGGGTGCCGGTGCCGGAGGAACCGCCACCCAGGGTGTACGTCTTGTGGCCGCCGCGCGAGGTGTCGTTCAGCTGGTACGTCGAGCCGGACAACGTGGTGCCGAGGCTGACGGTGCCGCTGTACTGGGTGTTGCCGGTGCCGGTCTGGACCGCCTGGTAGCGGTGGAGTTCGGCGCCGGTCGTGGCGTCGGTGACGACGTGCAGCCTGCTCGGTGTGCCGTCGTCCTGGACGCCGGTGATCACCGTCTCCCAGGCGAGCCGGGGAGTGCCGGAACCGGCCCAGATCACCTTGCGGGCGCTGTCGGCGGCGGGCCGCTGCGCGTCGAGGGACCGGGCGGCCTCGATCGCCTTGGTCTCGGCGGCGGACTTCGTGACGGCCGCGGTGGTGGTGGCGACCTTGATGACGCGCCCGGTGTTGAAGGTGGTGCTCACGGTGCCCGCGGCCAGGGAGGCGGGCGGGGTGTGCACGACGAGGTCGCCGCCGAGGACGGGCAGGCCGTCGTAGGTGCGCTCGTAACGGGTGTGCACGGTGCCGTCGTTGTCCTTCACGACGTCCTTGACGACCAGCTTCTCCTGGGCGCCGAGGCCGAGGGTGCGGGCGGTGGCCGCACTCCCCTCCTGGGCGCCGCGGAGCAGTGCGTCGTGCTGGGCGGGGCTGAATTCTGCCTCCAGGCCGCCGGTCCGCAGGGGGCTCGGACGGGCGGCGGTGGGCTGGGCGGTCGCCGGGACGGACTGGATGCCTACGGCGAGGAAGGCGGCGGCAGAGACCAGGGCGGCCCCGACCGTCGAGCGTCTGTGGGGAAGGCGTCTCACTCGTACTCCTCCTGCTGCGACCGCCGGACGGCGGCCGGTGACAGACCGGACAGACGGCTGTGCTGTCCGGTCGGAGCTGTGCTGTGCGGGAGCGTGATCCGTGAGCGGATTGTGGGGGTGATCCGCCGGGCGTAGCAGGGAGGATGACAGTGTTGACCCGTCCATGTCAGCACCCTCAGGGGTGGCCGAGGGTTTTCCCCCGGTGCCGGGTCCGCGGGCCCTCGGTGAGCCCTGCCCGACCGCCGCCGGTGGCCCCTCGGCGGCGGCACCGGTGATCGTTGCTACGGTTCCCCGGTGGCTGACTCATCGCGCGACACCGCGGAAGGCGCCGGCTGGGGCGCCGAAGGACCCGGTGACTACAAGCAGTTGATGCCGGAGCACGTCGAGAAGCTGTCCTGGCTCGACCCCAGGACCCTGTGGGCGGCCCGCAACGGGGTGCTGGCCTCCTGGTTCGGCGACCCGACGGGCCGTACCCGCGACCGCTGGGTGGCGCAGCGGGCCACCGCGGGGGCGCCCGCCGACAAGGTGATCCGGCGCGAGGACCCGGACCGCTTCTCGTTCATGCTCATGGGCGACACCGGCGAGGGCGACGAACCCCAGTACTCCGTGGTGCCCGGCTTCCTGACGATCGGTCGGGACACCCGGTTCGCGGTCGTCGCGAGCGACGTCATCTACCCGGTCGGCGCCACCGGCGACTACGGCACCAAGTTCTTCCGCCCCTACCGGGACTATCCCGCGCCGATCTACGCGATACCCGGCAACCACGACTGGTACGAGGACCTCGGCGGGTTCATGCGCGTCTTCGGCGACGACGCGCCGCCCCTCGACCCCGAGCCGAAACCCCGCCCGCTCACCCGGAGTTGGTGGCGCGAGCTGCTGTGGCACCGGCCCGGTCCTGTGGACGCCCGGCGTCTCGACGACGCGCGGGCGCTGCGCCCGGCGCCGGAGCAACGGGCCGTGCAGCCGGGGCCGTACTGGGCGATCGACGCCGGCCCGGTGCGGATCGTCGGCATCGACACCGGACTGCTCGGCACCCTCGACGCCCGCCAGGGCGCCTGGCTGCGGGAGGTGTCCCGGGGTCCGCGCCCGAAGATCCTCGTCACCGGCTCGCCGCTGTACGTGGACGGCGAGCACCACCCCTGCGCGATCGAGGGCGGCGGCACGGTCGACGACATCGTCCGCGACCCGGCCCACCACTACGTCGCGGCGGTGGGCGGCGACATCCACAACTACCAGCGCTATCCCGTCGACGTGGACGGCCGCACCGTCCAGTACGTGGTCTCGGGCGGCGGCGGGGCCTTCATGCACGCCACCCACACCATCCCCAGGGTGTCGGTCGCCGGTGTCACCGAGGACGACTTCCGCTGCTATCCGCTGCGCGGCGACTCCCTGGCCTTCTACAGCGGGCTGTACGGCCGCCGACTGCGCCTGCGCCGCCTCTTCACGCTCACCGCGGCCGAGGCCACCGCCGTGATCGCCGAACGGCTCGGCACCGCACCGGGCCGGGCGCCGGGCCCCGGGGCCCGGGTCACCCGCCGCACCCGGCTGATCGCGAGCCTGCTCGGCGCCGGCGGCCGCCCCGACCGCACCTCCCGGTTCCGGCTGCCCGTGCGGAAGATCTACACCCAGCTGTTCTCACCGGGTTCGGCGACCTACAGTCCGCCCTTCTTCAAGTGCTTCCTGCGCCTCGACGTCTCCCCCGAGGAGATCCGGGTGCGCTGCTTCGCGGCGACCGGCAAGCGGGCGCAGGAACTCGACCCACCGGTGGAGGACGAGTTCACGATCCCGCTCCGCTGAACCGGCCCGCCGGCCGATCACACTCCCGCAACGTTCCCCTGCGACAATCGGCGCAGAACTGACGTACGACCGCTGGAGGAGCCCGTGCCGTCCACCCCCCGTCCCCTGCGCAAGCTGGGCTTCCTCACCATCGGTCTGTTCGACGGGGCCGACCCGCGGGCGGGGCACGAGTCCACGCTGGAGATCATCGAGCTGGGCGAGCGGCTGGGCTTCGACAGCGCGTGGGTGCGCCACCGCCACCTCCAGTACGGCATCTCGTCCCCCGTGGCCGTCCTGGCGGCCGCGAGCCAGCGCACCCGCCGCATCGAACTCGGCACCGCCGTCATCCCGTTGGGCTGGGAGAACCCGCTGCGCCTCGCCGAGGACCTGGCGACCGTCGACGTCCTGTCCGGCGGACGGCTCAACCCGGGCGTGAGCGTGGGCCCGCCCATGCACTACGACCAGGTCAAGGACGCGCTGTACCCGGACACCGGGGACCTGGAGGACTTCGGCCACGACCGGGTGGGCCGGCTGCTCGACCTCGTGCGCGGCAAGCCCGCGACGGACTTCAGCGGGGTCGAGGGCTTCGAGGTGTTCTCCGACGTCGTCCAGCCGCACTCCGCGGGGCTCGGCCGCCGGATGTGGTACGGCGGCGCCAGTGTGCGCTCGGCGAGCTGGGCGGGCGAGCACGGGATGAACTTCCTCACCAGCAGCGTCGTCCGGGCCGAAGGCCCCGAGGAGAGCCGGGACTTCGCCGAGATCCAGCTCTCCCACATCCGGGCCTTCCGCGCCGCCCACCCCGACGGCGAGGCGGCCCGGGTCTCGCAGGGCCTCGTGGTGATCCCCACCGACTCCGCCTCTCCCGCGCAGCGCGCCAAGTACGAGGAGTACGCGGCCGCGCGCCTGCCCCGCACGGCGTCCCCGCAGGGCCCGGGGCGGCTGCTGTTCGCCCCGGACGTCGTGGGCACCTCCGAGGAGATCGCCGAGCGGCTGCGGGCGCACGCGGCGTTCCGCGAGGTCGACGAGGTCGCGTTCGCGCTGCCGTTCACCTTCGCGCACGAGGACTACGTGCAGATCCTCACGGACATGGCGACCCGCCTGGGCCCGGCGCTGGGCTGGCGGCCCGCCGTCTGACGCGGGCCGCCCGGCCGGCTCACCAGCGGCCCGGCTCCGTGCCCGTGACCGGCGTGGACGGCCTGCCGTCGACGCCCACGGGCACGTCCCCCGTGAGCATCACCCGGTGCATGATCCTCGGGTGGCCGAGGTGGGCGGTGTCGCCGGGCGCCAGATGGATGGTGGCCCGGTTGTCCCAGAAGGCCACGCTGCCGGGCTCCCAGCGGAAGCGGACGGTGTACTCGGGCCGTACGGCCTGTTCGAGCAGCATCTCCAGGAGCGCGGCGCTCTCCGGGCGGGAGACGCCCTCGATCTGCTCCACGTAGTAGCCGTTGACGAACAGGACCCGTTCCCCGGTCTCGGGGTGCACCCGCACCAGGGGGTGCACGGAGGCGACCTGGTGGTCCAGCAGATGGCGCAGATACGCGTCGTCGCCGGGCCGGGGCTGGTAGCCGACCCCGAGCCGGTGCTCGGCGCGCAGCCCGTCCGCGAACGCCCGGACGGGCGCGGAGAGTCCGGCGTAGGCGGCGGCCAGATTGGACCAGGTGGTGTCGCCGCCGTGGGGCGGGACGGTCTCGGCGCGCAGGATCGTCGCGGCGGGCGGGTCGACGCGGGCGCCATGGTCGCAGTGCCAGCCGCGCAGCAGGGTGTGCCGGCGCCGGCCGAGCCACTCGTCGTGCTCCATGCCGTAGCGGCCGCCGAGCTCCAGCCGGTCGGCGGTCGTCTCCACCTCCGGGAAGCCGGCCGGCGAGGCACCGCCGCGGCGGCCGAGCACGACGGGGTCGCCGAAGCGGCGGGCGAAGGCGATGTGCGCGGCGTGGTCGAGGCGCTGCCCGCGGAAGAACACCACCTTCCAGCGCAGCACCGCCTCCCGGATCAGGGCGACCGCGGCGGGGTGGAGGTCCCCGGCCAGATCGACGCCGGTGATCTCGGCGCCGATGTGCCCGGCCGCCGGCCTCACCTCGATCCCCGCGGTCGGCTCCGCCGTGCTCCGGTCGGTCGTCATGGCTG
Organism: Streptomyces sp. NPDC026672; assembly: GCF_040638185.1. Lineage (NCBI taxonomy): Bacteria > Bacillati > Actinomycetota > Actinomycetes > Kitasatosporales > Streptomycetaceae > Streptomyces > Streptomyces sp. NPDC026672. The sequence goes on from NZ_JBEZXS010000092.1 coordinate 6,117, forward strand.
CGCTCCGATGGTCGTCCGTACGGGCTCCGAGGAGATCGTGTCAGCGAATCGGCGCCCTGGCGACGGTACCTCCCGGCGCACGGCCCGCGGCGGACGCTCCGGTTGATCTTCACGCCCCGCATCACCGAGGCTGGTGCCGGCACAGTCGACGAAAGGTCTCCCCGTGATCAGCATTCCGGCGCACACGCTCGACGACGGCACGCGGCTCCCGGACATCGGTCTGGGCACCTGGCCCATGGACGACGCCCAGGCCGAACGGGCCGTGCGCTCGGCCCTGGGGCTCGGCTACCGGCTGCTGGACACCGCGACGAACTACCGCAACGAGACCGGCGTCGGCCGGGGCATCGCGAGCGGCGGCGTCCCCCGCGAGGAGATTGTGGTGACCACCAAGCTCCCCGGCCGCCACCACGGGTACGAGGAGACCCTCGCCTCCTTCGAGGAGTCCCGGCGGCGGCTGGGGGTGGAGTACGTCGACCTGTACCTGATCCACTGGCCGCTGCCGCGCGTCGACAAGTACGTCGACTCGTGGAAGGCGATGGTCAGGCTGCGCGAGGACGGCCTGGTCCGGTCCGTCGGCGTCTCCAACTTCACGCCCGGGCAGATCGAGCGGCTGGAGCGGGAGACGGGGGTCCTGCCGTCCGTGAACCAGATCGAGCTTCATCCGCTGTTCCCGCAGGACGGGCTGCGCGCCTTCCACGAGGCCAGGGGCATCGTGACGGAGAGCTGGAGCCCGCTGGGCCGCGACGTGGTCCTCCTTGAGGACCCCGCGATCGGGGAGGTCGCGCGGGCACTCGGGGTGACGCCCGCGCAGGTCGTGCTGCGCTGGCACGTCCAGCTCGGCGCGGTGCCCATCCCGAAGTCGGCCGACCCGGGCCGGCAGGCCGCCAACCTGGACGTCTTCGGCTTCGAGCTGGACGCGGACCAGATGGCCGCGGTCTCGGCCCGGGACCACCGGCGCCTGGGCGGCGACCCGGAGGTCCACGAGGAGTTCTGACCCGGTCCCGGGACTCGCCGGTCCGGCAGGACTCCCCGGCCGGGCCTAGGGCTCCTCCTCGATTCGGCGGGCGGAGGCGTCCCGCTCCCGCTCCGGGGCGGTGAGGCTGCCGAGGATGCCGAGCAGTTCGGCGCTGCGGCTGCCGGGCTCGGCGTGGAAGACGACCACCGTGAGCCCGTCGGTGCCGTCCATGGAGAACTTGTTCGAGTGCAGGTCCAGCTCGCCGACCTGCGGATGGGTCAGCAGGCTCAGCCGCCCGCGCCGGGGCCGCACCTCGTGGCGGGCCCACAGGGTGCGGAAGCGCTCGCTGCGCACCGACAGGTCGCCGACCAGGTCGCGCAGCCGCGGGTCGTCCGCGTCGGGCCCGGCGTAGGCGCGCAGCACGGCCACGCCCTCCTCGGTGAGGTCCTCCCAGTCACGGCGCAGGGCCCGTTCGGCGGGGTCGAGGAAGACGGCGCGCAGCAGGTTGACGCCGGGTGCGTAGTTCGGGGAGATCGCGCCCGCCAGGGTGTTGGCGGCGAGCACGTCGGTGTAGCGGTTCTGCACGTAGGCGGGGTTGCGCGTCCAGCCGTCGATGAGCTGGAGCACGCTCGCCGGGACCTGCTCCGGGCGAGCGGCGGAGCGGGTGCGGGCCGGGTGCCGGGTGCCGGCGGGCCGTTCCAGGGCGAGGCCGACGAGATGGGCGGTGGCGTCGTCGTCCAGCCGCAGGACGCGGGCGACGGCCTCCAGCACCTGGACGGACGGGTTGCGGTCGCGGCCCTGCTCCAGCCGGAGGTAGTAGTCGGAGCTGATGCCGGAGAGCATCGCGACCTCCTCGCGGCGCAGCCCCGGCACCCGGCGCAGTCCACCGCCGGGCAGCCCCACGTCCTCGGGCTTGACCAGGGCACGGCGGGCGCGCAGGAACTCCCCCAGCGCGTTCGTTCCGTCCATGCCACCACCGTACGGCGGGGCGGCGCGCGGCGGGTGTCCCTGTCACTCCCAGGAACACGGGGACACTGCCGTCGCCCGCGCGGACGGCGCACGCTGGACGGCGACGGACCGCCGCCCCGGCGGCCTGTCGCTCGGCACACCGGAACGGCACACCAGAGAGGCACGACATGTCTGCAACGCTCGGCGGAACCGTCACCCCGGCCGACGGCCTGACCCTCACCCGCATGGGCTACGGCGCCATGCAGCTGGCCGGGCCGCACGTCTTCGGTCCGCCGCGGGACCGGGACCGGGCGGTCGCGGTGGTGCGCGCGGCGGTGGAGGCGGGCATCACGCACATCGACACCGCCGACTTCTACGGCCCCGTCGTCGTCAACGAGATCATCCGCGAGGCCCTGCACCCGTACCCGGACGCGGTGCGCATCGTGACCAAGGTGGGCGCCCGGCGCGGGGCCGACGGGAGCTGGACCGTGTCACGGCACCCCGAGGACCTGAAGGCACAGGTCCACGACAACCTGCGCCACCTCGGCGTGGAGGCCCTGGACGTGGTGAACCTGCGGCTCGGGGACATGGACAGCCCGAACGAGGACCCGGTCGCCGACCAGTTCGGCGCCCTCGCCGAGCTGCGCGAGCAGGGTCTGATCCGGCACCTCGGGCTGAGCGCGGCCTCGGCGCGGCAGCTGGAGGAGGCGCAGGGCATCGCGCCCGTGGTCACCGTGCAGAACCTGTACAACCTGGCCGACCGGCGGGACGACGCGCTGGTCGAGCGGACGGCGGCGCAGGACATCGCGTTCGCGCCGTACTTCCCGCTCGGCGGCTTCAGCCCGATCCAGTCGGAGACGCTGGCCAAGGTCGCGGCCCGGCTGGAGGCGACCCCGCAGCAGGTCGCGCTGGCCTGGCTGCTCCAGCGCTCGCCGAACATCGCGGTCATCCCCGGTACGTCCTCGCCGGAGCACCTGCGCGAGAACATCGCCGCGGCCGCCCTGGTCCTGCCGGCCGACGCGATCGCCGAGCTGGACGGCATCGGCGGGGAGTCGGCGGGCTGAGTGCCCGGCGGCGGGGGTCGGCCGCGCGTCCCGGGGTACCCGCCCGGGACGGTCGCAGGGAAGGAGCGTGCGATGGCCGGCGACGACGGGCCGCGGACGTACCGCGGCGGACGTGAACCCGCCCGGACGCGGGAGGCGTCGGGCGCGGCGGGCGGGGCCGGTGAGGCGCCCCGGTTCGTGGTGCAGATCCACGACGCGCGCCGGATGCACTTCGACTTCCGGTTGCAGGTGGGCGACGTCCTCAGGTCCTGGTCGGTGCCCCGGGGGCCGTCGGCCGACCCGCGGGACAAGCGGCTGGCGGTGCCGACGGAGGACCATCCGCTGGAGTACGAGGACTTCGAGGGCGTCGTCCCGAAGGGCGAGTACGGCGGCGGCACGGTCCTGGTGTGGGACCACGGCACCTACGAGCCGCTCGGCCACGACCGCGAGGGGCGGCCGGTGGACTTCGCCGAGTCGCTGGAACGGGGGCACGCGTCGTTCCGGCTGCACGGCACCAAGCTGCGCGGCGAGTACGCGCTGACCCGCCTGCACGGCGAGGACGGCGACGACTCGTGGCTGCTGGTGCGCAAGGGGCCCGGCGGACCGCACGGCCACGGCACCCCCGACCCGCACCGCGCCCGCTCGTCCCGGACGGGCCGCACCCTCACCCAGATCGCGGCGGACGGCACGGTCTAGCTGTATTGATCACGAGCGTTGTTAACGCCGCCGGGCTTGATCATGGCGAAGGCCTCCGTGTGTGGTGGAGGTGTCGAATCTTCACCGCACGGAGGCCTTCGTGTCCCACCGTAATGCCCGGCTG
>NZ_JBEZXS010000093.1:0-9684 GCF_040638185.1 Streptomyces sp. NPDC026672
CGAGGGCGATCCTCCGCCTTGCGATTGCACGCACCAGACGCCGCGGGCCCCGCCCTCCGGGCGGACGGCGCTACTTTCGAAACACGCCCTAGCCCTTCACGCAGACGACCTGCTTCAGCTTCGCCACCACCTCGACGAGGTCCCGCTGCTGGTCGATGACCTGCTCGATCGGCTTGTAGGCGCCCGGGATCTCGTCCACGACACCGGAGTCCTTGCGGCACTCCACGCCCCGCGTCTGCTCCTCCAGGTCCTTCGTCGAGAAGCGCCGCTTGGCCGCGTTGCGGCTCATGCGCCGACCGGCGCCGTGCGAGGCCGAGTTGAAGGACATCTCGTTGCCGAGGCCCTTCACGATGTACGAACCCGTGCCCATCGAGCCGGGGATGATGCCGTACTCGCCGGAGCCCGCGCGGATCGCGCCCTTGCGGGTGACGAGCAGGTCCACGCCCTCGTAGCGTTCGCGGCTCACGTAGTTGTGGTGGCAGCTCACCTCGGGCTCGAAGACCGGCCTCGCCTTCTTGAACTCCTTGCGGACGACGTCCTTGAGCAGCGCCATCATGATCGACCGGTTGTACTTCGCGTACGCCTGGGCCCAGTAGAGGTCGTGCTCGTAGGCCGCCATCTGCGGGGTGTCCGCGACGAACACCGCGAGGTCACGGTCGACCAGCCCCTGGTTGTGCGGCAGACCGCGCGCCACCTCGATGTGGTGCTCGGCGAGTTCCTTGCCGATGTTGCGCGAACCGGAGTGCAGCATGAGCCACACCGCACCGGTCCCGTCCACGCATACTTCGACGAAGTGGTTGCCGGAGCCGAGCGTTCCCATCTGCTTCGTGGCTCGTTCCTGGCGGAACTTGACCGCCTGTGCCACGCCCTCGAACCGGCCCCAGAAGTCCGTCCAGCCCGCCGTCGGGAGGGCGTGGAAGGACGTCGGGGTCACCGGGGTGTCGTGCATGCCGCGGCCCACCGGGATGGCCTGTTCGATTTTGGAGCGCAGGCGGGACAGGTCGCCGGGCAGGTCGTCGGCCGTCAGGGACGTCTTCACCGCCGACATCCCGCAGCCGATGTCCACGCCCACCGCCGCCGGGCACACGGCCCCCCGCATCGCGATCACGGAACCGACCGTCGCGCCCTTGCCGTAGTGAACGTCCGGCATGACCGCCAGACCCTCGATCCAGGGCAGGGTCGCGACGTTGCGGAGCTGCTGGAGAGCCACGTCCTCGACCGTCGCCGGATCCGCCCACATCCGGATCGGCACCTTCGCGCCCGCCATCTCCACGTACGACATGTCTGCCTCATTCCCCCCAAGGACAAGAAAAGTACTAATTGCGACAGAACGCAAAAGCAACGCCAAGGTCGGCGAAAAGCGACAACGGACCGGCGTTCACGGCAGTGCGTGCGATACACATTGTCTCCAGGGGGCGCCCCGCTGCGGCAAGCGAATAACCAGCGGGGACACTGGAGAACCCGAGCGCGCCAAGCCCGTCGAGAGGAGCCCGACCGTGCAGCGGAAGGCGTACGTAACCGGCACCGTCGCACTCCTCGCGGCGCTGCTGGCCGGCTGCACCAGCGGTTCCGACGGCGGCGGCAGCACCGACGACGCCAACCCGGGCGAGGCCGGTACGGCGGCCCCGGCGGCCCAGCCCGGCCGCTACCGCACCCTCCCCGAGGCCTGCCGCTCGGTCTCCCACGGCACGCTCGACTCGCTCCTGCCCGGCATCAAGCAGCTGGCCGACCCGGTCCAGCGGGACAAGGCGTACGAGGGCGAGCCGGCCCTCACGTACGACAACGACCGCAAGGTGGCGTGCCGTTGGAAGGTCGAGTCGGCCACCGCCACCGACCACCTCCTGGTCGACCTCGAACGCGTGGTGTCGTACGACAACGCCGTCAGCGACGACGACGAGGCGCACGGCCTCTTCTCGACCAAGGAGATCGCGGCCGACCTGCCCGAGCCGAGCGCGTCCGGCAACCCGTCCGCCCCCGCGTCCGGGGGGCCCACCGCGCCCTCGGCCTCCGCACCGGTCTCCGCACCGGCCTCGCCCTCCGGCTCGCCGTCGCCGTCCGCCCCCGCGTCCGCGTCCACGTCCGCGCCGGCCGACGGCGCCCCCGCCGACCTCCAGCCGCGCGCGCTCACCGGTCTCGGCGACGAGGCGTTCCTCGACGACCAGCTCGGCAGCTCCGGTTCGACGGCCGAACAGCGGACCGTGACTGTGGTGTTCCGCACGTCCAACGTGATCGTGACCATCGAGTACGCGGAGCAGCCGACGGCCGGCGGGGCCGCTCCGGACAGCAAGGAAATGCAGGACAGGGCGCGGAATCTGGCCGCGCGGCTGGCCGGTTCGCTGAGCGGCTGACCGTCCCCGCGGCCCCTTCCGAGGCCGTACGCAAAGCACGTGAACGAGAACCGCACAGCTTCTTCACCGCGTACCGTGGCCCCTCGGACCCGATCCCACCGCAGGAACCCCGAGCGTTTCGAGTGAAGGAACCATGCAGCGAGCAGCCGAGCGTGACGACCGTCGTGACCAGCGTGACCCGCGGGCCGGGAGGCTGCGCCGTGTGCTTGTCTGCGCGGCCGCCGTTCCGGCGGTGCTCGTCGTCGCCGGCTGTTCCTCGGACTCCGGTTCGAGCGACGCCGCGGCCGAGCCGACCGCGAGCAGCGCCTCGGGTGCCGCCCCGGGCGGCGGCTCCGGGTCGGTGAGCACGTCCCCGACCGTGCAGGCGGCCGCGTACCGCACGCTGCCCGAGGTGTGCGGGGTGCTGTCGAAGAAGACCCTGGGCGAGCTCGTCCCGGAGGGCACGAAGTCGGCGAAGAAGGGCACGTCGGACGACACGGCGTCGCGGGCCAGCTGCTCCTGGAGCAGCCTGGACAACAACGGGGTGAAGGGCTCGCAGTTCCGCTGGCTCAACGTCTCCCTGCTGCGCTTCGAGTCGGACGCGGGCCGCGGCTCGGGCAACGAGCAGGCGCAGGCGTACTACGCCCGTCAGATCCAGGACGCGCAGTCCGTCGCGGGTGCGAAGAACACCACGTCGACGCCGGTGACGGGCACCGGCGACCAGGCGACGGCGGTGCGTTACGACCTGAAGAAGAAGGAAGGCGCCTTCAAGCAGCAGACGGTGGTGGCGCGCGTGGAGAACGTCGTCGTCACCGTCGACTACAACGGCGCGGGTCTCGCGGGCGACAAGACGCCGGACGCGGACGGTCTGGCGAAGGCCGCGCAGAAGGCGGCCAAGGAGACGGTGGGGGCGGTGACTTCGGCCAACGGCTCCGGTTCCGGAAGCGGCTCCGGAACCGGCTCGAACACCCCGTCCCCGTCCAAGTCGCCCTCGACGGCGGGTGCTTCGCCGTCGAAGTCCGCGGCGGCGAAGAGCTGACGGACGTCCTCCTGACGTACCGGGGCCACGCGCGTCGCGCACATGTGCCACCCTGTTGCGCGCAACAACACGCAAGGGGAGGGAATACCGGTGGCCGCGCCCATACAGCTGACCCGGATGCACCGCGTTCTCATCGGCGTGGTCGTGGCCGGCGCCGTGATCATCGCCGGCATCGGCTTCGCCGGTTCCTACGCGGCAGTCCGTGAGCTGGCCCTCAAGAAGGGCTTCGGGAACTTCGCGTACGTCTTCCCGATCGGCATCGACGCGGGCATCTGCGTCCTGCTGGCCCTGGACCTGCTCCTGACGTGGATCCGGATTCCCTTCCCGCTGCTGCGGCAGACGGCATGGCTGCTGACGGCGGCGACGATCGCGTTCAACGGCGCCGCGGCCTGGCCCGACCCGCTGGGCGTGGGCATGCACGCGGTCATCCCGGTGCTGTTCGTGGTCTCGGTCGAGGCCGCCCGGCACGCGATCGGGCGGATCGCGGACATCACGGCCGACAAGCACATGGAGGGCGTCCGGATCACCCGCTGGCTGCTCTCGCCGGTGCCGACGTTCCTGCTGTGGCGCCGGATGAAGCTGTGGGAGCTGCGCTCCTACGAGCAGGTCATCAAGCTGGAGCAGGAGCGCCTGGTCTACCAGGCCCGGCTGCGCTCCCGGTTCGGCCGCGCGTGGCGCCGCAAGGCCCCGGTGGAGTCGCTGATGCCGCTGCGGCTCGCCCGCTACGGCGTTCCCCTGGCGGAGACGGCCCCCACCGGTCTGGCGGCGGCGGGCATCGAGCCGGCCGTGCTGCCCCCGGTCCAGCAGCAGCCGGAACTGCCCGCGTCCGAGGCCCCGGCGGCGGCCGACCGGGGTGCCGGACCGGCGTTCGTCCCGCGGCAGCAAGGCGCGCAGGATGAGCGGCCGCAGGTGCCCGACGAGCAGAACCCGTGGTTCAAGAACACCCCCCAGCAGGCCGACTACCAGGGCGGTTACGACCCCACGTACGTACCTCCGCAGTACTACCCGGAGGAGCAGTACGGGGAGTGGTACGAGGAGCAGCAGGGCTACCAGGACCAGCAGGGGTACCAGGACCAGCCGGTCCCGCAGCCGCCGTACCAGGAGCCGCTGTACCGGGAGGAGGTCATCCCGGAGCCGCCGTCGATGGAGGACACGGGCAGCTTCCCGATCCCGGTCTCCCCGGGCCGTACCCGTGAGCTGGGCGAGGGCGGCGGTGTCCCGGAGCCTCCGGAGCCGGGCGAGGAGGAGTACTACCAGGTGTTCAAGAAGTCGATAAGCGGGAGCGGTTACCCGACCCCGCGGGAGTTCGGCGAGAACACCGAGGCCGAGTTCGGCAGGTCCCTCGCCTTCGAGGAGGCGAAGCGCATGGTCAACCGCTTCACCAACCGCTACAACGCGGAACTGGAGGAGGACCACATCGCCTAGGCCCGCGGTGTACGACGAAGGGGGCGCCCGGTGTTCGCCGGGCGCCCCCTTCGTCGTACGACGGGGTGTTACTGCCCGAGCAGCGCCCGCACCCGGTCCTGTCCCACCGCGAGCAGCAGCGTGGGCAGGCGCGGGCCGGTGTCACGGCCGACGAGCAGGTGGTAGAGCAGCGCGAAGAACGTCCGCTGGGCGGTCTTGATCTCCGGGGGCAGTTCCTTGGGCGTGGCGTCGGCGGCGAACCCGGCCTGGACCTTGGGCACGCCGTAGACGAGGTGGGTCAGTCCGTCGAGGGACCAGTGCTCGGCCAGTCCCTCGAGCAGCAGTCGCAGGGACTGCTGGGACGCGTCGTCGAGGGACTTGAGCAGTTCGGCGTCGGGCTCGTCGCGGACGATGGTGCGCTGGTCGGCGGGGACGTGGGTGTTGATCCACGCCTCCGCCCTGTCGTAGCGCGGCCGGGCCTCGTCGAGGGAGCCGAGCGGGTGGGCCGGGTCGAGGTCGGACAGGATGCGCAGGGCCTGGTCCTGGTGGCCGGCGGTGACGTCGGCGACCGAGGCGAGCGTGCGGTAGGGCAGCGGGCGCGGGGTGCGCGGCAGTTCGGCCGCGGCGGTGCCGGTCGCGCGGGTGTACGCGGCGACGTCGCCCGGGAGGGCCGACCCGTCGGCGACCTTGGCGGCGAGCTTGTCCCACTCGTCGTAGAGCCGCTGGATCTCCTGGTCGAAGGCGATCTTGAAGGACTGGTTGGGGCGGCGGCGGGCGTACAGCCAGCGCAGCAGCTGGGGTTCCATGATCTTCAGGGCGTCGGCCGGGGTGGGCACGCCGCCGCGGGAGGACGACATCTTGGCCATGCCGCTGATGCCCACGAAGGCGTACATCGGGCCGATGGGCTGTTGGCCGCCGAAGATGCCGACGATCTGGCCGCCGACCTGGAAGCTGGAGCCGGGCGAGGAGTGGTCGACGCCGGAGGGCTCGAAGACCACGCCCTCGTAGGCCCAGCGCATCGGCCAGTCGACCTTCCAGACCAGCTTGCCGCGGTTGAACTCGTTCAGCCGGACGGTCTCGGTGAAGCCGCACGCCCCGCAGGTGTAGGTCAGCTCGGTGGTGTCGTCGTCGTAGGCGGTGACGGTGGTGAGGTCCTTGCCGCAGTCGCCGCAGTAGGGCTTGTACGGGAAGTAGCCGGCGGAGCCGGAGCTGCCGTCGTCCTCGTCCGCCGCGCCCGAGCCCTCCTCGGCCTCCAGCTCGGCCTCGTCGACGGCCTTCTGCTGCTTCTTGGCGGGCTTGGGCTTGGTGCGGTACTGGTCGAGGACCGCGTCGATGTCGGCGCGGTGCCGCATGGCGTGCAGGATCTGCTCGCGGTAGACGCCGGAGGTGTACTGGGCGGTCTGGCTGATGCCGTCGAACTCGACGCCCAGGTCGGCCAGGGACTCGGTCATGGCGGCCTTGAAGTGCTCGGCCCAGTTCGGGTGCGGCGAGCCCTCGGGTGCCGGGACGGACGTCAGCGGCTTGCCGATGTGCTCGGTCCAGGTCTCCTCGTCGACGCCCGCGATGCCCTTGGGGACCTTGCGGTACCGGTCGTAGTCGTCCCAGGAGATGAGGTGGCGCACCTGCCGGCCGCGGCGGCGGATCTCGTCCGCGACCAGGTGCGGCGTCATGACCTCGCGGAGGTTGCCCAGGTGGATGGGGCCCGAGGGCGAGAGTCCGGAGGCGACGACGATCACCGGGGCGGTGGCGGCCGATGCCGCTTTGCCCGGGGCCCGACGCTCCGATTCCTCGATGACCTCATCCGCGAAACGGGAGACCCAGTCGGTGGTCTCGGTGCTCTGAGCCACGATCGGCACGTCCTTCTTTCTGAACGGGTGACACCCCATTCTCACAGACCGGTGTGCGGCCGGGAAAACCGCTTTGCACCCCATGGGATACTGGGCGTGTCCATGCGTCCCACGAGGAGAACGGCATCCACTCCATGGCCTCGGTCACGTCCCTCAGCGACTCCGTCCAGCAGCGCCTCGCGTCCGCCCTCTCGGCTGTCCTGCCGGAGGCCGCCGACGCGGACCCGTTGCTGCGACGAAGCGACCGGGCCGACTACCAGGCCAACGGCATCCTGGCCCTCGCCAAGCGGAACAAGGCCAACCCGCGTGAGCTGGCGACGCAGGTCGTCGCGCGGATCGAGTCGGGTGACGTGATCCAGGACGTCGAGGTCTCCGGCCCCGGCTTCCTCAACATCACCATCGGCGACGGCGCGATCGTCACGAACCTGGCGCGGCGGTACGCGGACGAGACGGGCCGCCTCGGTGTGCCCTTCGCCGAGGACCCGGGCACGACGGTCATCGACTACGCCCAGCCGAACGTGGCGAAGGAGATGCACGTCGGCCACCTGCGGTCCGCCGTGATCGGCGACGCGGTGGTCCAGCTGCTGGAGTTCACCGGCGAGAGCGTGGTGCGCCGGCACCACATCGGCGACTGGGGCACCCAGTTCGGCATGCTCATCCAGTACCTGGACGAGCACCCGCACGAGCTGGACCACAAGGCCGCCGAGGTGACCGGCGAGGAGGCGATGTCCAACCTCGACCGCCTGTACAAGGCCGCGCGCAGGTTCTTCGACTCCGACGAGGAGTTCAAGACGCGGGCGCGGCGCCGGGTGGTCGACCTCCAGGCCGGGGACCCGAGGACCCTCGCCATGTGGCAGAAGTTCGTGGACGAGTCGAAGATCTACTTCTTCTCCGTCTTCGAGAAGCTGGACATGGAGGTCCGGGACCCCGACATCGTCGGCGAGTCGGGCTACAACGACATGCTGGCCGAGACCTGCCGCCTCCTGGAGGAGTCGGGGGTGGCCGTCCGCTCGGAGGGCGCGCTGTGCGTGTTCTTCGACGACGTGAAGGGCCCGGACGGCAACCCGGTGCCGCTGATCGTGCAGAAGTCGGACGGTGGTTACGGCTACGCGGCCACCGACCTGTCGGCGATCCGGGACCGTGTCTTCCACCTCAAGGCGGACACGCTGGTGTACGTGGTGGACGCCCGGCAGTCGCTGCACTTCAAGATGGTCTTCGAGACGGCTCGCCGGGCGGGCTGGCTCGGGGACGGGGTGAAGGCGCAGCAGCTGGCGTTCGGCACGGTGCTCGGCAAGGACGGCAAGCCGTTCAAGACCCGTGAGGGCGAGACGGTGCGGCTGGTCGACCTGCTGGACGAGGCGATCGAGCGGGCTTCGGCGGTGGTGCGCGAGAAGGCGCAGGACCTGTCGGAGGCGGAGATCACCGAGCGGGGTACCCAGGTGGGCATCGGCGCGGTGAAGTACGCGGACCTGTCGACGTCGGCGAACCGGGACTACAAGTTCGACCTGGACCAGATGGTCTCGCTCAACGGCGACACCTCGGTGTACCTCCAGTACGCGTACGCCCGTATCCGCTCGATCCTGCGCAAGGCCGGGGAGGTCCGCCCGGCCGCGCACCCGGAGCTGGCGCTGCACGAGGCCGAGCGGGCGCTGGGCCTGCACATCGACGGCTTCGCGGAGACGGTCGGGGAGGCGGCGCGGGAGTACGCCCCGCACAAGCTGGCCGCGTATCTGTACCAACTGGCGTCGCTGTACACGTCGTTCTACGACAAGTGCCCGGTGCTGAAGGCCGACACGCCCGAGCAGGTGGAGAACCGCCTCTTCCTGTGCGACGTGACGGCCCGCACCCTGCACCGCGGCATGGCGCTCCTGGGCATCCGCACCCCCGAGCGTCTGTGATCCACGGGAAGTAGCACGCGGGTGGCGCGGCGACCGGTTCCTCCGGACGCCGCGCCACTGTCGTACGGGGACGGGCTCGGCCCGCGGTGTCAGTGCGACCGCCTACAGTCACCGGTATGGCGACTCTTCCCAATCCGCTGCCCTCGCTGGCCGGCGATCCCAGTGGGCGTTCCCTCGGGCTTTCGCTGCCGCCCGGAAGACTGATCGACACGACCCTCGACGGGCCGTGGTCACAGCCCCTGCTGTGGCAGGCCGACACGACCGCCGCGCCCGGCGGCTGGACCGCGCTCGGCACCCCCGCGGGACGCGTGGGGCTGCTCCCGGTGCTCGTCGACGCGGGTGACACCCAGGGCGGCCCGCAGGACTGGGAGTTGGCGCCCGGCGAGACCTCGTACCCGGGCGACCACGACCCCGAGGAGGTCCTCGCGGAGTACTGGGAGTACTGGGAGGACGAGGAGGAGGAAGAAGCGGAGGAAGAAGCGGAGGCCGGCACGGGGAACGGTCCCGCCGGCGGCGACTCCTTCGCGGCCGGCTTCGAACTCGCCGAACTGCTCGCCCCGTTCGGCCCGGAGTGGCCCGGCCTCGCCCCCGGCCACCCGCGCGGCACCGATCCCGCCGAGGCCGCCGCGGCGGCCGCCCGGCTCGCCGACTCCCTGACGGCGGGGTCGGGCAGCGGCTTCAAGGACCTGCGCCTGGCCCTCGTCCCGGCCCGCCGCTCCGCCGACGTACCGGCCGCGCTGGGCTGGTCCGGGCCGCTCAACCACGAGAACGACGTGGCCCGGCTCTGCGCGGTCCTGCGCTCCTGGGAGGACCGCTACGGCATACGCGTCGTCGCCCTCGGCTTCGACGTCCTGGCCGTCTCGGTGGCCGCGCCGCCCACCACCCTCGCCGAGGCGGAGGCGCTGGCCGCGGAGCACTTCGCGTTCTGCCCGGACAACATCACCGAGAGCGGCTCGGGCAAGCTCGCCGACTACGCCAAGGGCCTGGTCGGGGAGTCCGCCTGGCACTTCTGGTGGGACTGAACACGCGGGCGCGGCGGTCCGGGATGGACACCCCGGCACGGCGGCCCGGTTGACGCGGACGGCGGAGGGGCCGCGGCTCACCTCGACGCCGTGGGCGGCCAGTTCGCGCTCCGCCTCGTCGTCGCAGCGGGCCGTGAAGCTGTTGTA
>NZ_JBEZXS010000094.1:0-9533 GCF_040638185.1 Streptomyces sp. NPDC026672
GGGGGGGGGCCCCCCCCCCCCCCCCCGGCGCGGGGGGGGGCGGGGGGGCGGGGGGCGCCCCGCCCCGCCCCCCGGCGCGCGGGGGGGGGCCCCGGCGCGGGCCGGGGGGGGGCGCCGCCCCCCGCCGCCCCCCGGGCCGGTGGGTACCGGCCGGGTGTGCCCCGGCCGGCCTGCCTCACCGAGCCTGGAGACGGAAGTCCGCGGTGACCGCTCCCCCCTTCACCAGCCGGATCGACCTGGTCGCGGGCCGGTGGCCGTCGGCCGACACGATCACCCGCACCGGGCCGCCCTTGGCCGGAAGCCACACGGAGTACGTGCCGTCCTGACCCGTGGTCACGGTCAGACCGCCGTTCGGGGCGTCGATGTCGACCGACGCCCCGGCCAGGGGTGCCGTCGTACCGTCCGCCTTCGTGCCCGTGACGGTCCCGGTGAGCAGGCCCCAGCCGGCCGGCGGGACCACCGTCATGGTGACCGGCAGCGACACCGCGCCGTACGGGGTGTCGGTGTCGGCGACGAGCTCGGCCCGGTGGGCGCCCGCGTCGGCCGACGTCATCGCCCCGGCGTCCAGGGTCAGCCGCACCTTGGCCGACCCGTGTGCCTTCACCGTCAGCGTTCCGGTGGACTCCGAGAGCCACGGCACGTCGCCGTGCGCCCGGTCCCAGCCCGGCAGTTCGCGCACGGCCTGCTGCGGGACGCTGAAGGCGTTCATGCCGCCGATCGTGTACCAGCCGAGTGCCGACTGCGCGCCGAGCACCGGCTCGGCCAGGTTGGGCAGCGCGGACCAGGTGTCGCTGGCCGGGTCGTAGGCGTGCGCCTCGTTGGTCAGCGCGCCCGTGCTCACCTCGAAGCCGCCCGCGACCAGGAGTTCGCCGTTCGCCGCCGTCCCGGTGGCACCCCAGAGGTCGGCCGGGGCGTCGGCCACCCGGTGCCAGGCCCCGGTCGCCGGGTCCAGCGCGTACGCGTGGTCGGTGTCCTGCGGGGCGCGGCCGTTGGGCTCGTAGGCGCCGCCCGCGCAGTAGGCCGTGCCGTCCGCGGCGCCGCACACCGGGTACGAGATCGGCTCCGGGTAGGGCTTCCCGGCGGACCAGGTGTCGGTCGCCGGGTCGTAGACCTGGACGTCGTCGACGCCGCAGTTGATCTGGTCGCAGCCGCCGATCACATACAGCCGGTCCCCGAGGACCACCGAGCCCGCGGCGCCGTACGCCTTGGGCGCGTCGGCGATCTGCGACCACGTGTCGGTGGCCGGATCGTAGACCTCGCCGCCCGCGATGGGCACGCCCGCGGCGTCACGGCCGCCCGTGACGTACAGCTTGCCGCGGATGAACCCGTACGCCGGGCCGAGCCTCTTGGTGGCCGGCCCGGTGAGCGTGCGCCAGGTCGCGGTGCCCGGGTCGTAGGAGTAGAAGGCGCCGCTCCACTGACTGCCCGGTGCTTCGCCGAGGCCGGCGTACAGGGTGCCGTCGTCGACCGCGGCGATCCCTCCGAAGGTCCCGGTCGGCAGGTCGGTCAGCCCGGACCATGCCTGCCCGTCCGGGGTGCCGGGGTCGGAGGCCGACGCGGCCGCGGTGCGCAGCAGGGTGTTCGGGGTGAGCGTGGACTTGGTGTGCCGGGCGGGGGCGCCGGCCGGGGCCGTCGGGTTCCCGCCGAGACGCTGCTCGCCGAGCGAGACGGTGGCGGGCGATCCGCCGGTGTTGCGGACCGTCACCGTGACGGCCTTGCTGCCGCCCCACGGCACATTGGCCGTCAGGGCCGATACGTCGTAGCGCAGTTGGGCCGGGTGCAGGGCGAAGTCGGCCGCGGTGACGGCGTCCGGTCGCACCTTGACCGTGTCGGTCACCGGCGGGTAGCCGAAGCCGGGCAGGCCGGCGGTGAATTTCTGGTTGCCGGTGCGCGAGGAGAACAGCCAGTACAGGCCGTTGCTCCGCGCCGGGTCGTCCGGTGTGGCCACCATGCGACCGCTGTCCGCGGGAACGGTCGTGCCGGCGACCGTGGCGCCGAGTACGCCGTGGCCGGTGTTGGCGTCGTCGATCTGCCCGACCAGCAGCCCGCCGGGCCGGGTGACCAGGGTCGGGGTGCCCACGGTCACGTCGTCGATCTGCCAGATGCCGGTCAGGGAGCCCGTGAAGTGGAACCTGACGCGCACCGACTTCTTGCCCGCGTAGTCGGTCAGGGGCACCGTCTCGTGGGCGGGTCCGGGGACGATGTCGGTGTGGTGCCACAGAGTGGTCCAGGTCGCTCCGCCGTCGGTGCTCGCGTCCACGTCGGCGGTCAGGTCACCGAGTCGGTAGAGCGACGGGAGCGCGGTGTCGAACTGCAGCTCGGGGGCGCGCTCGGCGCTGAAGTCGTAGGTGGGGCTGAGGAGTTCGGTGTCCGCGGGAGCCCAGCCGAGGGCGAAGTCGTCCACCTCGGCGAAGCGGCCGGTGCCACCGGTCTGGTTGCCCCGGTTGAGCGGGTCGTCGAACTGCCAGCCCCCGGCCTCGGTGTTGTTGCGGACCGTCCAGCCCGCGGGCGTGGACGTGGTCGCGAAGGACTGCGACCCGCCACCGTGGTAGGTCATCTCATAGCCGGGTGGGAGCGCTCCCGTGGCGTTCAGCGGCAGTGCCAGGTTCGCGGTCCGCGCGGTGGTGCCCACCGTGACGGTGGTGTCGGCGGGCCGGTAGCCGGGGTAGAGCGCCGTGGCGCGCAGGGTGTAGCTGTGGTTGTCGGGCACCCGCACCGAGTAACGGCCGGTCGCCGGGTCGGTGAAGAAGGTGCCGGGTACGCCGTCGATCGTGAGCCGGGCGTAGACGCCCCAGCCGTGCTGTCCGCCGTCCCGGACGGTTCCCGACAGGGTCTGCGAGGGCACCGCGGTGAGCTTCGCGCTCTCGGTCAGGGTGGCGCCGTCGTCGACACGCACCGTGCCCAGGTCGGCGTCCTCGTAGCCGAACGCGCTGATGGTCAGCGGATAGGAACCGGCGGGTACGTCGAGCCGGTACCCGCCCTCGGCGTCCGTGGTCGCCCGATGGTCACCGAGGGCTACCGTGGCGCCCGTCACCGGTCGGCCGCTGCCGGCGTCGGTGACCGATCCGGAGACGGTGCCGTGCGCACCCGGGCGGAAGGCGGTGGTGCCGTCGGGCGTGCCCAGTCCGGTCGGTCCGTCGTAGCCGGGCTGCGCGGCGCAGGTGAAGGCGGGGGTGCAGTCGGGCTCGGGGCCGTGGCCGCACACCGAGCTGTCGGCGCAGCTGGCGTCGTCGCCCCGGGTCACGTCGTGCAGGGCGCCGGGCGCCTGGTACGGGTAGGCGGCCGGGTAGGTGCCGGAGACGGGCGTGCCCGCCAGTGCGTACACACCGGCGATGATGGGCGCGGAGGCGCTGGTGCCGCCGTAGACGTTCCAGCCGCCGTCGGAGAAGGAGTTGTAGACCGCCACGCCGGTGGCCGGGTCCGCGACGGCGCTGACGTCCGCGACGGACCGGCCGGCGCAGTCGACCGCCGACTGGAAGGCGGGCTTGGGCTCGACGGCCGAGCAGCCGGAGCCGGGCGCACCCCAGTGCTGACCGCCCTGGCCGTCGACGGTGGTGGCGTTCCACACCGACTCGTCCCAGCCGCGCGCGCTGCCGTCGCGCACCAGGGAGGTCCCGCCCACCGAGGTCACGTACGGCGAGGAGGCCGGGTAGCTGACGCCGTAGCCGTCGTCGCCCGAGCTGAAGACGACCGCCACTCCGGGGTGGTTGAAGTACGCCTCGTCGAAGGCGAGTTGCCCGGAGTCGTCGCTGTAGGCGCCCCAGGAGTTGGAGACGTACCGGGCGCCCAGGGAGACGGCGGTGTTCTCGGCCGTGCCGAGGGAGTCGGAGGAGGCGGTGTCGGCCTCCACGAGCAGGAGGTGTGCCTGCGGGGCGATCGCGGAGACCATGTCTAGGTCGAGGGATATCTCCCCGGCCCAGCCGTCGTCGGCGGCCGGGTAGGCGGTTCCGCCGCGCTGGTCCACCTTGCGGAAGCAGCCGTTGTCGGAGGTGCAGGCGGGCAGTCCGTACTGCTGGCGGTAGACGGCGAGGTCGGCCTCGGCGTCGGGGTTGTCGTAGGCGTCGACGATGGCGATGGTCGCCCCGGCGCCGCCGTCGGCCGGCAGTCCGTAGGCCGCGCGCAGGTCGGCCGGGGAGTAGCCGTCGGGCGTCGTCTGGCCGGCCGCCGCACTCCGCAGGCCGAGCTTGGCCCGGACGTCCGTGCGGCGCAGCGCGAAACAGGTGAAGGAGCCGGGTTTGGGCGTGCCGCAGGCCGGCTCGGTGGTGACCGCGGAGGTCGTCGCGGCGGGCGTGGAGGGTGCGGCGAGGGCCTGTTGGGGCAGCAGCGCCACGAGGACGGCGAGGACGGCGGCGGCCACCGCGGCCCCGACGGAGCCGGGGCGTGACGGTCTGCGCCGCCCGGGTCCGGCGAGCGATCTGTGCGGCAAGGAGAACTCCAGAGGGTGGTGGGACGGGCGGCCCGGCGCCGTTCGGCACGCGGACGGTCGGCGGTGACCGTGCGGTCACCGGAGGCGGATGTGAACTGTGTTGACCAGCACAAAGGTCCAACCGGGCGCCTCGGCCGGTCAATGCGGGACGTTGGCGGTTTGGCGCCGTGTCGTGTTCACGCCCTCGACACATTCTGATGAACGAGCGGCCCAGGAAGGCGAGTTGCGTCCGCCCCGCGCGGGCGCACGGAGCCGTGAGTTCCGGTGGAACACCCCCGAGGAAAGGGAGAGAGGGTGGGCCCGGCCCATGCGGACCGGCCCACCCTCCTTCACTCCAGGGTCACTTGAGGCCGAAGGCCCTGGTGACGGTCTGTGTGACGCCGCCTCCGCCGCGCTGCTCGGCGGTGACCCGGACGGAGACGTAGCCGGCCCCGCGCGGTGCGTTCAGGAGCGTCCGCCAGGTGCCCTTGTCCTCCCTCAGGTCCTGCCGCCGCCACGACGCCCCGTCGTCGTAGGAGACCTCGACCCCGAGTGAGGAGACCGCGTCCACCGCGGCGTCACTGCCGACGACGGCGGGCGTGACGGAGAAGGCCGACGTGCGCTTCGCCCGCCCCGCGGGGTCCAGGTCGATCCCGTAGTCGAGTTGGACCAGCGGGACGGCCTGGTCGTCGGCGTTGCCGGAGAGGAACCGCCACTCGGTGTGCGTGGCGGTGGAGTACGGGGTGAGGTCGGCGTTCCCCTGCGTGTCGACGACCAGCCGGTACGGGAGTCTCTGCGGCGCCAGGTCGCCCACCCCGAAGTCCGGCCGTGGCCCGTTCCGCGCCAGCAGCCGGTCCCCCTGATACAGCGAGAAGCTGCGCGCCATCATGCCGGTGTCACCGCTGTGGGCGGATCCTCCGTCGCCGAATCCCGCGATCATTCCGCCCATGGCGTCGCCGACACGGTGCGGGACCTCGAAGCTGAGCATGCGGGGCCGGACGAGAGGTCCGAACCAGCGTTCCGTCTGCACGCTGCGGGGCCGGTAGCTCGTTATGTCGGTGAAGGTCGACCAGCCGTCGACGGTCGCGTACTGCTGCCACTTGACGCCGTTCCCGGCCGAGACCCAGTCGGTACGGTGGCCCGCGGCGACCGGCTCCCTCGGGAACGGGGGGACGCGCGTCATGCCGAACCCGGCGTAGGGGTAGGCGGCCGGCCAGTACTCGTACGACGGGCTGTCCTCCCGGCTCTCCACGACCTGTCGGCCGGCGGGCGGGGCGAAGTCGTTCTCGATGCGGGCGAGACTGCCGGGGTCGGTCGCGGCCGAGGGGTCGTCCGGCACGCCTCCCCGGTGGTAGTCGGCCAGGTCGTACAGGTACGCGGGCGCGGGGTGTGCTTCGACCGTCAGCCGTGTCCCGTTCCTGCCCGCGGCCTTCGTCCTGGTGATCAGGTCTTCGCCGTCGTCCATGGCGAGTGAGGCGACCGGGATCCGCCCGGTCGTCCTGCCGTCGGGGTCGCCGTACCAGTCGCTCCTGCGGCCGTCGCCGTCGTTGACGACGAGGAGCATCGCCGCCCCCGCGGTGCGTGCCGCCGCCGCCTGATCCGTCGGGGCCACGGCATCGCCGGCGCGGACGACCACGGCTCTGCCGCGGGCGGACAGTCCGGTGTAGTCGGCGGGTGTGCCGGTCCCGGCGAAGACGGCGTCCACCTGCGTGATGCCGGCGCGGAACGGGGCGGACCCCGGCTGCACCAGCAGGGTGTCGTCGAGGCCGCGTCCCCGGTAGGTGATCCTCAACGGGGTCTGCTCGGCGCGGATCCGGGTGGTGAAGACGAAACTGCCCTTCTTCACCCGGCCCTTGGTCGGCAGGGCCCACAGGCTGTCGTAGGCGGCGGAGGGCATGAGGACCTGGTGCAGCGCCTGCGGGTCGTTCGGTGTCGGCTCGCTGGAGGTGAAGGAGCGGAACAGGTCGATCCTGCCGGTGGTGACGGACGTGGGCTCGGGCGTCTCCACCTTGACCCGGCGGCTGCGCGAGGCGTCGAGTTCCACGTCCCGGTCGGTCGTCAGATCGAGCTCGGGCACGGTCAGGACGGCGTATCCGAGGGAGTGCGGGCCATGGCGGCCCTCCACGTCCAGGGTGGAGACGACCGTGTAGGAGCCGGGGGCCCAGCGGCTGGTGAGGGTGCCGTCCGGGACCCACATGGTGGTGGTCCTCCCGTCGGCGCCGGTGATCTCGACCTCGCCGCTGATGGGCTTGCCGGCCCGGTCCTTCAGGTGCACGGTCAGGGCGTGCTTCTCGGGCTCGACGGACAGGCCCACGGCCGTGTGCACCGTACCGGCCGGGAAACGCGCGACGACCTGGGCGGCGTACCGGCCCGGCGCGAGTCCCCGCGGGTCGGCCACGAGGGCGACCGACGAGGTTCCGCGCGCCGGTACCGTGACGCGGTCGACGGCGGGTGTGAACACTCCGGCGGGCGAGTCGCCCCGGTCCACCGAGAGCCGCAACGTGAGGGGCAGGTCGGTGGTGTTGGTGTAGGTGATCCGCTTCTCGATCGGCTTCCGCGCCTGGTCCGGCGACCAGCGGACGAGCCCGGCGTCCACCGATCCACCGGCGACGACCTGGTCCTGCCGGTACGCGGTGCCCACGTCCAGTCGGCCGGAGCCCGCCTGATAGGGGCTGTAGGCGGGGGTCGGTGCGCTGGTGCCCATCAGCGCGTCCTTGAGCTGCTGCCCCGTCCAGCCGGGGTGCTTCTGGGCCAGCAGGGCCGCCGCGCCCGCGACATGGGGAGCCGCCATGGACGTACCGCTGTCGGAGCGGTAGAAGCCTTCGCCGCCGTCGTTCATGTACTGGGAACGCGCGGCCAGTACGTCCACGCCGGGGGCGGTCAGGTCGGGCTTGAGGGCGTCGTCGTTGAGGCGCGGCCCGGCGCTGGAGAAGTCGGCGAGGTGGTCGGACGCGTCCACCGCGCCGACGGTGAGGGCGGCGTCCGCCGTGCCCGGCGCGCTCACGTTGTAGGGGCCGTTCCCGGCGTTGCCCGCGGCGATGACGAAGAGCGCGCCCGTCTCGGCGCTCAGCCGGTTGACCGCCTGGCTCAGCGGATCGTCCTGGGTGTGCCACGCCGGTGTGCCCAGGCTCATGTTGATCACCTTGGCGTGCTCGGTCCGGGCCGCCCACTCCATGCCCGCGATGATTCCCGATATGGGACCCGATCCGCTGTCGGCGAGGACCTTGCCCACCAGCAGATCGGCGCCGGGAGCGACGCCCCGCTCCGTGCCACCGGACGCGGCGCCCGTCCCGGCGACGGTGGAGGCCGTGTGGGTGCCATGGCCGTTGCGGTCGACGACGTCCTCGCCCGGAACGAAACTCCGGGACGCCGTGATACGGCCCGCGAGGTCCGGGTGGGTGGGGTCGACACCGGAGTCGAGTACCGCGACCCGGACGCCCGTGCCCGTACCGCCGGCGGCCCAGGCCGGGGGAGCGCCGATCTGCGTCGTGGTGTCGGCGAGAGCGGCCTCCGCCTTGCCGTCGAGCCAGATCTTGTCGACACCGGCGGTGAAGGAGGGTGCGGTCCCTTCGTCCGGGGCCGCGGTGGCACGCGCCGTCGACCGCTCGGCATCCTGCTGCGCGGTGTCGGTGAGGGCGGCCCAGAAGACGGCGGCCTTCGACCGGCGGGCGCGAAGGGCCTCCCCGTGCACGGACGGGAGGTCGAGCGTGGTCTCCGCTCCCGGCAGCGCGGTACTCGACGGCGAGGCGGACGGCTCCCTGGCGACGCCGGGTTGGCGAGCGGACGGTTCCACGGAGCGGGTGACGATCAGGGGGAGCGCAGCGGTGTGCGCGTCGTCGTAGCCCTGGGCCACCAGCTGTGTGACGTCGAAGAGCTGCTTGTCGAGCCGTCCCGTCGCGACGTAGGCCATGGCCTCGTCGGGATACACATAGGTGTCACCGGCTTCGGTGACCACACGCACCGAACCCTTGGCTCCCCGCGGGCGCTCCACGGCGTCCACCGAGAGGCCCGACCGCCCGGGTCCCCGGGTCACCGTCACCTCGTCGCCCGTGATCAACGTGACCTTGACCGGTGCGGGCCGAGGCTCGCCGTGTCCGGCCGAAGTGGCGGGGGAAGGTGGGGAGTCGACGGCCCCGTGGGCCGCCACCGGGGTGGTCAGGGTGGCGACAAGGGCCGCCGCGACCGATGCCGCGGATCTTCGTGCAAAAGGGAGTCGCACAGTGCCTCCAGAATCGATGATCAACCGAATCTGACCACCCGTGAAGAGACCGTGTAAAGCACTTGAATTCCCAGCCGTCTGACGGTAATGCACGTTTTCCATGCGGGAAACACTCGAGTTCTTCGACGCACCGCTCGACAGCACACCGCTTTTCGGCCAGAACCGGCCCAATGCATGGCAAAGACTCGGGCAATTACTCCCCTACTACGGCACAACAGAACAGAACCGTAATATCCTGAGCCGCTCGCCAAACTGACGGTGCACCACGGGGAGGGAAAGCACTGTGTTGAGAAGGCGCCTCGCGGCCGCCGCTTTCACGGCCGCCACCACGTTCACCGGCCTGTTCCTGGCCACGACTCCGGCATCCGCGATGATCCCGGTCGAGCCCACGGGAAACACCATCCCGGTGCCGGCCCCGAGTCCTTTTCCGTCGACCTGCTCCTCGGGCCAGGTCTGTCTGTACTACAACTCCAATTTCAGCGGGGGAATCTACCCGCAGACCCACAACATCAGTGACTACGCGAATTGCCGCTTCGGCGCGAGCAGCGTGACCGGGACGGCGGGGTTCGGGCAGAGCATCAAGAACAACGTCGCCTCCGTCGCCAACGACACCAGCTACACGTTCTACCTCTTCTACAACAGCAACTTCGCCGGGTCCTGGATCGGCATTCCGGCACACCGGGCGGTCAACCTGCCCTCGAGCATCAAGAACGAGAACGCCTCCGGCGGGAACGCCCACTACCCGTACCCGTCGTCCGGTACCGGCTGCTGAGCCGAGCATCACGCTTCGCCCGCAGGGCCGTGTCGTCGCCGGGGCCGCGGCGACGACACCGCCCAGCGGGCTGCCGCGGGCCGAACCCCCCCACCCACCTTGCCGAAGGCACCCGAGGGTTCCCGAGGGTTCAGAAA
>NZ_JBEZXS010000095.1:0-7885 GCF_040638185.1 Streptomyces sp. NPDC026672
CCCTCGTACTGGATGTACTCGGGCGTTCCGACAACGCAGCGAGTGTGCGTGCCAGGCGTCGCGGGCCAGGCGGGACTTTCGAAACACGCCCTAGGGCCGTGCCCCCCGCCAGCCGGAGACCGGCAGGGCGAACTTGGCCACCAGGCGGTCCGTGAACGAGGCGTGGTGCAGGCGGGCCAGCCGCACCGGCACCGCCCCGCGCCGCACCTCGACCCGCGCCCCGGGCGGCAGCTCGACCGTCCGCCGGCCGTCGCACCACAGCACGCCCGGCGGAACGTGCGGCAGCACCTCCACCGCGAGCACCGACTCCGGCGAGGTGACCAGCGGCTTCGCGAACAGCGCGTGCGCGGAGATCGGCACCATCAGCAGCGCCTCCACCTCCGGCCACACCACGGGCCCGCCCGCCGAGAAGGCGTACGCCGTCGATCCGGTCGGTGTGGACAGGACGATCCCGTCGCACCCGAACCCGGTCACCGGCCGCCCGTCGATCTCCAGCACGACCTCGAGGAGCTTCTCGGCGCCCGCCTTCTGCACGGCCGCCTCGTTGAGCGCCCAGTCCGTGTGCACGATGTCGCCGTTGCGGTGCACGACGACGTCGACGGTCATCCGCTCCTCGACCTCGTACGCCTTGGTCACCACCCGGTCGACGACCTTGTCGAGGTCGTCCCGCTCGGCCTCCGCGAGGAAGCCGACGCTGCCCAGGTTGACGCCGAGCATCGGCACCCCGGAGGCGCGGGCGAACTCGGCGCCCCGCAGGAGCGTCCCGTCACCGCCCAGCACGATCAGCAGCTCGCACCCGTCGAGGCACTGCGGGGTCGCCTCCTTGACGAGCTCCACCTCCTCGGGCAGCGGGATGTCCTGCGCCTCCTCCTCCAGGACGCGCACCCCGATGTCGGAGTGCAGCAGCCCCTTGACGACGAGTTCGGCGCTGCGGATGGCCGCGGGCCGCCCGGTGTGGGCGAGCAGGAAAACAGTTCGAGCTCGGTTCGGTGTCAACGCGGCCCCTCCGCCACAGCACGGTCAACGTCGGCCGGGTCCAGTTCCGCTGCCCCGGCCCGCAACCACAGAAAGTACTCGACGTTGCCGGACGGCCCGGGCAGCGGGCTCGCGGTGACCCCCCGCACACCGAGCCCCAGCTCCCACGCCCTCGCGGCCACGCCCCGCACGGCCTCCGCCCGCAGCTGCGGACTCCGTACGACTCCCCCGCTCCCCAGCCGTTCCTTCCCCACCTCGAACTGCGGCTTGACCATCATCACCAGGTCTGCGTCCGGTTTCACGCACGCCTTCAGGGCGGGCAGGACCAGTCCGAGCGGGATGAAGGACAGATCACCCACGACAAGATCCACAGGTTCCCCATCGATCGCTTCAAGCGTCAACTCGCGTACGTTCGTACGGTCCTTGACGGTGACGCGTTCATCATTGCGGAGAGACCAGGCGAGTTGGCCGTAACCCACGTCCACGGCGACGACGTGGGCGGCCCCGGACCGCAGCAGGACGTCGGTGAAGCCCCCGGTGGACGCGCCGGCGTCCAGCGCCCGGCGCCCCTCGACGACCAGGCCCAGCGGTACGAAAGCGGCCAGCGCCCCGGCGAGCTTGTGGCCGCCGCGGGAGACGTAGTCGGGGTCGCCGTCGTCGGCCGTGACGACGATCGCGGCGGCGGTCTCGACCTGGGTGGCGGGCTTCGTGGCGACGGTCCTGCCCACGCTGACCCGCCCCGCGGCGATCAGCTGGCTGGCGTGCTCGCGCGAGCGCGCGAGCTTGCGGCGGACCAGCTCCGCGTCCAGACGGCGGCGTGCGACTCCTGCCACGTTCGGTTCAGCTCCTGTTCCCGTA
Organism: Streptomyces sp. NPDC026672; assembly: GCF_040638185.1. Taxonomy (NCBI): domain Bacteria; kingdom Bacillati; phylum Actinomycetota; class Actinomycetes; order Kitasatosporales; family Streptomycetaceae; genus Streptomyces; species Streptomyces sp. NPDC026672. The sequence continues at coordinate 1,834 of NZ_JBEZXS010000095.1, forward strand.
CGACGGTGGGGGCACCGGGCGGGCCGGTGCCGGGGGCGCCGGTGGTCCCGGGCGGGCGTCGAGCGCGGTGAGCGCGTCGCGCAACCCCCTGTGTACATCCTCGTACACCTCGACGTGGCCGTCGGTCGCGAGGTGGTCGGCGTCGGCCAGCCGCTCCAGCAGGGCGTCGACCTCGGCGTTGCCGGTGGGGGTCCGGGACACGTCGAGCGGGGCGGGGGCGGCGGGGTCGTGCCCGGCGTCGGCCGCCGTCCTGTCGGCCGCCGTCCCGTCCTGCGGGCCCTCGGCCTGCGGCGCGGAGTCGTTCATGCCCCGACGCTACCGCGAAGCGCTGGGGTACCGTCGGTCGCGATGGCCACGATCGAGGAGTGCCGAGCCGCACTCGAGAAGCTTTCCGAGAACATGCGGGGCGCCGACGGCGACGTCCGGGCGGCCGCGGCCCTGGACCGCTCGGTGAGCTGCCACGTCACGGATCTGGACGTGACGTTCGCGGGCCGGATGACCGGTGGCGGGATAGTGGTCGACGAGACCTTTCCCGGACCACCGCGCGAAAAGGCCGGGATCAGGCTGGTCATGGCCGGCGACGACCTGGTGGCGCTGGTGGACGGCGAGCTGAACTTCGCGAAGGCGTGGGGCTCGGGCCGGGTGCGCCTGGAGGCGAGCCTGCTCGACCTGTTCCGGCTCAGGAAGCTCCTGTGACGACCGCCGCCCGTGCCCTGCGGGCCGCGGGCACCACCAGGGGCGCACCGGTCTCCGGGTCGTCGACGACCCGGCCGTCGCGCAGCGCGACGAGGTGGGTGGCGTAGCGGGCCGCGTGGTCGAGGTCGTGCAGCACGACGACGAGGGTGCGGCCCTGCTCCTCGGCAGCAGCGGGGCCTGCTGGGCGAGCACCCTCGCGATCCACGCTCGCCGGCGCCGGCGAGCGGCCCGAGGGCGCGTGTCACTCGCCGCCCGGGAGGCCCGACGGAGGGGACCACACGCTGCTCGGGAGGATGATCGACCGACACGAAGTCAGGTCAGCCCATCCTCACCTCCGCCTCGGCGGCCGCCTCCCCCGCGCACACCGGGTCACAGACCGAGTCGGGCCAGGGCCTTGCCCCCGTCCAGACCGCACTCGCCGTCGCCCGCCGCCGTCCAGGCCGCCGCGCACAGGGCGCGCAGGCCGTCCAGGGGCTCGCCGTCGCCGGACAGGTCGAGCCGGTCGGGACCCGCCGTCGCCGTCCAGCCCCCGCAGCCGAAGCCCCCGCCCTCCGCGGTGATCTCCGGCTGACCGGTCAGCAGCCCGCGCAGGTCCGCGTCGACGTACGTCGGCCGGTGCCGCGGCGGCGCCGCGAGCAGCTGCGCCCCGTCCGTGACGCCGGTCAGCACGAGCAGCGAGTCCACCCCGCCGTTGATCGCGCCCTCGATGTCCGTGTCCAGCCGGTCCCCGACCACCAGCGGCCGCTCGGCCCCGGTCCGCAGGATCGTCTCCCGGTGCATGGGCGGCAACGGCTTGCCCGCCACCTGCGGCTCCGCCCCCGTCGCGATCCGTACGACCTCCACCGCCGCGCCGTTGCCGGGGGCGATGCCGCGCCCGCTCGGGATCGTCAGGTCGGTGTTGGACGCGAACCACGGCACACCGCGCGCCACCGCGTAACTCGCCTCCGCGAACCGCCCCCACGCCATGTCCGGGCCGCCGTACCCCTGCGCCACCGCCGCCGGGTCGTCGTCCGCCGACTCCACCGGCTCCAGGCCGCGCTCGCGCAACGCCACCCGCAGCCCCTCACCGCCGATCACCAGCACGCGCGCGCCTCGCGGCACCTGCTCGCTGATCAGCCGCGCGACCGCCTGCGCCGAGGTGATCACGTCCCCGGCGCCCGTCGGTATGCCCAGGTCGGTCAGATGACCGGCCACGGTGTCCGGCGTGCGCAGCGCGTTGTTGGTGACGTAGGCCAACCGCATGCCGCCCGAACGGGCGAGTTCCAGCGACTCGACCGCGTGCGCGATCGCGTCACCTCCCGCGTACACCACCCCGTCCAGATCGAGCAGCGCCGTGTCGTACGCCGCATTCAGGGGCCGGCCACTGCCCTCCGGCTTCGTCCTGACGCCCTGGCTCATTCCACATCGCTCCTCGTTCGCTCGCTTTCCCCGATCATCCCCCACGCCACTGACACACGTACGATGCCGGGATGAACACTCCCGGTCACCCGGAAGCAACGGCCGGCGGCCTGGAACTCACCCCGTTCCGTGGCCTCCGCTACGACCCCGACCGGGTCGGCAGCCTCGCAGCCGTCACCTCCCCGCCGTACGACGTCGTGGTGCGCCCCGACGGCCTGCACCACCTCCAGTCCGCCGACCCGCACAACATCGTCCGCCTGATCCTCCCGCAGGCCGACACGCCCGCCGCCCGCAACAAGCAGGCGGCCGAGACCCTGCGCGGCTGGCTCGACGAGGGCATCCTGACCACCGACCCCGTCCCCGGCCTGTACGTCTACGAACAGCGCGACGGCGACGGCCTGGTCCAGCGCGGCGTCATCGGCGCGCTGCGCGTGTGCGACCCCGAAGAGGGCGTCGTGCTGCCCCACGAGGACGTGATGCCGCCCGTCGTCGCGGACCGCGCGGCCCTGATGCGCGCCACCTGCGCCAACCTCGAACCCCTCCTGCTCACCTACCGCGGCGACGGCACCACCGCCGACGTCGTCGACCGCGTCACCGAGCGCACCCCGCTGCTGGCGACCACCACCGAGGACGGCTTCGAGCACCGCCTCTGGTCGCTGACCGACCCCGCCGAACTGGCCCTCGTGCGGAGCGACCTGAGCGGCCACCAGGCCCTGATCGCCGACGGCCACCACCGCTGGGCGACGTACCGGCTGCTGCGCGCGGAGCACACCTCGCCGAGCGCCTGGGACTACGGCCTGGTGCTCCTCGTCGACACCGTCCGCCATCCCCTGCGCGTCCGCGCCATCCACCGGCTGCTGCACGGTCTGCCGGTCGCGGACGCCGTCGCCGCGCTGACGGGCCTGTTCCGGGTACGGCGCCTGGACGTGCCGCTCGCCGACGCCCTCGGGGCGCTGGCGGAGGCGGCCCGCGAGGGCAACGCGTATCTGCTCGCCGGCGACGGCGCCTTCCACGTCGTCGACCGGCCCGATCCCGCCCTGCTGGCCCGTACGGTCCCCGCCGACCGCCCCGAGGCGTGGCGCACCCTGGACGCGACGGTCCTGCACGCGGTGCTCCTCGACCACGTCTGGCACGTCCCCGAGGACTCCCCCGCCCACATCGCCTACATCCACGACACCGCCGCCACGGTCGAGAAGGCCGAACGCGACGGCGGCACGGCGGTCCTGATGCACCCGGTCCGCGAGGAGGTCGTCCGCGATCTGGCACGGCAGGGCGTGACGATGCCCCGCAAGTCGACGTCGTTCGGTCCGAAGCCGGCGTCGGGGCTGGTGCTGCGCCTGCTCGACCTCGACCTCTGATCCGCGCGCCGGGGCGTGGTGCGACGGCCGGTGCAACAGGAAGAGGGCGGGAACCCGGTGTTCGGGTTCCCGCCCTCCGTCACTGCTCCGGGTCAGTCCCGGTCGCCGCCACCGGACTCCGTCCTGGGGGCGTCGGTGCCCTCGGCGTCCACCACGTCCTCGTCGTCGAACTCGTCGTCCTCGGGATCGTCGTGCTCGTCGTCGTCATCGAGGTCGTCGCCGCCGTCCTCGTGGTTCTCGGCGTCGTGGTCGGCGTCGCCGTCCTCGGCGTCCTCGTCGTCGAGGACGTCCATGAACTCGACGCCGTCCAGCTCGGCCAGCCGGTCGGAGGCGTCCGTGCTGCCGTCGCGGTCGGCCTCCACGGCCTTGGCGAACCACTCACGGGCCTGGTCCGCACGCCCGGCGGCGAGGAGGGCGTCGGCGTACGCGTAGCGCAGTCGCGCGGTCCACGGCTGCACGGAGTGGGAGGCCAGTTCGGGGCTCTGCAGCGTCACGATGGCCGCTTCCAGCTGCCCCATGTCACGCCGGGCACCGGCCGCGACGAGCCGCATCTCGACCTGACCGGCCTTGTCCAGCTTGTGCACCTCGGGTGCGCCGGCCATGTCCAGCGCCTTCTCCGGGCGCCCGAGTCCGCGCTCGCAGTCGGCCATCACGGGCCACAGGTCCACGTTGCCGGTCATGCGCCGCGCGGCGCGGAACTCGGCGAGAGCCTCGGAGTACTTCTGGCTCGCGTAGGCGGCGAACCCGGCGGCCTCACGCACGGCCGCGACACGCGACGCGAGCCGCAGGGCCACCCTGGAGTAGCCGTACGCGCCCTCGGGGTCCTCGTCGATGAGCCGGGCGACCATCACCAGGTTCTTGGCGACGTCCTCCGCGAGCGTCTTGGGCAGGCTCTGGAGCTCCTGCCGTACGTCCTTGTCGATCTCGTCGCCCGTGACGTCCTCGGGGATCGGCAGCCGCTTGATCGGCTCCCGGTCCCGGTCGCGCTCCCGGTCGTCACGGAAGCGTCCGCCACCGCGCCGGTCGTCGCCGGGACGCCCGCGGAAGCCGCCACCCGGGCGTCCGCCCCTGTCGTCGCGCCGGTCGTCACGCCGCCCGTAGCCGCCACCGCCGCGGCTGTCGTCGCGGCGGAACCCGCCACGGTCGCCGTCACGCCTGTCGTCGCGCCTGTCGTCCCTGCGGTCGTCCCGACGGTCATCGCGCCGGTCGTCCCTGCGGTCGTCGCGGCGATCGTCACGCCGGTCGTCCCGGCGGAAGGGGGGACGGTCGTCACGGCCGCGGAAGCCGCCGCCACGGTTGTCGTCGCGACGGTAACCACCGCGGTCGCCGCCGTCCCGACGGTCGTCCCTGCGGTCATCGCGGCGATCGTCACGCCTGTCGTCCCGTCGGTCGTCCCGACGGAAGGGGGGACGGTCGTCGCGGCGTGCGTACCCGCGGTCGTTGTCCCGCCCGTGGCCACCGCGGTCGTCACGACCCCGGTAACCGCCACGGTCGTCGTCCCGACGGAAACCGCCCCGGTCGTCACGACGGTCATCACGCCTGTCATCGCGCCGGTCGTCACGACGGAAGCCGCCGCGCTCACCGTCCCGGCGGTCACCGCGGTCACCCCGGTCGTCGCGCCGGTAGGCGGGACGCGGTCCGCGGTCACCGTCGCGGCGGTCGTCACGGCGATCGTCGCGTCGCACGTAGCCGCCACCGCCGGCGCCACGGCTGTCGTCGCGGCGGAACCCACCGCGGTCGCCGTCACGCCTGTCGTCCCTGCGGTCATCGCGGCGATCGTCACGCCTGTCGTCCCGTCGGAAGGAGGGACGGTCGTCGCGGCGGAAGCCGCGGTCACGGTCGCCGCGGTCGTCACGACGCGGGCCGCCACCGACGCGGTCGTCACGGCGGTACGGCGGACGCGGTCCCCGATCGCCTTCCCGCCGGTCGTCTCGCGGGGCGTCCCTGCGGTCGTCGCGCCGGCCGTAGCCACCGCCGCGGTTGTCGTCGCGACGGAAGCCACCGCGGTCGTCACGACCCCGGTGACCGCCACGGTCGTCGTCCCGACGGAACCCTCCGCGGTCGTCGCGGCGATCGTCGCGCCTGTCGTCTCGACGGCCGTATCCGGGACGGTCGTTGTCGCGACGGAAGCCGCCACGGTCACCGCGGTCACCACTGTCCCGTCGGCGCTGATCGCGCTCCGGTCGGTCTTCGGGAGAGTTGGTGGACATGGTGACTCCTGTCTTCGGTACCTCAAGCATTGTAAAAACGAAAGGACCCCTGGTCCCAGCTGAACGCTGGGACCAGGGGTCCTTCCAAAGATTGTTCGGCGGTGTCCTACTCTCCCACAGGGTCCCCCCTGCAGTACCATCGGCGCTGTAAGGCTTAGCTTCCGGGTTCGAAATGTAACCGGGCGTTTCCCTCACGCTATGACCACCGAAACCCTAATGGTTTCGAGCGAACAAGCACACTCTTCAATTGTGTGTTCAGCTCTGAAGCCGACAACTGTTCGTTGTCTCAGAACATACACAGTGGACGCGAGCAACTGAGGACAAGCCCTCGGCCTATTAGTACCGGTCACCTCCACCAGTCACCTGGCTTCCAGATCCGGCCTATCAACC
>NZ_JBEZXS010000096.1:0-6302 GCF_040638185.1 Streptomyces sp. NPDC026672
AATGGGTTCCGCGGGGATAACCCCCTGGTCGGGGGGCCCCCCCCGGCCAAAAACCGCGGCCGGGGGGCGGGGCCGTGATCACGGCCCCGCCCACCGGCGGCTTGACTTACCTTGTGCGGCTTCGCCAGTCCCGGCTCAGTTCCGGCTGACCGTGAAGGGCAGTCGGACATGGGCCTTCGAATCGGCGCCGGTCAGCGTGACGCTCGTCGAACCCCGCTTCGCCTTCCCCGGAACGCTGATGGTCGCGCCGGAGACGACGCCGTCACCATTCGCGTGCACGGTGATGGAGGCGAGTCCGTTGCCGAACCGGATGGTGACCGCCTCGTTCGGGGCGAACCCGGAACCGTTGACGGTGATCGCCGTACCGCGCGGTCCCGAGGTGGCCGACAGCGCCACCTGCGGCCGGTGCGTCGACGCCGCCCGCTCCTCGGTCACCCGGACGGTCGCCGTCGCCGGAGTCCGCGAGGACTTGCCGGCGGCGGTGATGGAGTACCGGCCGGGCCGCGCGTCGTCGGACGCCGACACGGTCGCCTGCACCGTGCCCGTCGCCGAGGCCGCGACCGTCAGGGTCTGCGCCGGGCTGGTGCCGAGCTTGACGGTCACCTGCTCGCCCGCCGCGAAGCCGCTGCCCTTGACGGTGATCGGGTCACCGGCGGTGCCGGACGCCGACGCCGAGATCGAGGGCTGCAGACCTGCCTTGCCCACGGTCACGGTGAACGTCTCGGTGCTGCTCGACAGGGTGTCCCACGCGGTGACGTGGACCGTGTACGTGCCCTCCTGCGCGTACGTGTGCTGTCCGCCGATCTTGCCGGACGCGTCGACCGTGGCGTCGGCCGGAACCGTGCCGTCACCCCACTGGACGCGAGCCTGGTAGCCCGTCGAGTCGGCGATGCCGCCGCTCACCGAACCGAGGTCCGCCGAGAACACCTTCCCCGCGGTGGCCGTCTGGTCCTTGGGGGCGGTGGTCACCAACTTGGCGTCCGGCGTGCCGTCGTGGGCGATGGCGAACACGTGGATCCTGCCCGCCGAGCCCGGGTCACCGGTCTGCGTCGGCAGGGTCACCGAGACCAGCGTCTTGCCCGCCGGGATCTGGTACGGCGCGGTGGCGAACAGGAACGGCTGGGCACCGTCCCGGTTCGTGCCGAGCAGTCGGTACGCGGCCTTGGCGACGACGATGTTACCGAAGGACGGCGTGCCGTTGGGGTTGCCGCCCAGCGTCCAGTCGCTCATCTGGATCGGGACGGTGGCGGTGCTGCCGTCACTGAACGTCGCCGTGCCGGTGGTGTTCTGGTTGCCCTGCGTCCCGACGCCGATGAACGAGATGCTCTTCGCGTCGGCCGGCAGGTTGAGCGCGATCGTGCTGCCGTTGCCGGTCGTGTTGTCCGGCTGGCCCGCCGAGACCGTCGGCAGCGTGAAGCGCAGCGCCGTACCCGGCACCTCGTGCTCTTCGCCCTGGGTCACACCGGCCGCCTGGAGGGCGGAACGGGAGTACGCCCACGACTTGCTGTCGCAGTTCGCCGCGACGGAGCCCTCGTCCCCGATGCACACGGAGTCGAACGCCGCGGTGAGGCTGGAACGCGCCGCGTAGCCGACGTCGACACCCACGGTCGCCGAGCCCTGGCCGGTGCCGTCGGCCACCGTGACCTTGGCCTGGTAGTAACCCGGCTTGTCGTAGGTGTGCGAGCCGGTCACGCCGTACACGCCACGGGAACTCTGGGCGAGGGTGCCCGCGGTGGCGGCCGAGCCGTCACCCCAGTCGATCGTCGCCCGGTAGCTGCTCGCGGTGCCTCCGGTGACGGTGCCCAGCGGCATCGACACCTCGGCGCCGGAGGTCGCGTGGACACTGTTGGCCGCGAAGACCGCGATGGCTCCGCCACCGAGTTGGACATCGCCGCCGGCGAGCAACTCGATCTCGGCGAGGTTGGTCTGCGCGGCGCCGACGGTCTTGCTCACGACCAGACGGAACTGCGCGAACTTCCCCGGCTCACCGATCTTGAAGGGCCGGGTCTGGTTGCGGGACGGGAAGACCTCGTCCTTGCGGGAGTCGACGGTGGTCCAGGTGATCCCGTCGTTGGAGCCCTGGAGCTTCCAGTTCGTCGGGTCGCCCGCACTCGCCCCGGAGGTGAGGGTGTAGTACGTCGGCGTCTGCTTGCCGCTGCGGAAGGCCCAGTTCACCTGCGGAGTGCCGGTGGCGAAGGTCATCTGCGTGGTCGACGTGTCGTCGAACAGCTTCGACGCGTCCTGCCCACCGGTCGCGGTCGCGGTGCCGAGACCGGGGCCCGTGGTGTCCTGCAGCGGCTTGGGCACGTCGTCGCCCTTGGTCAGCGACGGCGGTGCGTCGTTCTTGCCGGTGCCCCAGGACGACGGGTGCGAGCCCATCTGGAAGTCGATCCGGCCGCCGTGGGCGAGCACCGACGAGTCGATGGACACCGAGCGCTGCGACTTCCCGTTGACCTTCACGCCCTGCACGTAGACGTTCTTCGTGCTGTTGCCGGGCGCGTTGACGACGATGTCACCGGTCTTGCGGTGGACCGTCATCTGGGTGAACTGCGGCGAACCGATGGCCCAGTTGGACGAGCCCGCCTGGAGCGGGTAGATGCCGAGCGAGCTGAGGATGTACCACGACGACATCTCGCCGTTGTCCTCGTCACCCGGGTAGCCCTGGCCGATCTCGTCGCCCACGTACAGGCGCTGCATGATCTCCCGCACGAGAGCCTGCGTCTTCGACGGGGCGCCCGCGTAGTCGTACATGTACGGGATGTGGTGCGACGGCTGGTTGCTCATGCCGAGCTGGCCCAGGCGCACCGCCTGCGCCTCGAGCATCTCGTGGATCGTGCCGCCGTAGGTGCCGGGGTGGTCGGCCTTCTCCGGGGTGGCGAAGAACTGGTCGAGCTTCTTCTCCAGCTCCTTCTGCCCGCCGTAGAGGTTGGCCAGGCCCTTGCCGTCCTGCTGCGCGGTGAACGCGAAGTTCCACCCGTCCGTCTCGGTGTAGGCGCCACCCCAGTCCAGCGGGTCGCTCGCGGCGAACTTGCCGTTGGCGGCGCGCCCCTCGAAGAACTTCGTGTTCGTGTCGAAGAGGTTGACGTAGTTGCGCGCACGCTGGAGGAAGTACGTCGACTCCTCCTTGAGCTGCTTGCGCTCCGACTTCGGTGTGGCCGGGTCCTTGGCCAGGGCCGCGCCCATGTTCCCGATGCCGTAGTCGTTGATGAAGCCTTCCAGGGCCCACGACACCGACTCACCGGTGGAGGTCGGCGTGTAGCCGAGGAACAGCGAGCTCTCGATGCCCTTGCGGCCGACCTCGCTGCGCCCGGACGCGACGGTCGCGTCCTTGACCGCCGCCTTGTACGCGGTCAGCGGGTCGGGCATCTTGACGCCGTTGAGGTAGGCCTCGGCCAGTGCGACGTTCGCGCTGGTGCCGGTCATCAGGTCGGCGTAGCCGGGAGACGACCAGCGGGCTATCCATCCGCCGTCACGGTACTGCTGGACGAAGCCGTCGGCGATCTTGGCGGCGACGTCCGGGTACAGCATCGAGTACGCGGGCCACACCGTGCGGTAGGTGTCCCAGAACCCGTTGTTGACGTAGATCTGTCCGTCGACGACCTTCGCGCCGGTCTGCGTGGCGGACGACGTGCCGGTCGGCGCGGACACCGGGCTGGCGTACTGCCAGTGCGGCGCGGCGGCGGTACCGGTGTTCTCCGACTGCGAGTTCGGGTACAGGTTGAGCCGGTAGAGGTTCGAGTACAGCGTGACCTTCTGCGTCTCGGTCGCGCCCTTCACCTCGATGCGGCCGAGCCGGTCCTTCCACGCCGCGGTGGCGGCGGCGTGGATCTGGTCGAAGCTCTTGCCGGTGACCTCCATGTCGAGGTTCTTGCGAGCCTGGTCGACCGAGATGAACGACGTCGCGATACGCATCGTCACCTGCGAGTTCGCAGAGGTGTCGAAGGTGGCGGACGTCGCGGAGGACGCCGTCGGCGCCCGGTCGAAGGTGCCGGACACGAACATCCGGCTACGACCGGCGGACAGACCGCTGCCGTTGTCCACCCAGCCGGTGAACGTGCCGTCCGTACCGATGGTGAACGTGCCGTTGAAGAAGACGAGGCTTCCGGTGGCCTTCCCCGACGGGAACGTGAACTGCATGATCCCACCGTGGTCGGTGGGCGACATCTGCGCGGTCAGGCCGTTCTGCAGGGTGACCTGGTAGAAGTCCGGCCGCGCGATCTCGTCGTTGTGGCTGAAGGCGAGCGCACGCGTGTTGGGCGCGCCGGTGAGCGATCCGCCGGCCGGCACGGGCATGACCGACATCTGGTCGCGGTCGCCCATCCACGGGCTGGGCTCGTGCGAGATCGCGAGTCCCTGGAGCGTCGGCAGGTTGGCCGCGTTGTTGCCCTGCTGGTAGTCGTACTCCCAGGAGTTGGACGTGGCGTTGGTGACCGGCGTGAAGAAGTTGAAGCCGTTCGGCATCGCCGAGATCGGCAGGTTGTTGCCGCGCGAGAACGAGCCCGTCGCGTTGGTGCCCCGCCGGGTGTCGACGTAGTTGGTCAGGGTGGCGCCGTCGATCGGTGTCGGCGTGCCCGTCACGGCGACGTCGTCGAGCCAGCCCTGGAAACGGGTCGAGGCGGTCGCCTTGGGATCGTCGTAGGAGAGCAGGACACGGTCGATCGTCTTGCCGTTCGCGACCGCCCCGATGTCGGACTGGACCGCGTTCCACTGGTCGGCGTAGAGCACCTTCGACGCGCCCTGCCCGGCGGCCGTCAGCGCGTAGCCGTGCTGGTCGACCGGCGAGAGCCCGCTCAGGTAGCTGCCGTCGGTGAAGTGCAGGTCGACGGCCGCGTAGGTGGACGGGTACTGGGCGTCCTTGCTGGTGAACTCGGGGAAGATCTTGTACGACAGCCGGGTCTTCGGTCCGACCGGGATGTTGACGTCGAACAGCTTGTTGCTCGCGTACGCGCGACCGTCGGCCTGGGCGCCGCCCGAGTACCGCAGCGAAGCCACACCGGTGAATCCGGCGCTCGGCTTCATGTTGTAGCCGCTCACCGGGCCGGTGCCGACGACACTGACCATCGGGGTGGCCGGCGGCAATGTGTTCGAGCCGTCGCTGATGTTCCAGTCGGCGAGCTGGACGATCGAGTCACCGGAGTTCGCGGTGACGTTCAGCCGGTAGTAGCTGTAGGCGGTCGTGTTGGTGAAGCTGTACGTGTTGGTGGCGAACCGCCCGCTGAAGGTCACCCCCGTCCGCCGGTCCAGGTCGGTCCAGGCGCTGCCGTCGTCGGACCCCTGCACGGTGAAGTCCTTGGGGTCGCGGCCCGGCGCGTCGTTCGCGGAGGTCAGCGAGTACTTCACCACCGCCGCGGGCTTGGTCAGCTGGTAGGCCACCCAGCCGGTCTTGTCGAACGTCAGCCACTTGGTCGACGGATTGCCGTCCTTGAGGTTCGCGGCGATCTCACCCGGCGCGTTCTCGGCGCTCGCGGTCACCGCGCCGACCTGGTCGAGCAGGCTGCCGGGCAGTCCGGACGGGCTCGATCCGCTCAGGTTCTTCTGGACCGGCTTGCCGTCCGCGTCGACCTCGACGGTGCTCGTCGCGGGGTGCGGGTCGGCCGACTCGAAGGAGGAGCTGAAGCTGCCGGGCGCCGCACCCGCGGCGCTCGCCACGGGTGCGGCGACGAGGACGCCCAACGGCAGCGACAGGGCTATGGCCGCGCCGACCCATCTTCGGAGCGACAAAAGATGAACAGAAAGGCGATATGGCACAAAAGTACCTTTCTTTGAAAGGGGTCGAGAATGTCGAACGCGGGTGAAGGACCTGGTTGCCGCGGTTGATCGACTGCGATGGACCACGAGTGCGCCTCACGGGCACCCGGGGCTTGTCGCGTGCGGAGCCCGGAACGGCGCTCAGGGAGCGGTTCGGCTCCCACGGCGGGTCAGCACGGAGCGGCGGCGGGCGGGTTGCCGTAAGCCGACGGCAACCGTCATGACCGCTGCCGTGAGTTGGGACCTGGGCCCTTGAACCATGCGACGCTCCCATGAGGGGATGGTGAACTCGTGGAAGGGCGCACCCAGCCGGAGATCGTCGTTAGCCTGATCCCAGCGGACAACGTTGTCAAGAGTGATCACACAGCCATTTTTCCGGCATCGTCGGGCACCCTCGGGCACCCTCGGGTGCCTTCGGCAACGTGGGTGGGCGGGTTCGGCCCGCGGCAGCCCGCAGGGCCGTGGGGGGGGGGGGGGGCCCGCGCCCGGGCCCCCCCCCGCGGGGCCGCCAAAAAACGAAAACCAGGGGGTTGGGAAAAAAGTTTGGTGTTTAT
>NZ_JBEZXS010000097.1:0-5818 GCF_040638185.1 Streptomyces sp. NPDC026672
GGCGGCGTCCCCATCACCCTCGACGGCCACATCATCGGCGGCATCGGCGTCTCCGGCGCCCCCACCGGCGAACTCGACGCCGACTTCGCCAACGCCGCCCTCAACACCCTCAACTGACCCACCGTCACAACCCAGGGCCGGGCGGCACGCCCCTCTACCCCGGGCGCGCTGCCGGGGTCACCCTCGGCCGTCACCGTCCGGGTCTGCCTCCACCGGTGCCGACGGTGCGTCAGGTCGCGTGCCATCCGGCCCGGCGTGGGGGTGCTGGTCGGAAGTGGGAGGGGGAGGGGCCTCGGCGATCTCCGTCCAGAATGCCTGGAAGACCTCCGCGAGGCGGATGCCGAGGCGCAGTGGAGCCATCCGGCGGTCCTGGCCGTGCCGCGGGAGCTCGGCCGCGGCGATGTCGGCGTAGGTCCTCAGACGGCGCTCGTACTGGGCGGCCTCGTGTCGTGCGAGCTCGACGAGCCGCTCCGGGGGGAGCTGGTCGCTGAAGAACAGCTGGAGCACCGCCTCGTCCCGCATCTCGAAGATGCCACGGGCGGGAGCGCCGAGCCAGGCGCGAAGCGCTTCGGCACCGCGGTCCGTGAGGTCGAAGACCTTGCGGCGGCGGCCTCCCGCTTCCCGGTGGACGGTCAGCAGCCCGAAGTCGACGAGCCGGTCGCACTCGCGGTAGAGCTGCGAGTGGGGGAAGGTCCAGAAGTAGGCGACCGACTTCTGGACGGCCGTCTCCAGTTCGTAGGGCGTGGAAGGCCCGCGCAGGCTGATCAGACCGAGCACCACGTGGGACGTGGGACTGAGACGGGGCGGCTCGTCGGATGTCTCTGTCACTGCTCGACCTTCCTCCGTCGCCGACCGCCGCGGGCGACCCGACCCTTGAAAACGCTCCGATTCGGAGGATACCGTGCGGGGGTGGCCAACCCTCTGATTCGGAGGGTGGGCATCTCCGTCTACCGGGCACATCGATCTCAGGGCGGTGAGGGAAGCCGTGGTGCGCAGAAGCTTGGAGACATCGCACTGGACCGCCGAGGCGGCGGCCGAGAGCTGTGAACCGACGACGATCGGGGGCGCGCTCATCGAGGCGTCCTCGCGCTGGGCCGACTCGGTGGCGCTCGTCGAGGGAACCGGCGCGTCCGGTGCCCGGTCGTGGACCTACGCCGAACTCGCGGCGGTGGCCCGCCGTGTCGCCGGCGCCCTGCTGTCCCGCTTCCAGCCGGGGGACCACGTCGGCGTCTGGTCGACCAACAACCCGGAATGGGTGTTCCTGCAGTTCGGCTGTGCGCTGGCCGGCATGACGCTCGTGACGGTCAATCCCGCCTACGGGCGTGCGGAAGCCGAGTACGTCCTCAAGCACTCTCGCGCGCGGGGTGTCTTCGTCGAACCCACGGTGCGCTCGCGTGACCTCGTGGGGATCGCGCGAGCGGTGGCCTCGACGATCGACGGACCGCTCTCCGTGATACCGCTGGACGACTGGGACCGCTTCCTGGCTCTCGCGCCGGACGAGCCCCTGGACCTGCCACCGGTGCGCCTGTCCGATCCCGCCCAGATCCAGTACACCTCGGGCACCACGGGGAAGCCCAAGGGCGCACTGCTCGCACATCGCGGACTGGCGCTCAACGGCAAGCTCTACGCGACGGCTGTCGGAGCCGGCCCCGGCGACGTGTGGATCAACCCCATGCCCCTGTTCCACACCGCCGGATGCGGCCTGGCGACCATGGGCGCGCTGCAGACGGGTGGCACCCACGTCCTGCCGCCGAGGTTCGACCCGGACCTCGTTCTCGACCTCTTCGAGCAGCATCGTGGCACCGTGTTCCTCTCCGTGCCCACCATGCTGATCCGGCTCCTCGACGCACAGCGCGGGCGACCGCGCGATCTCGTGACGTGGCGACTCGCGACGCTGGGCGGGGCGCCGGTCCCGGTCGAACTCGTCCGCCGGGCCGAGCGGGAGTTGCGGGTACGCGTCGGCATCGGCTACGGGCAGACCGAGTCGTCGCCGTACATCGCCCACACCCGGCCCGGCGATCCGCGCCCGGGATGGGAGGAGACCGTCGGCAGGCCGCTGCCCCTCGTCGAAGTGAAGATCGACGACCCTGTCACCGGTGAGCCGACCGCACTCGGACGTCCGGGGGAGATCTGCACCCGTGGCGCCTGCGTCATGCTCGGGTACGTCGACGACCCCGGGGCCTCTGCGCAGGCGATCGACGCGGACGGCTGGCTCCACACGGGCGACATCGGAACCCTCGACGCCGATGGATACCTGCGGGTGGAAGGGCGCCTGAAAGACATGATCATCCGCGGTGGCGAGAACATCTACCCGCGTGAGATCGAGGAACTCCTCTTCCGCCACGAAGCGGTGGCACAGGTCTCGGTGGTCGGCCTGCCCGACGAGGAATGGGGCGAAGTCGTCGCCGCGTTCGTCCAGTTGACGCCGGGGTGCACGACCGACGCGTCCTCCTTGGAACGCTACTGCCGCCGGCACCTCGCCGGATTCAAGGTGCCCCGGCACTGGGAGTTCGTGGCGGAGTTCCCCCATACGCCCTCCGGGAAGATCCAGAAGTTCGCGCTCCGCGACCGCTTCCTGCGCTCGCGCCGACCGGCATCCGTACCCCGTCGGAGGGCGACCACCCCTGATCAGGAGGGGACACCTGACGGCGCGGAAGACCGGACTGCCCGAAGAGAGTGATGGCGATGACGAAGGACGAACGGTTGAGGTGGCTCCTCGACGACCTGGAGGACGAGACCCGGGTCGTGGAGGGACTGGTCGCCGGCCTCGCCCCCGAGGAGTGGGACCGTCCGACAACGGCTGAGGGCTGGACGGTCAAGGACGAGATCACCCATCTCGCCTTCTTCGACCGGGCGGCCGTGGCGAGCGCCACGGACAGCGAGCGGTTCCGTGCCTGGGCGGCCGAAGTCGCGGCCGGCGGCGGTGACTTCCCCGACGAGGTCGCCCGGGAGTACCGCCGGATGCGGCCCGCTGACGCGCTGGCCTGGTTCCGATTCGCCCGCACTCGACTGCTCGACGCCTTCGCCTCGATCGACCCGTCGGTCCGCGTGCCGTGGTTCGGCTCGGACATGAGCGTGATGAGTTCCGCCACCGCCCGGCTGATGGAGACCTGGGCGCACGGACACGACATCGCCGACGGATGTGGTGTCGCACATCCCGCCACCCACCGCCTGCGCCATGTCGCGGACCTCGGCGTACGGACGTTCGCGTTCAGCTTCCGGTTGCACGGCCGCGCCGTCCCCGACCGCGCGGTCCGCGTCGAACTGACGGCGCCCGACGGTTCGGGGTGGTCCTGGGGCCCGCCCGGTGCGAGGGACACGGTGACCGGTCCCGCGCTGGACTTCTGTCTCGCGGTGGCGCGCAGGAGACACCTGCACGACACCGCGTTGCGGGTGGAAGGGGACACGGCGGCCGAGTGGATGTCGATCGCGCAGGTCTTCGCCGGCGGACCGGCGGCGGGGCCGCGCCCCGCCCGGACCGGCACGGAGCCGCGTACCGATCAGTGACGGGCGTTGGGCGTCGGGCGGCTGGGCCGTGCACTCAGTGGTCCTCCCGGGTGACGGCGGAAGGTGACGGCCCGTCGGCCTCAAGGGCGGCGCCCCGGAGGTGGGCGAGGAGCGCCGACCGGACGGCTTCGGGTTGTTCGAGTGCGAGATGGCCGGTGGCGACGATCCGCAGGGCGGACCCGGGTATGCCGGCCGCCAGTTCGCGGGCGTGCGGCAGTGGGGTGGCCACGTCATGGGACCCGCCGAGGACGAGGGTGGGCGCGATGATCCGCGGCAGCCGGTTCACCAGGTCGTAGGCGGCGAGGGCGTCGCAGCAGGCCGCGTAGCCCTCGGGGTCGACGGTCGCCAGGTCGGCGAGCAGGGGAAGGATGCCGTTCCGCGTGGAGCCGGAGAGCACGGACAAGCCCGGTAGCTGTCGACCGGGTCCTCCATTCCGGTCAGGCCGGCGTCCAGGTCGAGCTGCCGAAGACAGTGGGATGGAGGAGGTTCTCGAGTCCGCTACCGCGACGGCATTGTGGGGTGGGAACCGCCCTGGGAACGGGGGTGGACCTGTCCATGCGCGGATAGTTTGTTGTTGACAAAGTATCTGTGCTTGGGTGAGGATTGGTAGATTGATACGAGGTGGAATTGTCCGTCATGTCGCTGACCTGAGTGGGGCGCTGCCACCCGGAGCCGTGAGAGGTTTGCGTATGAGCCGTGCCGAGATCGGCCGCCCCGGCCCCCGCCTTTTGGGATCCCTGACGTCCGGGCGGCCCTCGGAAGGGCTTTCCGGCGGGCCCTGAGCGACAAGGTGGCCTGAGGCGGACCCGTCTGGAACGCCGCGGTGGGCGACCGTGGCGCTCCGGAACATCGGCTTCTTCCGGTTGTCCCGCACCCTGTTCTCAGTTGTGTGCGGGACGACGGAGGACAGGACAAGTGCTCGACTCCTCTGTGCGAGGCGGGTGGCGTGGAAACCAATGTGATCAACCATGAAGAGCGAGGAGCCGGCGGCGACAGCCGCCGGGCCGCGGGCCTCGCGCTGGCATATCGACGTATTTCGCCGACATCTCTTCGGCACGCAGGTGTGCTCGGCAGGTCGGACTCCCTGACCACGGCGACGACCGATGTGTATGAAGCGGCGAGACTGCTGAGCGGGACATACGGAGACGTCACGGTGCGGAACTTGCGCCGCGACGGTCACTTCCGCATACACATGCGGTCGATGATTCTCGACCGGGTGACCGTCACCTCGACGGAGGTGTCGCCCTGTTCGGTTCTCGGCGCCCGACACGACGACTACACGGTCTACCTCCCGGTCCGGGGGACGGTGCGGGTGGTGGCCGGTACCGTGTCGTCGGTCCTGAGCGGATGCAGCGGCGTCATGATCTCTCCGGAGAACGGTGTCGTCTCCATCGAGTGTCACTCGGAGGAGTGCGAGATCCTCACGGTCAGTATCGAACGCGCCGTACTGGAGGACGAACTCGGCGTGCTGCTGGGGCGTACCGTGCAGTCCACGGTGCTCTTCGAGCCGTATCTGGACTTCGCGGCTCGTAGCGCGTTCCACCACACCCTCGGACTGTTGCAGGCCATGCTGGCGGATCCGCGCGGCACCGAGGAGCATCCGGCGATGAACCGCAGGCTCGGCCGCCTGGTGGCGTCAGGCCTCCTGCTCAGCCAGCCTCACCCGTGGTCGGAAGAACTCCGTCGGTCGGCGGGCTTCGAGGGCCCCGGCGCGGTCCGTGCCGCATTGGCCGCGATCGACGAGGCGCCGCTCCGTTTCACGACCGTCGGTGACATCGCGCAGGCCGTCGGACTCAGCGTGCGGGCACTTGAGGCCGGCTTCAAACGGCACGTCGGAGCGAGCCCCATGGCCTACCTCAATCGCGTGCGGATGGCTCGTGCACACGAGGCGCTGGAGGGTGCGGACCGGGAGCTGACCACCGCGACCGCGGTGGCTCAGCACTGGGGGTTCAGCCATTACGGCCGATTCGCGAGCCAGTACCGGAAGCGTTACGGGCGCAGCCCGGCCGACACGCTCCGGCTGTCGTCCGGCCGCGGGGACCCTTCCGACGACCGGCGCGGCTGAGAACCAGGACCGTGCCCGTGCCGGGCGTTTTGGGTGCAGGGCCTCAGAAGCCTGTTCCACACCCGAAAGCCCTGCTCGCCACGCCGTCGCGGCCTTGCCGGCCACCCGACGGCGCAGCGACAAGGCCGCCGAGCGGGTCAGTGCTTGAGGTTCTCGGTGAATTCTTCGTGGGTCATGTCGAGTACGCCGGCGCCGTCGGCGGGGTGGTCGTGGACGAGGGCGGGGATCTCGCGGGCGAGTGCGTCG
>NZ_JBEZXS010000098.1:0-4632 GCF_040638185.1 Streptomyces sp. NPDC026672
GCCTTCCACCACCTCTCCGCCGTGCTGCTCCTGGACCCCGAGACCGAGCGGATCGACACCGACGTCATGGTCCTCGGCGAGGAACGCGCCGACGTCGAGACCGTGCAGGCCCTCGCCGGACGCATCCCCGGCATGCGCGGCGTCTTCGCCGGCCGGCTGCGCAACGCCCACCAGGTCGAATCCCTCGTCGCCAACCTGATCTCCGTCAACCGCCGCTACAAGGCCCACGCCGGCCTCCGCGTCACCGACGTGTAGACGAACGGGACTTCGCCAGCAGATGCGCCCACGGCCGACCGGCCGTGGGCGCATCTGTCGTGGGCGCATCTGTCGTGGGCTGGAGAAACCGTTCGGGAATTGGACTGCGGACGGCGATTGACGGCTGTCGACGAGGCGGCGCGTGTTTCTAACGTGATGGTCAAGCGCACGGTTCACTTCTCCCTCATCGAAAGGGCGGACAATGGCACTCACAAGGCCAGCTCTCGACCTGAAGAAGCGCGTGTACGAAGCGCGCCCGAACCCGGTCCTTCCGCTCCAGGGCGTGAGCCACCTGGCCCTGGTCTGCAGCGACATGTCCGAGACGGTCGACTTCTACCAGGGTGTTCTCGGAATGCCGCTGATGATGACTCACGGCGCTCCGATGGACGACTACGACCCGGCGGCGGGCCCGGACGACACCAGCAACAAGGGGATCCAGCACTTCTTCTTCGACTGCGGAAACGGCGACTCCCTGGCGTTCATGTGGTTCCCCAACGGAATCCCCGCGGCGCCCGGCATCGCGAACCCCGCGGACGGCGCCGGGACATCGGCCGACGGCTCGTTCCACCACCTCGCGTTCGAGATCCCGCGCGACGGTCTGGAGGACGTCTGGAAGCGCCTGGAGGAGGCCGCCGTCCCGTTCTACTTCGTGGCACACAACATCGCCGAGATCGACTCGTGGCGTGAGGACCACGGCATCCCCGCCCCGCCGCCCCTCGCGTCCGGCCAGACCGCCCTGAACGACCTGATCACGTCGGGTCGGTCCGTGCACACCCTGGACGACGTCGACGAGGACACCTACCTCGCGTCGTTCTACTTCCACGGCCCCGACAACGTCCAGCTCGAACTGGCCTGTTGGTGCGAGCCGGCCTTCACCAAGATCGTCGACGGCCGCCAGGAGCGGGCGACCAAGGCGCACCCCCGCCCGGCGACCCCGGCCCCCGTGGCTTCCTGATCCGCGGAACGGTACAAGAACTCGCGCGGCGTTCAGCAGCAAAGGAAGTCTTTCTGATGGAAATCGAAAACATTCAGGTGGGCGTCTTCGCGGACGGTCCTGTGGAAGGTCTCGGCTTCGCGACGCCCACCCAGGCCGGACGCACCGGAAGAGGCGGCACCTTCCAGTATCTCCCGGGCGAGATCGTGCAGTTCTGGCTCGGCTCGGTGTTCCTGGGCACGGCACAGGCAGCTCCCCTGATCACAAGCCTCGACTTCTACGGTGCGGAGAGCGGCCGCGACGGCCTGTTCGGCCGGACGTCGGCGTACGCCACGAACGTCGCCCGCTTCCTGCAGAGCTTCGGCACCGGGCTGGACCTCACCGACGGCGTCCTGATCACGGACGAGATCTGGAACTCCACGTCACGCATCCGCCCCGGGGCGATCGCCTTCGACGTCGGCGAGAAGGAGTTCGACGCCCAGGACGCGGTACGTGACCTCCTGAGCGTCACGGGTCACACCCTGCGGCCCGCCGGGGTCGCCCGCAACCATCTGCACCGCAGTGCGGCCGGCATCAAGCGCCTGACCGACGTCCGGGTTCCCACCCGGGACGGTTCGTACGTGCTGGCCGACATCTTCCTGCCCGCGGCACCCGGACGTTACCCGGTGATCGTCCGGACGAGTGTGTACGGCCGGGGCTTCCCCCTGGGCTCACTCCTCACCGACGAGGACCGTCTGGAATCGGAGACGAAGCAGGACGAGTGGCAGGAGTCCGGGCCCCCCGACGTTCCGCACGGCTTCCCTGCCTCCTTGACCCACTACACCGAGAACTACGGCAGCGCCAACGCGATCGACTGGGTCCCGCGGGGCTACGTCCTCGTACGCGCCGACTCCCGCGGCGTGGGGCGCTCGCCCGGGGACATCGCACCGTTCTCGATGAACGAGGCCCGGGACTACTACGACACCATCGAGTGGGCGGCGGCCCAGCCGTGGTCCAACGGCAACGTCGGCACGCTCGGCCAGTCCTACCTGGGCACGAACCAGTGGAACGTCGGCATGTTGGCGCCCCCGTCGCTGAAGGCCATGATCCCGTGGGCGAGCGACGTCGACGTCTACCGCGAACTCGCCTACCCCGGGGGCATCTTCAACGAGGAGTACCGCCGCAACTGGTGGGCGTGGGTCAGCTCCAACGCGCCCCACCGGCCGGAGGTCGACTTCCTGGACCACCTGGCCGCGCACCGCTTCGACGGGCCCGCCTACGGACCCGGGTCGGAAGGCCCCGCGAGCCCCGACCTCTCGTCGATCACCGTCCCCTTCCTCGCCGCGGTGAGCCAGACCCTGAACATCCACGGCCGCGGTGGGATCGAGGCGTTCAAGCAGGCCAAGGGCCCCGCCCACCTCCTCTTCCTGGCAGGGAACTACATCCCGTTCTTCCACGAGTACTGCCTCGACGAGCAGTACCGGTTCTTCGACCGGTACCTCAAGGGGGAGGACACGGCACCGCCCACTCCGCCGGTCCGCCTGCTGATGCGTACCGGAAACGGGGCATACTCCTGGCGCGACGAGAGCGACTGGCCGGTGCCCGGCACCGAATACCTCAGCTACTACCTCGACGCCCGCCCGGCCGGTACGTCGCCGGCGGTCGCCGGATCCGATCGCGTGTACTCGCTCACCGACAGCCCCGGAACCGGCTCCGGGAGGATCGACTACTCGGCGGACGTACCCGATCAGAGCCTTGAGAGCAGGCTGGCCAGTGGAGTGCGCTTCGTCACCGAACCGCTGACCTCCGACATCCACGTGGGCGGCCATTTCAAGGCCGACCTGTGGGTGTCCTCCACGACGCACGACATGGACCTGTTCGTGTCCGTGCGCGTCGTGGACGAGGTAGGCCAGGAGGTCCAGTACGCGGTCAAGGACAACGCGTCCGAGATGGCCATGACCTGGGGGCTCCTGAAGGTCTCACACCGCAGGACCGATCCGGCACGGTCCCAGGACCGCCCCTGGCACACCCACCTCGAATCGGATCTGCTCCCGCTGAGGTCCGAGGACGACATCGTCCAGGTCGAGGTGGAGCTGCTGCCCGCCACCGCCGTGATCCGCGCCGGACAGCGGCTCGTCCTGGACATCGCTCCTGTGGAGGGCCGCGGTGGCCAGCACAACCCGGACTTCAGCTACGCCCGCCGTGAGTACGACCACTCGTACCACGACGCGGCGGAGAACTCCCTCCACCTCGGACAGGTCCGTGCGAGCCGTCTCGTACTGCCCGTGATCCCGCCCAAGTAGCGGGCGAAGCACGGTAATTGTTCACGCCCCGCCATCGATTGCACGAAGGTCACCCATGAGATTCGCCATTTCCATTCCTGACATCATCCCCGACGGGCAGTTCGACCCGGACGACATGCGTGCCTTTCT
Source organism: Streptomyces sp. NPDC026672 (assembly GCF_040638185.1). NCBI lineage: Bacteria > Bacillati > Actinomycetota > Actinomycetes > Kitasatosporales > Streptomycetaceae > Streptomyces > Streptomyces sp. NPDC026672. Next base: position 3,601 of record NZ_JBEZXS010000098.1, read on the forward strand.
GACACGTGCGGAGGAGCTCGGCTACGAGAGCGCATGGACCCAGGAGATGGTCTTCGGCCATGTGGGGCGTCTGGCGCCGCTGGACCTGCTCACGTTCGCCGCGGCATGCAACTCTAACCTCAGACTCGGCTGCGCGGTGTTCCTCTCGACCTTCCACAGTCCCGTGCATCTCGCCAAGAGCCTGACCACGCTCGATCAACTCAGCCGTGGACGCCTGGAAGTGGGGGTGGCGACCGGCGCCACGAAGGGGCGTCAGATGGCGGCCTACGGAGTCCGTCCCGGTGAGGTGGGGCGCCGCTTCGAAGAAGGCATCAAACTCATGAAGGCGCTGTGGACCCAGTCGACGGTCAACTTCGACGGGGAGTTCTTCCAGGTCGAGGGTGCCGCGTTCGAGCCCAAGCCCTTCCAGAAGCCCACGCCGCCGCTCTGGTTCGGCGGGCACGGGCCCAAGGCACTGAACCGTGCGGTCACATTGGGCGACGGATTCTTCGGAGCCGGCTCACAGACCACGGAAGCCTTCGCCACCCAGGTGCGGGCCGTCCGTAACGCACTCGCGGTGGCGGGACGCGATCCGCACACCTTCAAGCTGGCCAAGCGCGTGTACATCGCCATCGACGACAACACGGACAAGGCACGGGCGCGCATCACCCAGACCTTCGAAGAGCTCGGCCGCTACTCGGGCGGAAAGATGCCCGACCTCACCCCCGTCGCGGTCTACGGAAACGCCGACGCGTGCGAGACCGGGCTGCGCGATATCGCTGCCGCGGGCGCCGAACTCATCCTCCTGACGCCGCTCTTCGACGAGGTCGAGCAGATGGAGCGCCTGGGCACCGAGGTCGTGTCCCGCTTCTCCTGAGCGCGCGGTGCAAGGCAAGTACACGATGCAAGGCAAGTACACGACATGGAAAGGGTTGTGGGTTATGGGTTTGTTGGATGACAGGGTTGTGGTGGTGACGGGGGCCGGTCGGGGGATCGGTCGGTCGGTTGCGGTGGCTGCGGCGGGTGAGGGTGCCGGTGTGGTCGTGGCGGACT
>NZ_JBEZXS010000099.1:0-2569 GCF_040638185.1 Streptomyces sp. NPDC026672
TCCTGCACACCTACAACCACCACCGCTGCCACACCGCACTCGCAGGCCACCCACCCATCAGCCGTGTGAACAACGCTTCAGGTCAATACACCTAGAGGCCGAACACGGCCGGGTCCGTGGCGAGTCGTTCGAAGACCTCGCGGGGGTCGGGGACCAGGCGGCGTTCCTTCAGGTCCAGGACACCGCCGACCCCGAGGACCTCGGCGGACAGCGTGCCGTCCGCCTTGCGGACCTCCTGGCGGATGCGGAACGTCTTGCCCTCGCCCCACTCGAACACACAGCTCACGTCGACCTCGTCGCCCGCCAGCAGTTCGCGCCGGTAGCGGATCGTCGTCTCCAGCGCGACCGGGCCCACGCCCGAGCCGATCAGCAGGGACTGGCTCACGCCGCCCGCCTGGAGCAGCGACCAGCGGGCGTGCTCCGCGTAGTTGAGGTACACCGCCTGGTTCAGGTGGCCCTGCACATCGGTCTCGTACCCGCGCACGGTGACCCGGACGGAAAACGGCTCGCTCACGGCTTCCCCTTCTCGTGGACGGCAACTCGACGACGGTATCCGGTGGACGTCACCGGGTGGACGGCGTGCCGACCCGATCTTGGCATGCCCCGCTCATGTTCGTCGCGGCGAGGCCAGCAGATGCCGCCGCCTCGTGCGGGGCTCCGTGTACTCCCCGGCCTGCCAGCCCGCGCCCTCCAGCGTCGCCGCGCACGCCCGCAGCGCCCCGCCGTCCTGCGCGTACACCGCGACCGCCTCCGGCTGGGCCGTCGCCCGCACCCGGTAGCCGTCGTCCTCCGCCCCGGCGGGGTGGTGCCCCGCGGCCTCCAGCGCGAGCGCCGCCGCCTGTACGAGATGCGCGCGCTCCCAGCCGCACGGCCGGGCCGTGGAGCCGTCCGCGTTGGTCATCCGGCGCAGCTCCAGCAGTCCCTGCCAGGCACTGTGCACCTCCCGCGCCCGGTCCGCGCCGGCCGGCCCCGCCTCCGGACCGCCGCCGACCCGGGCCGCGAAGACCCCGGCCGCCGCCTCCAGGGGTCCGGCGGGCGGCGGCTCCGGCTGCGCCGACTCCCGTACACGGTGCCCCGCCGGGGTCAGGAAGTGGTCGTGCGGCGGGCGCGGGTGCCGGAAGGCGAGCCCCCGCCCCACCAGCGCCGCGAGCTGCGCCGGCGTACCCCGCAGCCGCCCGGTGACGGGATCGGCGGCCTCGATGATCCGCCGCTGACCGGCGGCCACGGGACGTACCACGGTGCCCACCTCCCCACGACCGACGTCCTTCGAAGGGTACGGCTCCCCTCCGACAACGCGACGCCGTCCCCCGGGCGGGGCCCCACGCCGGAGGGAGCCGTCACGGGGTCGGGCGGATGTTCCAGCCGGCGATCACCGGGCGGAGGTGTTCCGTGCCGAGGCGGCACACCGTGCCGGTCGCCAGTTGGAACAGCGCCCCCTGGGACGGGGGCAGGCCCAGGCGGCGGGCGGTCACGACGCGCAGGAAGTGGCCGTGCGCGACGAGCAGGACGATGCCCTCCGTGTTGGCCATCGCCGCGTCCACCTTGGCCAGCACCCGGTCGGCGCGCTCCCCGACCTGCTCGGGCGTCTCCCCGGGATGCTCCGGCGGCCCCGGCGCGACCCCGTCCGTGAACAGGAACCAGCCGGGCCGCGAGCGCTGGATCTCGGTGGTGGTGACCCCTTCGTAACCCCCGTAGTCCCACTCCCGCAGATCGGTGTCGACGCGGCAGCCGTCCACCCCGATGAGCCGGGCCGTCTCCAGGGCCCGCTGCATCGGGCTGACGAAGGCGGCGCCGATCCGGTGCGAGCGGATCAGCGGCACCAGCCGCCGCGCCTCGTCCCGCCCGTGCTCGGTGAGCGGGACGTCGCTCCAGCTGGTGTGCCGCCCGGACCGCGACCATTCGGTCTCACCGTGCCGGACGAGAAAGAGGTCAGCCACGTCCGCGCCCTTCCCGCTCGCCTGCCAGCACCGTGGCACACGCGCCCGGCGCCGCGCAGGACGGACTGGGCCATCCGGCGGTCACTGCCCCAGGGCACCCCGCACCGACTGGGTGAGCTCTCCGACGGCCACCACCAGCGGGGCCACCGGCTGGACGAACGCCGTCAGCCGCTCCAGCGCCCGGCCCAGGACGGTGGGCTGCGGCTCCGCCTCGTCGAGTTCCTCGCGCAGCCGCCGCAGCTCCCGGTCCGTGGCGTCCGGGTCGGCCAGCGCCGAGCGGTGCTCCGCCACCAACTGCTCGACGCGCGACAGGAGTTCGGCCGTCCGTTCGGCCTGCGCCGGATCCTGGTGCTGGAAGGACACCGAGCCCGAGAACGCCTGGGCGCGGTGGCCGACGGCCTGGTTGCCCACGTACTGCGTGCCGCCGCTGATCACGACGCCGTTGTTCACCGGAGGCACGGGAGGAGGGGGAGGTTCGAGTCGCCCGTCGTCGTCGCGCATGATGTGGACTCCCTGGTTCTCGGGACCGATGCGTGGGCCTAGGGCGTGTTTCGAAAGTCCCGCCTGGCCCGCGACGCCTGGCACGCACACTCGCTGCGTTGTCGGAACGCCCGAGTACATCCAGTACGAGG
>NZ_JBEZXS010000100.1:0-2252 GCF_040638185.1 Streptomyces sp. NPDC026672
CCGTTTTTAGCGTAGTCTTCGACTTTCACAGAAACCGAAGAAGACGCTGAAAGCGCCCATTTTGACTAAATGCCCAAACTGACTCCCGTAGCCTATACCGCCGAATATGAATGCTCTGGGTCACAGATCGACACGTGCCCGATGTTCAGCGGCGGTATGCTTTTCGGTTAAGTTTGCGCCACCTCAGCACGAGGAAGAATTGTGTTGTAAAGGTTTCCACTACAGTGGGCGGCAGCTCAAGTGCGTGTTACTTGCCGAATATGGCCCGAGCCGTCGTACTCTGCGGGGACTCCCTAGGCCGACGTCAGCATGCTGTGAGCCGAGCCGGGTGCTTTTAGCTTAGTTTCCTCCGGCCCAACGGTTTATCGTCGACGCCTCGCCGCCTCCGGACCGGAGATCCTCACAGCAATCTGGGAATCACCTACCCGAGTGCACGGGAGAGCTCAGAACAGGCCGATGCGAGTCGGCCGCCAATGGGCAGGTGACTGTGAACATCGACGGCGCACCGGTCCTCACACACCCCGAGAAGCATGATGCCGCCGTGACCTGAAACAAGCTCTTCGGCGTCACCCCTTTGTCGCGTTCGTCGACTACGGTCAAACCAGGTCTGCGGACCCGGTGGCTGCCCTGCTACGGCACGCAAGGCGAGCTCCAACAGCGCCAACGACCACATCCCATGCCTCCCGGTTCACGCTGACCCGACCCCCGAAAGCTCTGCCGTGGGGACCGGCTGGCACTATTCCAAACCGCCTCCCGCGACGGCACCCGTGCCCTTCCTCGATTGGGTCTCGATCGGGCCAGCAGCTGTCGTATTCCGTCGGAATTACCATCCCTGGCTGAGGGGCGTGCGTCTGAGCGTCCGCAAGTTATCGCCCATACTCCGGCGCCCAACTGCGCTTCACCGATATCGACAAACCGCGGCTGACCTGCTTCGCGGCCAACACCAAAGGCTGCTGGCCCGTGCATCTGAAACTGCATCACCGCAGGCAGGCTCGCCGAGAGGACCATATCCGAAACGCCGACGACACCGGCCTGCGCAACTCACCTCTGCACGAGACCCCATAGAATCGCCGGCCCTAGCCGAAGATCACCTGTTCCGCCTGGATGCCGATGTTCGGCCCGACCGGCAACCACCCTCCGCTGAGAACCCAGGAAGCTGCGCCTGTGCCCATTCTCCGCCACCCAGCTCGTGAACACCGGAGGCCGTCAGTGGTTCCTCTCCACAGTCTGATGCCGCTGTAGCGACGTCATCACCCACGTGATCAACAGACTCCACGCCCTCCCGCACTCCGGCTGACCAGCAACTTCGCACGTCCCATCAACCCGCAACAGCGAAGTCGAAACCGGCGCCCGCCCGATACGAAGGTTGACTCCTCGGCCTGCCCAGCCACGAAAAGATCTCGCCACACAGACGCAACACCCCCGTTAGCACGATGAGGACTCATAGACGATTGAGCTCAAGGAACTCAAACACCTCTCGCCTATGATCTATGCCACTCACACCCATTCGCTAAATGCACTATTTGCCCGCTCTGGCCCTATTGCCACTCCGTCGATCACGATGCCATCATCATGCTGTTTTAATGCAACCCCAAAGAAAGGGACCCCTGATGTCTTCGATGAATAAAAAAGTTCTCGCAACGCTCGCTTCAACCATCTCAATCCTCGGTCTAGCGATAGTGGGAGCACCTGCCGCCAGCGCTGCCACCGCCGGGGCATATGGCTGTAGTGGCACGGAAATCGACACCTATCCCGTGAAAGCCTTGGATGGCACCGGCAGCACCTGGGGTACCGTCCATCTCTACTACAACGCTTCAACGGGCAGCAACTGCGCCGTGACGGTGAAGAGCGTTTATGTTGGGACCCCGAGCTTCACAGCAATCTACCTGAACAGTAGCGATGGGGCAGTACACGACGACGACGCCGGAAATTACTCTTATTACGCAGGCCCCGTTTCCATACACGCTCCCGGCCGCTGCATTAGCATTAACGGGGTTGTATGGAATCCCGCACACACGGAACTGGCCCAACAGGTGGCAGTTGGCGTTCACTGCGGCTGAATTAGCCGGGTCGCACAGGCTGTGAGCGAATTTTCGCATCCCCCACCCTTGCGCCGCGTTGAATATCCGAAGGCCCGTACTGACACTGCGGGCCTTCGGGCATTCCTCGTCATCTTTATACGTGAAACCGTAAAGAAAGGGGACCTTCCACGTTCCAGGATGCTCCACGTTGTTGAACCACCTTACAACGGC
>NZ_JBEZXS010000101.1:0-2247 GCF_040638185.1 Streptomyces sp. NPDC026672
GTGATCGGGCGGCGCTTTCACAAGAGCTACACCCTGCAAGGGGTACGCAAGCTGCTGATCCGGCACGGTTTCTCCTGCCAGGTGCCGGCCAGACGGGCCGTCGAACGTGAGGAGGACCGGGTCACCGGCTGGGTGAAGGAGACCTGGCCGCAGGTGGAAGCCTCGCGGCGGCGCTCGGCGCCTGGATCGTCTTCGAGGACGAGTCCGGCTTCTCGATGACGCCGCCCACCGCCCGCACCTGGGCCCGCCGTGGCCGCACACCCGTCATCCGGGTCCGCGGCCGATCCCGCCGCCGCATCTCGATCGCCGCCCTGACCTGCTACAAGCCCGGCGAACGCCCCCGGCTGATCCACCGGCCCCGCCACGACGACGGCCAACGCGACGGACGCAAGAGCTTCGCCTGGACCGACTACCGCGACCTGCTCATCGCCGCCCACCAGCAGCTCGGCGGCCCGATCGTCCTCATCCGGGACAACCTCAACGTCCACCTCACCGCCGGAATGCGGCAGTTCATCGCCGGACGGGACTGGCTCACCGTCCACCAGCTGCCGTCCTACGCACCCGACCTCAACCCCGTCGAGGGCGTCTGGTCCCCGCTGCGGCGCGGCTGGCTGTCCAACACCGCGTTCACCACACCCGAGCACCTGATCCAAACCATCCGTCGCAGCCTGAGAGCGATCCAGTACCGCCCCGACCTGATCGACGGATGCCTTGCCGGAACCGGGCTATCACTCACACCCACGACAACCCGAGTTCAAGCTCAGTAAGCCAAGTGATCAAAAGGATTCCCGTGTCCGCTGTCTCATCTTCCCCGATCCCTGTCGTGTTGGCCAAGTTGAGTCCGCTCAATCCGGACGACATGTCTGACCTGCGATTCTTCCTGGAGGCGGTGCCCGATCCGCGCTCCCGGCGGGGCCGCTGGTACTCGCTGACCTCACGGGTCGCAATATACGAGTAGGGCCTTCGCTGAAATCTGCAGGTCAGCAGGGGTCCGACAGAGCATGGGAGCGGTCGGGTCCAGCGCGGACAATGCCGCAGCCGAGAGCTGCAACGCCGCCTTCAAGAGAGACGCTCAAGGGCCGCAAAGGTTGGCCGGACGAGCGTGAAGCGCGACTCGACGCCTTCCGTTGGCTGACCCGATACAACACCCGACGCCGGCACTCCCGCCTTGGGCAGCGGTCCCCGATCACCTACGAGAACGACTTCCAACCACCAGCAACTACTCTGGCCCAAGCTGCATAAACGTGTTCAAAGTCCGGGGTCAAGGCCCCACCGCCAACGACATTCCGTTGCCGAACCGGTTCTTCGACCAGGCCAGCAAGCGGATAGAGCAGGGCGCCGCTGAGCAACTCCGACGTCACCGCCGCATGCCTGCACAGACCATCCGGTGCAGGCATGCGGTCTTCTGATCCGGTGACAGCCGACCACACGGCACCACAAGACCTCACGCCCACTCCACGCCCAGTTCCCGTAGCGCGTCGAGCTGGTCGGCGGTGAGTTTGTCGCGTCGGGTTTCGGTGTTGGAGATCCATACGCCCAGCTTGACGCTCACTGGCTCGGCTTCGCTGTCGACCGTGATTTCTTCGCTGTGGCCGCGTGGTACAGGCCGGTGGGCGCCTTCCTGTTCCACCCACTGTGTGAGGGCTGTAAGGCCGCGCTGGAACGCTTGCTGTGCCTTGCTCGGACCACTTGCCGATGTCGTCGCCGTCGAAGACGACGCCCGGTGCGATGTCGGGCAGTACGCCGTCGGTGTCGACGAGGTCGGCGAGGATGCGGTAGTGGCGTTGCCAGTCCAGCGGCCACGGGCAGTCCCAGTCGGGGTCGATCTCGGTGAGCTGTGCCGCGCGTGCGGTGGCTCGCTCCGGGGCCTTGCCCAGGCCGTTCTTCGCGCCCTTGCGCCGGAGGTTGGCCATGTGCTGTCCGATGGGCGCCATGGCCTCGCCTTCGTCCCACCTCGCGTCCTGTCGCGGTGCGAGGTGTCCGGTGGCCCGTCGGTAGGACCTGAGTGCGGCGAGCTTGGCCTCCCATGCTTCCTCGCCGGGCTCCCAGACCATTCCTGCCTCTGGAGCGTCCAGCAGGGTTTTGCGCCGGTCTTCGATTTCCCCGGCCCGCAGGGCTTTGCGTTGCTGGTGGACCCACCGGCCGAGGGGGGCGCGCCCAGCCGCAGCCAGGCCATGAACGCGACGGCCTCGCCCGTGGCGAGCGACCGGTAGACGTAGAAGGCCTCCGGTTGTCTCGTGAGCCAGA
>NZ_JBEZXS010000102.1:0-2243 GCF_040638185.1 Streptomyces sp. NPDC026672
GCGCACCAGCATGCCGCCGCCACCGGTCGAAAAGGGGGCGGCATCAGCAGGACGAACCGGACGATCACGCCCTCGGCCGATCCCGAGGCGGGCTGCCGAGTAGCCGGGAGGGATCTCACCTCCCGGCTCTCACAGAACCGTGCGTAACAGTCTCCCGTTACACGGCTCTTGCCGTTCTGATCGTCAGGTCATCACAGCCGCGACGGTGCAGCGCCAGTGCGCGAACATGCGGGGGTATCGCTGGGCGATCTCCAGCATTTTCGAGATGGCTTTCCGTTCGGCCGCAAGCCGTTTGTACTTCTGGCGGATCCATCGCACCAGGTAGGCGTTGATGCGCATCAAGAAGGGATTCAGCTCCCACGGTCTGAAACGTCCGTAGTAGTTGATCCAGCCGGCCACGACAGGATTGATCCTGCGGGCAAGCTCTCGGAAGGACAGATCGGACCGGGTGTGCAAGCGCCAAGACCGCACTTCCCGTCCCATCTTCTTCAGGGCGTCCTTGCTGACAGCAGGGTCGAACGACTGGAACGACTTGCCGTATCGATCCTGGTTCTGCCTGGCTCGGAACGTGTATCCGAGGAAGGTGAACGCCATGTGCTCGAATGAGCCTTGGCGTCGGCCGTCCCTGCAATACACAATCCGGGTCTTGTCCGGGTGCAGGTGCAGCCCGACCTCAGCCATCCTGTCCACGAGCGCGGCCAGCACCGTCCGGGCCTGACGCTCGGTGACGCAGTGCAAAACTGCATCGTCCGCATACCGCTCGAACCAGATGTTCGGGAACTCCCGTGCCATCCAGGTGTCGAACGCGTAGTGCAGGAACAGGTTCGCCAACACAGGGGAAACTGGCGCCCCTTGCGGGGTTCCGCGTTCCCGTTGCAGCAGAGTGCCGTCGGGCATGGCGAGCGGGGCCTCGAGCCACCGCCGGACATACAAATTCACCCAAACGGCGTCGGTGTGTGCTCCCACCGCCTTGACCAGCAGGTTCCAGGGCACGCTGTCGAAGAACTTGGTGATGTCGAACTCCACCACCCAGTCCCGCTTCCAGCAGCGTTCCCGACACTTGCCTATCGCGTCCAAAGCGGACCGCCCTGGCCGATATCCATAGCTGTCTGGATGGAATAGAGGCTCCACCCTCCGCATCAGATGTCGCGCCACAACAGTCTGAGCCACACGGTCGGAGACGGCGGGAATGCCGAGCACTCGCGTTCCAGATCCGTGCGACTTGGGAATAACGACCGCACGCACCGGAGGCGGGAAGTAGGAGCCCGATGACATCCGGTTCCAGACCTTGTAAAGATTTCCCTTCAGGTCTTTCGCGAACTCATCGATACTCCGGCCGTCCACACCGGGTGCGCCTCTATTTGCCCTGACTTCCTCCCACGCCTCCTTGACTTCCCACTTCGAGATATCAAACGGCTTGATCTGAGACTTCAACTGGCTCACCGAACTCCTCCCGGACACTGTCCGGTTGATGCGATCAACTCAGTCACGAACGACCCGGCCCCTTCGCTCCACCCCCGTTACAGAGGCTTCCTCACTACTACGGACCGGTCCGCCAGCAGGCTCCGCGTCGGTACTCTGCCCCTCACAGTTTCTGCTGCTCGGGGTACTCCCTCTCGCCCACTACCCCTCGGGCAGTATCGGGACCTGCCTTCTCCTGTTCCATGCGAAAGCAGCAGACCGGACTCGCGTCGCCTACATGCCGGACACCACCTGGCCAATAAACGGGCACCCGCCAGGCTCATCCCGGGATAGTGGTCACACCCCGGTTTCGATGCCGTCTTCATCTTTTTCGACACGTCAGCAGCGATTCGCTTGCGTTCGCCTTTCCAGTCCCCACCTGACGCCTCTTACGACGCCTTTTCCTCATCGCTCACCACGACGGTCTTCAGTCAACGCGGCATGAGGCGGTTTAGAGCCTCCCCCCGCAGGGCGACTCTGAAGGGCCATACCTTCATCTTTCGCACAGCACCATTTCCAGAAGCGGCCCTACAACCAACTCCCTTTCATGTTCAGGACACAAGACCACCAAAATCCATCTCGCCTGCGACGGCAGGGGCCGCCCGCTCGCGATCCTGGTGATGCCCGGCCAGCGCCACGACAGTGTCTGCGCACGCCCTCTGCTGGAACGGATCCGTGTTCCCCGCACCGGCCCGGGCCGGCCTCGGTGCAGGCCCGACCAGGTCATCGCAGACAAGGCTTACAGCTCCCGCGGTTTCCGTGCCTACCTGCGAAAACGTGGC
>NZ_JBEZXS010000103.1:0-2225 GCF_040638185.1 Streptomyces sp. NPDC026672
GTCAACGGATCCGTCAGTTGCACGGGTTTTCTCACTGTCGTCTCAAAGTCCATCTCCGCACCTCCGCCGCGGGCTTCATGAGACGACCGTAGGCACTGGGATGTTCTCGTGTCGACGGAATGTTCTCGGATGTTCTCGCACAATGGCCGGATGTTCCCGTGTGTTCTCACGTCGAGGGCCGCACCATGTAGAGATCAACGATCAGAACCGAGACGCTGAAGGCACCAACTACCCTGAAGGGGACCGGACATGACGCGAAACATCCGCTTCAACGGGACCGACAGCAAGAACGGCGGATGCCCGGCGATTCACGAAGTCGTGGGCACTGACACCTACGTCGTCCAAGGGCCACGGCTCACCGACCCTGACGACCTGGCGAAGCTGCGGTTTCTCGGGCCTGACGACGTAGCCGTCCTCGTCCCCCGGGAGACCCTCGTCAACCATGGACCAAAGGGACTGGAGCGCGTGCGGAAGCTGATCGATCTGAAGGAGTTCGGTCGCCTCTTCGAGACCTTCGAGCACACCGCATGGCGGCTGGAGACGCGAGGCCGGTACCAATCCGACACGGAAGACCCCACGTACGAGGAGTTCGTTCGTACGGGGCGCTTCGAGTTGGACACCGAGGACGACTGGTCACAGCTCATGCGGCGCCAGACGTCGGCCAGCAAGACGGTGGGACGCGTCCGGATCGTCGACGACCCGCCCACGGTTGGCCAACTCTTCCTCCTCGCCGACGCTCCACGCAACGCGGCTGCCGGCGAGGACATGCGCTATCTGCGACGCCAGGAAGCAGAGGCACGCAACCTTCCGGCAGACGACTTCTGGATCTTTGACTCACGCCTGGTGGCCCGCCTCCGCTTTGATGAGGCGGACGTCTTGCTCGGGGCCGAAGTGATCACGGAACCTGCGGAAGTCAACCGGTACATGCAGGTACGCGACGCAGCCATGCACGGCGCTGTTGCCTACGATCAGTTCGCGGCGCAAGTGGCGTCCGCATCCGACCAGCAGTAAGCGAGAGCCGGTGAGCACGGACTACCAACAGGCGCGTGTAGCCTTCGGGATCTCTCTTCGAGAGTTGCGCCTGACGTGTCCGGCAGGACGGCTCACCGGCACTCAACTCGCCTCCACACTCGGGTGGCCTCACTCGAAGATCTACAAGTGTGAGGGCGGCAAGCAGACCATCACGGAGGAAGATCTCCGACGGTGGGTCGAAGCCTGCGGGCAGCCTGACAAGTTCGAGGGGCTTCTAGCAAGACTCCGGGGCTTCGAGTCGCAGATCCGATCATGGCGCCGTCAGCTTGCCTCCGGACACAGCCCCGTACAAGACACGTGGAACGTCGAAGTATCACGCTCCCGAGTCATCCATGCGTGGGAGGAGGCAGTAATCCCGGGCATGTTGCAGACCGCGGACTACGCCCGCCACGTGTTCACCCGCTACGGGACATTCTTCGGGTCAGCACAGGACGCTGACGAGGCCGTACTGACCCGAGCAAGACGTCAGGAATGGCTCCACGACAGCCGGAATACACTCCGGGTCATCGTCTGGGAGGCGGCTCTCCGCTCGCTCCTGTGCCCTCCCCCGGTACTTGATGCGCAACTGGATCGGCTCGCGAGTGTCGTTGGAATGAGTTCGGTAGAGCTCGGGATCATCCCCTTCACAGAGCCGCTAAAGCTGCCGGCTGCCAATGGGTTCTGGATCTTCGACGACCGGCTTGTCATCACGGAGGACTGGCACGCGGAGCTGTGGCTCGACGATGCCGAGAACATCCGACTATACGAGCGGGTCTGGACCACTCTTCATGAGTCCGCCGCGTACGGGAACGACGCCCACGTCATCATCAACGCCGTAAGACGGGCGCTGCGCTCTTAGCCTGACGTCACACGGGGAACCCCAGGGCCCGCATGCGCCGGCGGTACGCCTTGCCATGCTCGCCGTCGCAGAAGCGGCGGACGCGACCGGCGCCCGTCGTCTGTGTCAGCGGGGCGCCACAGTGCAGACATCCGGTGTTGCACTGGCTCTTGAATCCCTTGGTGAAGTCCATGATTCCTCCGTAGTCGTCGTGCTCTAGAAACAGGACGGGCCGACCCCATGGCGGAGTCGGCCCGTGTGCGTGGTGTGTGTCAGACCCACCTTCCGCTTCTGATCGCTGCAACCGTCGCGTCCTCGTACATCTCAATGCGCGTGTCGACGATGTCCGTGATTTCCCGGTCCCCGACGAACACGC
>NZ_JBEZXS010000104.1:0-1874 GCF_040638185.1 Streptomyces sp. NPDC026672
GAGGGCGATCCTCCGCCTTGCGATTGCACGCACCAGACGCCGCGGGCCCCGCCCTCCGGGCGGACGGCGCTACTTTCGAAACACGCCCTAGCCCTCCCCGCGGCGGGCCTGTTCGATCGCGCGGGTGAGTTGCCGTACCGCCGGGTCCTCGGTGCGGCGGGCCAACCCGTCGGCGCGGTTCTGGAGTTCACCGAGGCCGGGGGCGCCGGGCAGCCGGGTCCCGTCGGCGCCCAGGCGCAGGGCGTCGGCGAAGTAGGCGGCCACGGCGGTGACCTGGAAGCGGTCGGAGGCCCGCCACACCGAGCCGCGCAGCGCGCCGGCCTCCAGCGTGCCCGACTCCTCGTGCGGGGCGCGGCTTTCGGGGTCGAGCCAGCGGACGGTGGCCGTGGCGAGATGACCCTCGGCGCCCGGCCTGGTGCGCACCGCGTACAGGGCGGTGACGGTGTGGCCGGGGCCGACCTCGCCGCCGTCCACCCGGTCGTCGCGGAAGTCGTCGTCGGCGACGCGGCGGTCGTCGTAGCCGACGAGGCGGAAGTCGGCGACCGTGCGCGGGTCGAAGACGACCTGGGCCTTGGCGTCGCGGGCCGTGAGCTCGATGTTCCGCGGGAGTTGCTCGCCGAAGACCTCGGTGGCGTCGTCGGTGCCGGAGACGTAGGCGGTGTGTCCGTCGCCGCGGTCGGCGAGGCGTTCCATGAGGGCGTCGCCGTAGTCGCTGCCGACGCCGACGCCGAACAGGGTGATGCCGTGCTCGCGGCGGTCGGCGTCGATGCGCTCGAGGATGGTGTCCGCGTCGGTGTCGCCGGTGTTGGCGAGCCCGTCGGAGACGAGGACGACCCGGTTGGTCGCGCCCTCGCGCAGGCCCTCGACGGCGGTGGCGTAGCCGGTGCCGACGCCCGCGCCCAGGTCGGTCGAGCCGCGGGTCTCCAGGGAGTCGACGGCGTCGTGCACGCGGGCCCGGTGGCCGCCGAGGCGGGTCATGGGGAGCACGGTCTCGGCCTCGTCGCTGAAGGTGACGAGCGCGACCGAGTCGTCGTCGCGCAGCCGGTCGGTCATCGTGCCCAGGGAACGCCGGGCCAGGTCGAGCCGGCCGGGCTCGGCCATGGAGCCCGAGACGTCGACGACGAAGGTGAGGGCGGCGGGCGGGCGGCGGGCGTCGTCCTGGGCGGCGCGGGTGGCGAGGCCGACGCGGACCAGGGACCAGCCGGGTTCGTCGGTGCGGGCGCCGTCGACGGTGACCGTGAAGCCGTTGCCGTCGGGGCGCGGGTAGTCCTGGCGGAAGCTGTTGACGAACTCCTCGGGGCGGACGGTCGACGGGTCGGGGCGGTGGCCGTCGGCGAGGGCGCGGCGCGCGTAGCCGTAGGAGGCGGTGTCGACGTCGAGGGCGAAGGTGGAGACGTGGTCGCCGGGGTCCCGCTCGTCCTGTTGCGCGTCCTGTCGGCCGTCCTGGGTGCGGGCGGGGCCGGGTGCGGGCAGTCCGGCGCTGTTGCCGTGTTTCGCGTCGGCGCTGCTGCCGCTTCCGGTCCCCGCGCAGGCCGTCAGCAGCAGGCCGCCCGCGAGGGTGAGGGCGAGCAGCGCGCCCCGCCCGTGCCGTGTTCCGTAACGCTTCATTCCGGTGTGTCCCCTGTGCCGGTCGACGTCGAACTTCTGGTGACTGTGACGGCGCGGGGGCCCGGAACGTGCGGTACGGGGCGTTGCGGATGCGTCTCGAAGTGGCCACGGGGCGGGGCCGCCGAGACCGGTGGGTGATCCTCCGGTGCCCCAGGGGCTGCCCGACAGGCCCTAGGTGTATTGACCTGAAGCGTTGTTCACACGGCTGATGGGTGGGTGGCCTGCGAGTGCGGTGTGGCAGCGGTGGTGGTTGTAGGTGTGGAGGA
>NZ_JBEZXS010000105.1:0-1737 GCF_040638185.1 Streptomyces sp. NPDC026672
GGCGTCGAGCCCCGCATGGGTCCGCTGGCCACGGCGTACGTCCTCATCCTCGTCGTCCTCGGCCCGGTCGCCGCGCGCTGGACGGAGCCCCTGGGCCGCCGCCTGACCCGCCGTCCACCCCGCACCCGACTTCCCGCCCCCACCCCGACGGAGCCCACGGAGGCAGCCCGTGCAAACGGCTGACGCACGCCTGCGCCGGGCCGAGCGGGAAACACGGGCAGCGTGGGACGCCCACGGAACGCCGGAGCCGCTGAACCGGACCTCCGCCGACATGGCCCCGGCCCCCGACTTGGCCTCGGCCCCCGACTTGGCCTCGGCCGGCGGCACAGCTCCGGCCGGCGGCACGGCCCCGGCCGGTGGGAGTGTCCCGTCGGCCGGGGTCGGTGGTGCCTCTGCCGATCGCGACCTCCGGGCCGTCACCCGCGCGTCCACCGGTGGTGCCCCGGCCGACGGCGGTGGCGCGGAGCCCGTCGTCCTCCGCTCGGTTGGCGTCGGGGGCCCCGCCGAGGCGTTTCTCGACGGGTTCGAGGAGATCGTCGTGGACGCCGCTCGTACCGGACGGCGGCTGACCCGCGACGAGATCGAGTCGCGGCGGGCGCTCGGGGCGCGGGCCGCCGAGGCCGGGCAGGGGTGGCGGGCGCTCGTCCGGGCCCATCTCGCCGCCGGCCGGCGCGGCCGTCCCGCAGGGGCCGACCCCGACAGCGTCCTCGCCGTCGTCGAACAGGCCGTCGACGCCTTCGCCGACGGCTACGAACGCGCCCAGCGCCTCGTCGTCCGCCGCGAGGAGGCCGCCCGCCGCGAGTTCATCGACGACCTTCTCCACGGCCGCGGCGACCCCGGCCGACTCGCCTCCCGCTGCGAGCGGTTCGGCCTGCGCCTGTCCCGCAGCCACGCCGTCGCGGTCGCCGAGGGACCGGAGCAGTACGACGAGACCGACGCGGTGCCCCGGCAGGTGGCGCACGGCCTGTTCGCCCGCTTCGAGAACCGCCGCATCCTGTTCACCGCCAAGGACGGGCGCATGGTGTGCATCGCCCCCGGCGACCAGGACGACGTCCTCACCTGGTTCGGCAAGCTCGTCCACGCCGCCTGCGCCACCGGACAGGTGGCCGTCGGCCGGCCCCGCCCCGGCGCCGTGGGCATCGGCCACAGCTACGAGGAAGCCCTCAACGCCCTCGACGTGGCGCAGCGCATGGGCCTCGACGAGCCGCTGCTGCGCGCCGCCGACCTGCTGGTGTTCCCGGTGCTCGCCCGCGACCGGACCGCGCTCGTCGACCTGGTCCGGCACACCCTTGGCCCGCTGGAGCGGGCGCGCGGCGGGGCCCGGCCGCTGCTCGACACGCTCACCGCGTACTTCGACAGCGGCTGCGTGACGGCCCGCGCGGCCCGTGAACTCTCGCTCAGCGTGCGCGCGCTGAGCTACCGGCTGGCCCGTGTCCACGACCTGACCGGCAGTGACCCCACCCATCCGGCCGACCGCTACACCCTGCAGACCGCGGTACTCGGCGCCCGCCTCCTGGCCTGGCCGGAACGGCCCTTGTAGCGTCAGCGCCCCACCGTGTCCGGGTCCTCCACCGTCTCCAGGGGCACCGCCTCGACCGCGGGCACGGGCCGGCGCAGCCGGGACGTCAGCCGCAGGGCGAGCGGTTCGGTCCAGCGGGCGGTGAGAGGACCGACGACGACGAGGATCAGCACGTACGCCGTCGCCAGGGGGCCGAGGGACGGTTCGATGCCGGCCGT
>NZ_JBEZXS010000106.1:0-1715 GCF_040638185.1 Streptomyces sp. NPDC026672
GAGGCCCTGTTCGTATGCGCCCAGCGTCCCACGACCACCCGATCGGGACTCCCGTTCGACGCGCATCCCTCAAGATCGAAAAGACAACAGCTTCTCAGCGGCAGATCTGCCCGATGTGGTGCTGGCTGCCCCCACCGGCGACCGCATGCTTCTGCTCCCCGACTCAAGCATCGACGGGATGGCCGTCTACCGGGACGATGTGGCCGGCTTGATCAAGACGCTGCGGCACCGTGGCGTGAACATCGACTTCGCATACGCGCGAGAAGACCGCCGCTATCTCAGCGAGTACGGGGCCACCGAGGTGGTGGCCACCATTGGGATCGCTGTCGCCACCACGCTCACCACCGATCTGGTCAAGAGCATCGTTCTGACTGCCTGGCAGCGGGCACGCTCCTCACTGGGGCCCAGCTGCCCTGACGATGAGGTCAACGAGGCGCATGTGACGGTCAAGATCGCTGAGATCGTCCGGACCGAGAATGAAACGGCCATCCGGGGTCTGGAGATCACCAGCCGGCTGGCAGACGTCGAGAGGCTCATCCAAGCGGCCGTGTCCGACCCGGCTCGTGCCGAGCTTCCCCCGGCAGACCCGGGCGATGCCGCTCCGGAGGACACGACCGGATGAGATTCGCCGGCCTCGTCATCCGCACCGGGGTACCTCTGCCCCCGGCATCAGGCCCTGTGCGCCTGGCCATGATGCACCAGGACGGCGTGACGGCCCTGCGGGAATCCATGAGCCTGTACGGGCAGTGCTGTCGCAGCATCTCCCTCACCTGGGGCCTGTCCTTGGCCCACCTTCCGTCCTGGACATCCACGACAGAGGAGATCCACCGCCGCGGACTGTGGACGATGAGCGCACAACGGGACTTCCTTATCCGCGTGTGGTCGCAGGTCCGACGCCAACTGCGAGCCAACATCGCAGCACTTACCTCGCCGTCTCCGTGGTCTATCGGTCCACCCACTTCCGACCTGTGGAGCCACCGCCAGTACATGGCGATGGCGCGTTCTCTGCACATACCGCACGACACGCGCCAGCCCGTCGATCCGTGGCGCGATCTGGAAACGGCGGCACGCACCTCTCTGGCCCGTGCCGTTGACGCCTACAACTTCCTCGAAGACAGCGAGCTTTCCGAACTCGCCCACCGACACGCCCACCATGTCGCAGCCCTCGTAGGTGGGCTGTTCGACTGCAACATCGAGTACTCCGACGACACCTACTGGGACGTCTGCCGCCTCACGCTTATGCACAGCAGATGGGGCATGTCTGCCGGCTTCACCGCGACTCGAAACTGCTCTTTGTGCGGGCAGGACATCGATTATTGCCCGCACCTGCTCGATACCCGATACGACGTCACCGTGCGGCATGACGCTGACGGAGCATGCAACGTGTGCGGCTCGCGCAGCTGTTCACACCCCGTTGGTGAGACCGTCTCCGCCTTTCCGCGATCCGTCATGTCCGAGCTGCAGCTCCACGAGGTGAGTTGGGTGTCTCGGCCCAGAGACCCCTTGGCCCGCTTCACCAAGATTGAGTTGAGCCGGGAGGTACTCAGGCTCGGCTTGGGAGAAGACCCGACAGGGAGAGACATCTGTTGCTACCGGTGCCTTCATCCCTGCAGCGGATTTAGAAGCTGTTGTCTTTTCGATCTTGAGGGATGCGCGTCGAACGGGAGTCCCGATCGGGTGGTCGTGGGACGCTGGGCGCATACGAACAGGGCCTC
>NZ_JBEZXS010000107.1:0-1665 GCF_040638185.1 Streptomyces sp. NPDC026672
AGAAGCTGTTGTCTTTTCGATCTTGAGGGATGCGCGTCGAACGGGAGTCCCGATCGGGTGGTCGTGGGACGCTGGGCGCATACGAACAGGGCCTCCTGAACAGCTCGTTGGTGTCGAATCACCGAGCAGCGGGAGGCCCTGGTGCAGCAGTCTTGCGTGTCGATGGCCGGGCAGTCCAGCGCGGTCACCTGGGAGTGTGACTGCCTGGCTCACCGGTTCGGAAACGCCGCCGACAACGGGACGCGGCAGCCTCGCTATCCGACGGACATGACGGACGGGGAGTGGACCGTCATCCGCCCGTTGCTGCCGGTGCCGGGCTGGATGCGTGGCCGGGGCGGCCGGCCGGAGGCGTACTGCCACCGGGCGATGCTCGATGCGATCCGGTATCTCGTGGACAACGGGATCAAGTGGCGAGCGATGCCCGTCGACTTTCCGCCGTGGGACCGCATTTACGCATTCTTCCGCCGCTGGCGCGACAACTTGCTGGTCAAGGAGTTCCACGACCGGTTGCGCGCGAGGGTGCGCGAGGAGTTGGGGCGGGATGCGGAGCCGACGGCCGCAGTGATCGATTCGCAGTCCGTCAAGGCGGACGCCGTCGTCGGTGGGGACAGCCGGGGCTTCGACGGCGGCAAGCTGATCAACGGCCGCAAGCGGCACGTCGTGGTCGACACGCTCGGTCTGCTGCTGGGCGTGATGGTCACCGCCGCGGACACCGGCGACCGCATCGCCGCCCAGGTCCTGCTCGGGCAGGTCGCCGACGTGCACCACCGCCTCGAACTGGTCTGGGCCGACGGCGGCTACACCGGCAGCCTCGTCGAGTACTGCCTGGCCACGTTCACCCTGGTCCTGGCGATCGTCAAACGCAGCGACGACCAGAAGGGGTTCGTGGTGCTGCCCAAGCGGTGGATCGTCGAGCGCCTTTTCGCCCACCTGATGCGAAGCCGCCGTCTGGTGCGCGACTTCGAGCGGCGCACCACCAGCGCCGAGGCGATGATCTACTGGTCGATGACCCTGCTCATGACGCGCAGCCTGGCCCGGTCACGCCTGCCACGAGGGTGAACCGGCCCGGCTGCCGCTCGGCCAGCCAACCCCGCGCGACCAGGCGTTTCGCCTTCGACCGCAGTGCCTCCACCCGCGCCGGCACCACGTCCATACCGAACAACGCAGCCATCTCTTGGCAGGTCAGCGGCCCTTGATGAAGCCGGTCCCGGTCTGCGAGCGCCGTGAGGATGCGCTGGTAGTCGACCGACAGCGCCGACCAGGCCAGCCCCTGGCGCCACGCCGGCACCTGCGACTTCGGCTTCGCCGCGTCCCGGGGTTCCGTCGGCGCGTCCGCATCCCGCCGATCGCCAGTGGCCTCCGTGCCGGCGGTGTCGCCGCTATCCGGAGCCAGCACCGTGTCGACCCGCCTGCGGGCAATCGCCCACTCCTGCCATTCCTGCTCGGCCGCAGCCAGCTCGGCCTGGATGCGGTCGGCCTCCTCCCGCAGCCCGTCGACTCGACGGCGAGCGGCGAGCTCGTGCTGTTCCAGCAGTCCGACAACCGACGGCATCCGTGACCTCCCGGGGAACGACGACCCGACAGGTCACGACTCCCACGGAATCACCACTGCTATCCCCGACCAGCGGAAACGCACCGATCACGCCCGAAAAGACAACAGCTTCT
>NZ_JBEZXS010000109.1:0-1494 GCF_040638185.1 Streptomyces sp. NPDC026672
CCCCCGTTATGTTCTTGGCGGTCCTGCAAGAGGGCCGCTGGCCTCCGGGCCCGGCATGACTGGTCCCCCCTGTCGAACGGATGACCTGGGGGGTGGTGTCACCGGGCCCGGGAGGCGCCGTTGGAGACGCTGATGAGAGGTCCGGCTACCGCCTGGCCTGGCGCAATGCCCGGCCGTTCGCGGGCGGCAGGTCTGCATAACGTGGATGCGCGCATACGACGCCAACGCCCTGGCCAGCACCGCACACACCCTGCTCGGGAGGATGGGTTGGACGACATCGACGACGTGGGCGTCTTCCTCGGCCTGGACGTCGGCAAGAGCGCCCATCACGGGCACGGGCTGACCCCGGCCGGGAAGAAGGTCTACGACAAACAGCTGCCCAACAGCGAGCCGAAACTGCGGGCTGTCTTCGACAAGCTGGCCGCGAAGTTCGGCACCGTGCTGGTGATCGTGGACCAGCCCGCCTCGATCGGAGCCCTGCCCCTGACGGTCGCCCGGGGCGCCGGCTGCAAGGTCGCCTACCTGCCCGGACTCGCGATGCGGCGGATCGCCGACCTCTACCCGGGCGAGGCGAAGACCGACGCCCGCGACGCGGCCGTCATCACGGACGCCGCCCGCACCATGCCGCACACCCTGCGCTCGCTTCAGCTGACCGACGAGATCACCGCCGAACTCACCGTCCTCGTCGGCTTCGACCAGGACCTCGCCGCCGAGGCCACCCGCACCTCCAACCGGATACGCGGCCTGCTCACCCAGTTCCACCCGTCCCTGGAACGAGTCCTGGGCCCGCGTCTGGACCACCAGGCGGTCACCTGGCTGCTGGAACGCCACGGATCGCCGGCCGCCCTGCGCAAAGCCGGACGCCGCAGGCTGGTTGAGGTGATCCGCCCCAAGGCCCCTCGCATGGCCCAGCGGCTGATCGACGAGGTCTTCGACGCGCTCGACGAGCAGACCGTCGTGGTCCCGGGCACCGGCACCCTCGACCTCGTGATCCCGTCCCTGGTCCGCTCGCTCGCGGCCGTCCACGAACAGCGACGAGCCCTGGAAGCGCAGATCGGACAGCTGCTGGAGGCTCACCCTCTTTCCCCGGTCCTGACCTCGATTCCAGGAGTCGCGGTCAGGACCGCCGCCACCTTGCTGGTCACCGTCGGCGACGGCACCGGCTTCCCTACCGCCGCCCACCTCGCCTCCTACGCCGGACTCGCCCCGACGACCAAGTCGTCGGGGACATCGATCCACGGCGAACACGCACCCAGAGGCGGCAACCGGCAACTGAAACGCGCGATGTTCCTGTCCGCGTTCGCCGCCCTGCACGATCCCGCCTCCCGCACCTACTACAACAAATGCCGCGCTCGCGGGAAGACCCACACCCAGGCACTCCTCCGCCTGGCCCGACAACGGATCAACGTGCTGTTCGCGATGCTCCGCGACGGCACCTTCTACGAACCCAGAACCCCACGCCTCGCTTGACGAAAGACATAGAGGCACCCCCCC
>NZ_JBEZXS010000110.1:0-1449 GCF_040638185.1 Streptomyces sp. NPDC026672
CGACGCTTCCTAATGCTCCTGTCAAGCGGCTGTAGTCACCGGAGGTGTGACTTGGTAGCACCGTCGGTCACGGATCAGGGCCCAGATGACGTTCACGCGTCGGCGGGCGAGGGCGAGCACAGCCTGGACGTGCTTCTTGCCTTCGGCGCGTTTGCGGTCGTAGAACTTCCGCGAGTTGGGGTCGTAGCGGACGCTGACCAGCGCGGAGGTGTAGAAGACACGCTGGAGTCTCCGGTGGTAGGTGACCGGCCGGTGGAAGTTGCCGCTGACTTTGCCCGAGTCGCGAGGGGCGGGGGCGACGCCGGCGAAGGCGGCCAGGGCGTCCGGGGAGTCGAATTCGTCCAGGTCGCCGCCGACGGCGGCGAGGAACTCGGCGCCGAGGGTCGCCCCGATGCCGGGGACGCTCAGGACGATGTCGGCGAGCTCGTGCTCGCGAAACCGGCCCTCGACGAGCTTGTCCATTTCGGCGATCCGCTCGTTGAGGGCCATCACCTCCCCGGCCAGGGTGTGGACCAGCTTCGCAATGGTCTTCTCCCCGGGGACAGCGGTGTGCTGACGCTCGGCGGCTTCGACTGCCGCCTCGGCCAGGGCTCGCGGGTTGCGGACCTTGCGGTTGGCCAGCCATGTGGTCAGCCGGGTGGCCCCGATCCGGCGAATCGCGGCTGGGGTCTGGTAACCCGTCAGCAGCTCGAGCGGGCCGGTGTTCGTCACGTCCAGGGCCCGTTCCAGGGCCGGGAACATGCTCAGCAGGGTGCCGCGCAGGCGGTTGACGACGCGTGTGCGGTCCTCCACCAGGTCGGACCGACGTCCGGTCAGCAGCTTCAGCTCGACGGCGGCCTCGTCGCCGGGGCGGATGGGCCGCAGGTCGCGGCGCATCCTGGCCTGGTCGGCGATGACGTAGGCGTCACGGGCGTCTGTCTTGCCTTCGCCGCGGTAGCCGTCGGAGGCCCGGTTCACCAGGCGGCCGGGCATGTAGAGGACCTCCTGGCCGTGGCTGACCAGCAAGGCCAGCAGCAGCGCGGGTTCCCCGCCGGTCATGTCGATGGCCCAGGTGACCTCGCGGCCGTCGGCCAGGTCCAGGACGTCGCCGATCAGCCTCAGCAGCTCGGGCTCGTCGTTGGCGACCCGCCGCGACAGCAGCGTCTTGCCGTCGGCGTCCACGGCGAGGGCGTGATGGTGGCCCTTGCCGCTGTCGATCCCCGCCCATATCCGGCTCATCGTGCTCCTGACGTACGCGCTCGTTCTGTTCGTGCCACGGACGACCTCGCCGGCATTGCTCTACACAGCGACTTGTTCGCACTTCCTAATCGGCGGCCGAGTCGTCGTGGGGTGCCGGGCGGCGAAGCGTCGTATGCCACGAGATGGCAGCCGCCTGATAGCCACACCCAGCACCCCTGGGCGACCCAACCCTACGAATGGCTCGATCAACCCGATCAAGAAGGTAGAGCC
>NZ_JBEZXS010000111.1:0-1401 GCF_040638185.1 Streptomyces sp. NPDC026672
ATGGCAGCCGCCTGATAGCCACACCCAGCACCCCTGGGCGACCCAACCCTACGAATGGCTCGATCAACCCGATCAAGAAGGTAGAGCCGCCTGAGGGCGGGCCTGGCCCTCCGTGGCAGCCTCACCGTCGGTGAGTGGCTCGACCAGTGGTTCGCCGCGAAGAAGCGCCGCAAGACCACGCTCAACGGCTACGCCTCCCACATCCGCGTCCATCTGAAGCCGCGCATCGGCCACGTACGCCTCGACCGCCTCAACGTCGGCCACCTGGTGGAGATGTTCGACGGGATAGCCGACGGCAACGAGGTCATCGCGGCCGAGAACGAGGCCCGCCGCGAGCAGATCGCCCACTGCAAGCCGAGCAAGCCCGGCCGCCCCGTGGGAGCCGAGCGGAAGCTGCTCGCGGCCGAGCGGGCCAAGCTGGCGGAGATGAAGCCGTTCCGGAAGATCACCGGCCCGGCATCCCGTCAGGCGATCCGCCGCACCCTGCGCGCGGCCCTGAACTCAGCGATCGCCAGCAGCTCATCACCTTCAACCCGGCGTCCCACGTCGAGTTGGAGTCCGGCAAGCGCCCGAAGCCACTTCTCTGGACCGATGAACGAGTCCGGCGCTGGCGCGAGACGGGCGAGACCCCCGGCCCTGTGATGGTGTGGACCCCGCAGCAGTTCGGCGCCTTCCTGGACGCAGCCGAGGGCGACCGCCTGTACGCGATCTTCCACCTCATGGGTACTCGCGGCCTCCGTCGCGGCGAGGCGGTCGGCCAGGACTGGCACGAGATCGACCTTGAGGCCGGCCTCATCACTCCCGCCAAGGAGATCGTGGTGGACGGCTGGGACCCCTACGAGTCGGAACCCAAGACGGACGGCAGCGCCAACACGATCGCGCTCGACAGCACGACCATCTCCGAACTGCGCGACCACAAAGCCCGCCAAGAGAAGGAGCGCGTGCAGTGGGGCGAAGCCTGGCAGGACACCGGCAAGGTCTTCACGAAGGAAGACGGCTCGTGGCTCCACCCTGGGACGGTCTCCGAGACTTTCCGCCGCATCCTCGCCACGACTGACCTGCCGCCCATCACCCTGCGGGACCTGCGCCACGTCGCCGCCACGCTCACGCACGGAGGCGGCGGCGACATCCACGCCGTGAAGGAGACCCTGCGGCACTCCACCATCACGCTGACCTCGGACACGTACACGAGCTTGCTACCTGAGCTGGACCGCGAGATAGCCGAGGCCGCCGTAAGGCTGGTACCCCGCGCCGGCAAGCGGAAGATCAAGGCAAAGGATCGTCGTCCTGGTTCGGCAAGTGGCTAAGAAGCTGTTGTCTTTTCGGGCGTGATCGGTGCGTTTCCGCTGGTCGGGGATAGCAGTGGTGATTCCGTGGGAGTCGTGACCTGTCGGGTCGTCG
>NZ_JBEZXS010000112.1:0-1294 GCF_040638185.1 Streptomyces sp. NPDC026672
GAGAAGTACCAGCTCAAACCCCGCGACTGGGACACCGCCGCACGCGAGGGCCACACCATCGCCCCCCTCATCACCCGCCTCAACACCATCAGGCGCCGGCACCCCGCGCTGCGCCGGCTGCGGAACCTGCACTTCCACACCACGGACAACGAGTCCGTGATCGCGTACAGCAAGCGAACGGGTGACGACACGGTCCTGGTGGTCGTCAACCTCGATCCGCACCACACCCAGGAGGCCACGGTCTCGTTGGACATGCCACAACTCGGCCTGGACCGGCGCGCCGCCCTGTCCCTGCACGACGAACTGACGGGCGAGACCTACCGGTGGGGCAGCAGCACCGGCTATGTGCGGCTGGAGCCCGGCCGGGCGCCCGCGCACGTGCTCCACGTCCAGTGACCGTCCGACTCACCGCACCCCGGAGGACCCGCAGCCCCATGACTGTCAACGAGCCCGTCCACGACACCTTCGAGGACACGCCCGCGAGGGACCGCGATCCCGAGTGGTTCAAACGTGCCGTCTTCTACGAGGTCCTGGTCCGTTCCTTCCAGGACAGCGACGGCGACGGCGTGGGCGACCTCAAGGGTCTCACCGCGAGGCTGGACTACCTCCAGTGGCTCGGGGTCGACTGCCTGTGGCTGCCGCCCTTCTTCAAGTCGCCCTTGCGGGACGGGGGTTACGACGTCTCGGACTACACGGCGGTGCTGCCGGAGTTCGGTGACCTGGCCGACTTCGTGGAGTTCGTCGACGCCGCCCACCAACGCGGCATGCGCGTCATCATCGACTTCGTCATGAACCACACCAGCGACCAGCACCCGTGGTTCCAGGAGTCCCGCAAGGACCCCGACGGCCCGTACGGCGACTACTACATGTGGGGCGACGACGACAAGCGCTACGCCGACGCGCGGATCATCTTCGTGGACACCGAGGCGTCCAACTGGACCTACGACCCGGTCCGCGGGCAGTACTACTTCCACCGCTTCTTCTCCCACCAGCCGGACCTCAACTACGAGAACCCGGCGGTGCAGGAGGAGATCCTGGCGGCCCTGCGCTTCTGGCTGGACCTCGGCATCGACGGCTTCCGGCTGGACGCCGTGCCCTACCTCTACGCGGCCGAGGGCACCAACTGCGAGAACCTGCCCGCCACGCACGAGTTCCTGCGGCGCGTCCGGCGCGAGATCGACGCGATGTACCCGGACACCGTGCTGCTGGCGGAGGCGAACCAGTGGCCCGAGGACGTCGTCGACTACTTCGGCGACTACCAGAGCGGCGGCGACGAATGCCACATGGCCTTCCA
>NZ_JBEZXS010000113.1:0-1249 GCF_040638185.1 Streptomyces sp. NPDC026672
CCTCGTACTGGATGTACTCGGGCGTTCCGACAACGCAGCGAGTGTGCGTGCCAGGCGTCGCGGGCCAGGCGGGACTTTCGAAACACGCCCTAGCGGGGTGTGAGGCCGTGGAGGGCGTAGTCGACCAGGGTGTCGGTGTAGGCGTACGAGATGGGGCCCGTGTGCTGGAGCCAGCGCTGGGCGAGCGGTGAGACGAACAGTTCGAGGGCGATGCGCGGGTCCACCTCGGGACGGACCTGCCCGGCCTGCTGCGCGGCGCGCAACCGGTCGACGTACAGCCGCAGCTGGGGTTCGAGGAGCTTGCCGACGAACTCCCTGCCGAGCTGCTCGTTGACGACGCCCTCGGCGGCCAGCGCGCGCGAGGGCGCCTCGAAGCGGGGGTCGAGCAGTTCGTCGACGGTGGCCCGCAGCACGGCCTTGAGGTCGGCGGCGAGGTCACCGGTGTCCGGGATGCGGTAGGGCTCCTGCCCGAGGTCGCGGGCGGCCCGTTCGCCGAGGTCGAGGAAGGCTTCGAGGAGGACGTCGGCCTTGGAGCCCCACCAGCGGTAGATGGTCTGCTTGCCGACCCCGGCCCGTGCGGCGATCCCCTCGACGGTGGTCCTCGGGTACCCGACCTCGGCGACGAGGGTGAGCGCGGCGTCGTGGATCGCACGCCGGGACTTCTCGCTGCGCCGGGCGGCGTCGGGGACGGACTTCTTGACCATGGGCCGAAGCTATCAGGGGCCCTGGACGCCCCGTCCCACCCACCGAACCACCCGCCTCACCGGGCCGACCGCCCGTCCGCGCCTCCGTCCGACACGTGGATCCGCCCGCCCCTCGGATCCACGCCCCGCCCGGTCCGCAGGACGCCCGCTCCTCGGATCGGCGGCCACACATCCAGCCGGCCCACGGCTCCGCCCGACGCGCAGATCCACCCGCCCCTCAGATCAGCCGGCCCACGGATCCGGTCTGCCCACGGATCACTCGACCCCACAAGTTCGGCCGCCCCGCAGACCCGCCCGCGCCACACATCTGGCGCCCCCGGACCCGCCCGCGCCGTACGTCTGGCGCCCCCGGACCCGCCCGCCCCCGCGAATCCGTCCCGCCCAAGGCGCCGTCCCGCTCAGCGTGGCCCCCTAGGGCGTGTTTCGAAAGTCCCGCCTGGCCCGCGGCGTCTGGCACGCACACTCGCTGCGTTGTCGGAACGCCCAAGTACATCCAGTACGAGGGCGATCCTCCGCCTTGCGATTGCACGCACCAGACGCCGCGG
>NZ_JBEZXS010000114.1:0-1193 GCF_040638185.1 Streptomyces sp. NPDC026672
GAGCTGGGGGTGGCCGCAGAGACCAGCGAGAAGCGACTGTTTACTAAAAACACAGGTCCGTGCGAAGCCGTAAGGCGATGTATACGGACTGACGCCTGCCCGGTGCTGGAACGTTAAGGGGACCGGTTAGTCATCTTTCGGGGTGGCGAAGCTGAGAACTTAAGCGCCAGTAAACGGCGGTGGTAACTATAACCATCCTAAGGTAGCGAAATTCCTTGTCGGGTAAGTTCCGACCTGCACGAATGGCGTAACGACTTCTCGACTGTCTCAACCATAGGCCCGGTGAAATTGCACTACGAGTAAAGATGCTCGTTTCGCGCAGCAGGACGGAAAGACCCCGGGACCTTTACTACAGTTTGATATTGGTGTTCGGTTCGGCTTGTGTAGGATAGCTGGGAGACTTTGAAGTCCCAACGCCAGTTGGGGTGGAGTCGTCGTTGAAATACCAGTCTGGTCGTGCTGGATGTCTAACCTGGGTCCGTGATCCGGATCAGGGACAGTGTCTGATGGGTAGTTTAACTGGGGCGGTTGCCTCCTAAAGGGTAACGGAGGCGCCCAAAGGTTCCCTCAGCCTGGTTGGCAATCAGGTGTTGAGTGTAAGTGCACAAGGGAGCTTGACTGTGAGACCGACGGGTCGAGCAGGGACGAAAGTCGGGACTAGTGATCCGGCGGTGGCTTGTGGAAGCGCCGTCGCTCAACGGATAAAAGGTACCCCGGGGATAACAGGCTGATCTTCCCCAAGAGTCCATATCGACGGGATGGTTTGGCACCTCGATGTCGGCTCGTCGCATCCTGGGGCTGGAGTCGGTCCCAAGGGTTGGGCTGTTCGCCCATTAAAGCGGTACGCGAGCTGGGTTTAGAACGTCGTGAGACAGTTCGGTCCCTATCCGCTGTGCGCGTAGGAGTCTTGAGAAGGGCTGTCCCTAGTACGAGAGGACCGGGACGGACGAACCTCTGGTGTGCCAGTTGTTCTGCCAAGGGCATGGCTGGTTGGCTACGTTCGGGAGGGATAACCGCTGAAAGCATCTAAGCGGGAAGCCTGCTTCGAGATGAGGACTCCCACCCACTTGATGGGGTAAGGCTCCCAGTAGACGACTGGGTTGATAGGCCGGATCTGGAAGCCAGGTGACTGGTGGAGGTGACCGGTACTAATAGGCCGAGGGCTTGTCCTCAGTTGCTCGCGTCCACTGTGT
>NZ_JBEZXS010000115.1:0-1031 GCF_040638185.1 Streptomyces sp. NPDC026672
CGCCTGATGGTGTTGAGGCGGGTGATGAGGGGGGCGATGGTGTGGCCCTCGCGTGCGGCGGTGTCCCAGTCGCGGGGTTTGAGCTGGTACTTCTCGGAGTCGAGGTATTCCTCGCTGCCTTCGCGCAGGGGGGTGTTCTCGCAGAGTTCGTAGCCGCTGTAGATGCCCCAGGTGGGGGAGAGGGTGGCGGCGAGGACGGCGCGGGTCTCGAAGGCGGGGCGGTGGCCGTGCTGGAGGTAGGCGTGGAGGATGTCGGGGGTGTTGGCGAAGAGGTTGGGGCGCATCCAGGCGGCCGACTCCCCGGACAGTTCGGTGAGGTAGTCGGTGAGTTCGGTCTTGGTGGTGCGCCAGGTGAAGTAGGTGTAGGACTGCTGGAAGCCCGCCTGGGCGAGGGTGCGCATCATGGCGGGGCGGGTGAACGCCTCGGCGAGGAAGATCACGTCGGGGTCGGTGGTGTTGACCTCGGTGATGACGCGTTCCCAGAAGACGACGGGTTTGGTGTGGGGGTTGTCGACGCGGAAGATCCGCACTCCGTGGGCCATCCAGTGCCGCAGCACGCGGACGGTCTCGGTGATGAGGCCGTCCATGTCGGTGTCGAAGGCGATGGGGTAGATGTCCTGGTACTTCTTGGGCGGGTTCTCCGCGTGGGCGATGGTGCCGTCGGCGCGGTGGTGGAACCACTCGGGGTGCTTGAGGACCCAGGGATGGTCGGGTGAGCACTGCAGGGCGAAGTCCAGTGCCACCTCCAGGCCCAATTCCTGGGCGCGGGTGACGAAGGCGTCGAAGTCGGCGAGGGTGCCCAGGGCGGGGTGGACGGTGTCGTGGCCGCCCTCGGGCGAGCCGATCGCCCACGGCACCCCCACATCGTCAGGGGTGGGGGTGAGGGTGTTGTTGCGGCCCTTGCGGTGCGTGGTGCCGATCGGGTGGATCGGCGGGAGGTAGACGACGTCGAAGCCCATCGCGGCGATCGCCTCCAGCCGCCGCGCCGCCGTGCGGAACGTGCCGTGCGGCTGCTGCGGGGTGCCCTCGGA